>DASWZY010000104.1:0-3662 GCA_036407055.1 Binatia bacterium
GGATTGACGCGCGTCAACACGCCGGCCGCGATGGGCAGGCTCTACGAGATCATCACCGGCCAGGACCTCTCGGCCGCGGTCATCGACGCGGACAAGGCTTCGCCCCAGCCGCGCGCGCCTGAAGTCATATATTTAAAGTAACGGTTGAATACGGCATTTCGCCGACGGAGGACTCATGCTGCAATTCGACGGTAAAGAGATACCCACGACGCTCGCGGAAATCGCCGCGCCGTCGCGGACGGCGCTGCTCATCTGGGACCTCGAAAACGCGATCGCACCCAACGCTTTCAATTATTCGGAGATCCTGCCGAACTTGAAAAAGCTCGCGGCTGCGGCGCGCGCCGCCGGCGTCCCGGTTTTTTATTCCGTGCAAACGAACTATTCCGTGCACGAGGAGGCGGCCCCGTGGATTCGCGTGCGCATGAAGCGCGGCAACGTCGGCGATCCGCGTGCGCTCGCGGCGAAGGAAAAAGACGATCCGCACGGCCGCGAGATCGTCGAGGGCCTCAAGCCCGAGCCGGGAGACACGGTTTTTCAGAAACGCCGTCCCGATGCGTTTATCGGCACGGATCTCGACTTAATGCTTAGAAGCCGCGGCATTCGCACGATCATCGTCGGCGGCGTCGCCACAGAGGGCGGTGTCGAGGGCACGGCGCGAACGGGACGGAACTTGGGTTACGATATGGTCGTTTTGAAAGACGGCTCCGGCTCGCGCAGCCGTGAGAACCACGAACTCGCGCTCAAATTAATGGAGCGCATGTTTCTCGACCTCGCGACGTGCGAGGAGGTCGGTGCCGTTTGGCGTGCGTAGATTTTATTCCTCCCCTGGCATCAACAGTTGCAGGCGGTGGCCGTCGGGATCGGAAAAATAGACGCAGTGCGCATCGCCGGGCCGGCCGGTGACCTCGATCCCCCGCTCTTCCAGCAGCGCCTTTACTTTCGCGTACTCGCCGGATTTCAGCCGCAGCGCCATATGGTTCATCTCGCTACCGCCGTGAATATCCTCGCCGTCCTCGGACTCGAAGAGCGCGACCCCCTGAGCGCCGCACTTTAAAAACAGCTGCCACGATCGCTCGTGCTCGACCTCCATGCCGAGGAAGTCTACATAGAATTTCTTCGCGCGCGCGAGGTCCTTCACGTGCAGCACGACGTGATCGATACCGGTGGTCTTGAGCGGCGCTTTCATAGAGCCTCCTTGTCGCCACCATTTTATGCCATGCGGCTTCGACGGTAAAGAGTTCGCTCGCGAGGCGCCTTCTGTGGTACTTTAGCGCCGATGAAAAACCTTGTTGCCGCACTCGTCCTTATCACTCTTTTGCTTCCATGTATCGTTCGCGCCGACGAAGTTGCAACTGATCCGCCGCTCGCCGCGCTCAAAGAATGCCTCGCGCGGCAAGCCCCCGGCAGCGACGAATGCCTGGACCTCCTCTTTCGCGGCGAGCTGGAGAAGCACGCGCCGGGGGAGCTGCTGAAATCGGTCCACAAATATGAAGAAGAGGACGCCGGTCTGCGGCTCGCGTGCCATCCGGTCGTCCACTCCCTCGGGCGCGAGATCTTTCGCGTGAAAGGCAATATCCACGACGCGTTTCTCGCCTGCGACCAGACGTGTCACTCCGGCTGCTATCACGGCGCAGTCGAGCGCTTTCTCCGCGGCGACAGCAAGGCGCCGGCGCGCCACGTGACCGAAAGCGAGATCGTACGCAAAGCGCCAACCGCGTGCGACGTCACCGTGGAGCGGCGCGTTTACTTCCAGTGTCTCCACGGCCTTGGACACGCGCTGATGTTTTTCACGGAAAACGACGTCGACACGTCGCTCAAAGGCTGCGACGCGCTGTCCGGTGGGTGGAGCCAAGAGTCGTGCTACGGCGGCGTCTTCATGGAAAACGTCGTCTCGTCCCTGACCGACAAACGGAAGGTGAGCGCGACCGACCCGCATTATCCATGCGATGACATCGCGCAAAAATATCGCCGCTCGTGCTACTGGATGCAGACCTCGCGCATGCAGGAGATGGGCCTCACGACCGAGCAGCAATTGCAGGAATGCCGCAACGCGGGCGCCTATGCGCTCGACTGCGCGCAGTCGGTCGGCAGGGACTTATCCAATGTGTCACGCGGCGGGAATAGCCTTTTTGCCGCGGCGCAATGCGAGCGCGGCGAGAACGATGCGCGCCGCGCGTGCATCCGCGGCGCGGTCTATGCGCTGATCGACAATACTTGGGATTTGTCCTATGCCACGCCTTTCTGCGCGGCCCTGAAGGAAGAAAATGCTTACTGCACGCAGACGAGCAATGATTATCTGAGAACGTTTATCGGAAAATAACTCGATTCTTCCGCCGCTATTTTCTTTTATAACCGTAAAACCATTTCGAGGTGACCGTTCCGACGTTCCGCGCCGTGTGTAGAGCACCGGCAGGAATCAGAAGCTCCTCGCCGGGCGCGAGGCGATAGGTCGTCCCGCTCATTTCGAATTCCTCCTCGCCCTCCAACAGCAGCACCAGCTCGTCGGTGTCGTGAACGAAGTCGGCCCAGACTCGTCCCGGCGGATCGGTCCACAGGCCGCAGGAAAAACCCCGCGCCGTCCAGTCCTTCTCAACCTGTTCCCGGTCTACTCGCGGCATGGCTGATTAGATTTTTACCATCGGCCCCGATAAGATCAATTCCGTCGGTTAAGCCGCCTTGCATGCGGGCTTTCATGAAACTTCATTTTGATAATCGAAGACTGTTAACGGCCCTGCTCGTTTTACTCGCGCTTGCCGGCTGCACGCGCCTCAAGCAATGCGCCTACGAGGGCATCGGCAGAGACGAGTGGCAGAAGCCCGACGAGGTGATCCGCGCGATCGCCATCCGGCCCGGCGATCGCGTCGCCGATCTCGGCTCGGGCGGAGGTTATTTCACGTTCCGGCTGGCGAAGGCCGTCGGGCTGGACGGAAAAGTATACGCCGTCGACGTCGACAAGGGACTCAAGGAAGCGCTGGCGCGCCGAGCGAAGGAGGAAGGCTATTCGAACGTCGTGGCCATCCTCGCCCAAGCCGAAGACCCGTTGTTACCCGCGCCGGTGGATTTGATTTTCACCAGCAATACCTACCATCACCTGGAAAATCGCGCGCGGTACTTCGGCAATGCTAAGAAGTATCTAAAGCCGGACGGCCGTATAGCCATCGTCGAGTTTAACGACAAGGGAGCAGGATGGCTCGGAAGCATCGGACATTACACTCCGAAAGATGTCATTCTCCGCGAAATGAAAGAGGCGGGATACGCGGTAAAGCAGGACTACGGCTTTCTCCCCCGCCAGCACTTTCTCATTTTTTCGGCCGCGAAGTGACCTCGCGCCGCGCGCTTCCATCCGTTTCGGCAGCGCGAAACGGCTTCCGACAGCAGCGCTCAACCTCTTGCAGCTCCGCCTCGCTCAGCGGAAAACCGAACTGCTCGTTACGCATACGCAGACGCTGGGCGCTGACTTCGCAGACGATCTCGGCGGCGCGCTCGTAATCGCGCGGAATGCGCAGTAGCCCGGCGAGGCGGCGCGCGCCGGCGTTTTTATGATCCTTCTCGTCGGCATGAATCGCCTTGAACGCCGCCGCGATCTTTCGCTCCGCGAGTCCTTTACGAAGCCCGATGCAGACCTCGTAAAGGGCTCCGCCGCCGCCTTCCGTCAGGGTGAC
>DASWZY010000105.1:0-29537 GCA_036407055.1 Binatia bacterium
CCGTGGCCGCCGAAAGGAAAGAAGTGCCATTCGAGGCTCTGTCCATTAGTAGCGAAGGCGTCCCACATCTTGCGCTGGACGGGAACCGTCGTGACGATATCGTCAGCGCCGTATAGAACGATCGATGGACATTTAAAACGCTGCACGGCTTCCCAAGGAGGAATCGGGCGCATCGCGGTCGGCGGCTCGTCGCGCACGGTCGGATAGTAGCCGACAAACGCGCGCACCTCCGGCGTCGCGACGATGAACTGAATCGCGAGCCGTCCGCCCATGCAGTAGCCGGAGACCGCGACGCGGCGCGGATCGACGTCGTGGCGCGCGAGCAGATAGCGCCAGCCCGCGCCGATCGCCTGCACGAACTGCGCGTCGGAAGTCTTCGCCTGGATCAGCCGCCCGGTGTGGATGTGCGTCACGTCGGGATAACCGACGAGCTCGTAAAGATTCGGCACAATCGCGGTGTAGCCCAGCTTGGCGAACTTGAGCGCCTCGATCTTGATGTAATCGGTGACGCCGGTGTTCTGGTGCACCATCAAGAGCGCGGGGCCGCGCTCGCTGCGCTCGGGATACGCGAGATAGCCCGGAATGGAATCTTTTTCCGCCGTTAGAACGCGCTCGATGATTTTCATGACCGGTTAAGCATCGATGTTTAGCACCGCCGCGAACGCGGGACAAGAAAAATCATTGTTGCTTGCTGCATAGAGGTGCAACAACGCGCCAAAGATATTCGGCGACCTTCAGGTCGCGCAAAACTATACGCGCACCCGCCGCTTCGAGCGTCTCGACGCTGTACGGACCCGTCGCGACGCCGATGAATTCGCAGCCGGTCGCGTGCGCGGCTTGGACGTCGCGCGGCGTGTCACCGATGAGGATCGTCGTGCGCGGCTCGTCGCCGAAAAGCTCCGCGAAGCGGCGGCGAGCGGCCGGCGGCAGCGCCTCGCGCAGCTCGCCGTCTTCGGAATAGGCGCCGCAGACGAACTGCTCGAAAGAAATTCCCGCCGTCTCGAGCTTGACGCGCGCCGTCGCTTCGGTGGAACCGGTGAGAAGGCCGACGGCACAATCTTCGATCGATCGTATTCGCTCAACGGCGCGGCTTGCGCCGGGAAGCGCGATTGCAGGATTTGCCTTCAGCTCGCGCTCCAGGTTGCGCGCATAAATTTCGAAGGCGCGGTCGCGCCGCTGCTCGAGATCGTCCGGATCGATTTTGAGCCGCCGGACGACTTCCATCAAGATGGCGGTGTCGGTGAGACCTGAAACTTCCTCGGCCTTGAATATGGGACAGGGCACGCCGAAGGCTTCGTGAAACGCGGCCGAGAAGGCTTTGCCCGCGGCCTTGCCGCAGTCGACCAGCGTGCCGTCGATGTCGAACAAGACGAGCGTGGACGGGGGCATGATTTGGTTTAAGGGCTTAAGGGTTGCAGGGTTTAAGGGTTAACCACAAGAAGCTCGTTCGATACTCTTGTTTTTAACCCTTTAACTCCTCAACCCTGAAACGCTTTAACCGTTCAGCTAACCGTTCAGCCTTTCGACGAGCCGCTCGAGCTGCTTTGTCAGCCTTTGCGGCAGGCGGGCGCCGAACTGTTTGAAGTGTTTTTCGATATCGGGAATCTCCGCCTTCCATGCAGGAATATCGACGCGAAGCAGCTCTTTGATATTCGGCGGCGGGATCTCGAGACCGCGAAGATCGATGTCGGTCTCGTTCGGCAGATAGCCGATCGGCGTATTCTTCGCATCGGCCTTGCCTTCAAGGCGCTCGCACATCCACTTGAGCACGCGGCTGTTGTCGCCGAAGCCCGGCCAGAGCCACTGGCCGTCGGCGCTGCGGCGGAACCAGTTGACGTAAAAGATGCGCGGCGCCTTGTCGCCGAGCTTATCGCCCATGTCGAGCCAGTGCTGAAAGTAATCCGCCATGTTGTAGCCGCAGAAAGGCGTCATGGCGAACGGATCGCGCCGGAGCACGCCGACCTTGCCGATGATCGCCGCGGTCGTCTCCGACGCGGCGGTCGCGCCCATGAAGACGCCGTGGTCCCAGTCGTAGGCTTCCGTCACGAGCGGCACGACGCTGGAGCGCCGGCCGCCGAAAATGAAGATATCGATCGGCACGCCCTCGGGCTTCTCCCAATCGGCGGAGATGCACGGGCATTCATCCGCCGCGACCGTGAAGCGCGCGTTCGGATGCGCCGCCGGCTCTTTTTTCGCCGGCGTCCAGTCGTGGTGGCGCCAGTCGATCGCGTGTTTCGGCTTCGGGCCGTCCATTCCTTCCCACCACACGCTGCCGTCGTCGGTCAGCGCGCAGTTGGTGAAGATCACGTCGTCCTTGAGCGTCGCCATCGCCGCGGGATTCGACTGCGACGAGGTGCCGGGGGCGACACCGAAGAAGCCGCTCTCGGGATTGATCGCGCGGAGACGGCCGTCCGGCCCGATCTTCATCCAGGCGATGTCCTCGCCGATGGTCTCGCACTTCCAGCCCGGGATCGTCGGGACGAGCATCGCGAGATTGGTCTTGCCGCAGGCGGACGGGAACGCCGCCGCGACGTGGTACTGCTTTCCGGTCGGGCTGATGAGCCGCATAATCAGCATGTGCTCGGCCATCCAGCCTTCGCGCTTGCCCATCGCCGACGCGATGCGCAGCGCGAGGCACTTTTTCCCGAGCAGCGCGTTGCCGCCGTAGCCGGAGCCGTAGGACCAGATCAAATTTTCTTCGGGGAAATGGCTGATGTATTTTTTATCCATCGGCGCGCACGGCCAGGAGGAATCTTTTTGGCCGTTTTCCAGCGGCGCGCCGACCGAGTGCAGGCAGGGAATGAAGTCGCCGTCGGCGCCGAGCACCGCGATAACCTTGGCGCCCATACGCGTCATGATCTTCATGTTGCAGACGACGTACGGGCTGTCGGTGATCTCGACGCCGATCTTGGCGATCGGCGACCCGATGGGTCCCATGGAAAATGGGATCACGTACATCGTGCGGCCCTTCATGCATCCTTTGTAGAGACCGCCCATCGTGCGCTTGAGCTCTGCGGGATCGATCCAATTATTGGTGGGGCCGGCGTCGTCTTTCGAGCGGCTCGCGATGTACGTGCGATCCTCGGTGCGCGCGACGTCGCCCGGGTCGGAGCGAAAAAGGAAGCTTTCCGGCGGCGACTTGAGCGGTGTCGCCATGCCGCCGGCAACCATTTCGGCCATCAAGCGGTTGTATTCGGCGTCGCTGCCGTCGCACCAGTACACAGAGTCGGGGGTACAGAGCCCGGCGGTTTCCTTCACCCATCGCTTTAATTTTTCGTTGGTTACCGTATAAGACATGAAACTTTCCTCCAGACGCAACCGCAAAGACTGGTCTTACCACTTACTTAAGATTCTTAAGTTAAAAAACGTGAAAAATCAATCTACCTGCGGCGGGCTTATGATGCGGGTCGCGTCGTCGAGCTGCTGGTGGCTGCCGAGAAGCACGAGGACGTCGCCAGCGGCGAGCCTGAAATCGGCCGGTGGATTGTGCGTCGACAGACCGTCGCGGACGACCGCGATAACGGTAATGCCGCTGCGCTCGCGGAGCTCGATCTCGGCGAGGCTTCTTCCGGCGGCGGGCGATCCGTCGGTGACGAGCATGGTATCGGCGGTCGTGCCGGCGAGATACCGGCCCAATTCGTCGAGCGCTTTGCCTTCGAGCCTGAGGCCGCGCAGCGCGCCGTACTGCTCGCGGCGGATGAGGTCGACCTGGAGCGAGATGATGTTCCGCGGCAGGTGGTACTCCTGGAGCACGCGCGAAAAGATTTCGATCGAGGTCTCGAATTCCTCCGGAATGACCTCGTTCGCGCCCATGCGGTAGAGCCGCTCGATCTCGGCAACGTAGCGAGTGCGCACGATGATCGAGAGCTCGGGTTTCTCGCGGCGCGCCTCGGCCACGATGCGCGCGGTCGCGACCGGATCGGAAACGGCGACGACGAGCACGCGCGCGCCCGCGATGTCGACCTTGTCGAGAATCTCCGGCCGCGTGCCATCGCCGAAAACAATCGGCTCGCCCGCCTTCGCTGCCGCCCGCGTAACCGCCGGGTCCATGTCGAGAATGCGATAGCGAATCCCGACTTCCTTGAGGACGCGCGTCAAATTTTGGCCGTTAAGACCATAGCCGACGATAATCACATGACCGCTGTCGCCGGCGCCGCCGGTCCTTTCCGGCTTACGCGGCGCGCCGCCCGTTTTCTCCGCTGCGAAAGCCACGCGGTGACTCCACTGCATCAGAAACGGCGTCGCCATGAGGCTCAAAATCGAGGCGGTGAGAAATGTCTGGTGGCCGGCTTCCGTAAGGAGACCGTGCTGCCAACCCGCCTGCTCCAAAACGAACGAGAACTCGCCTATCTGCGCCAGGCTCAGGCCGACGACCAGGCCGAGTCTCAGCGAGCCGTAGAGAGCCCCGAAGATCAACACGACGATACCGGCCTTGACGGCGACGAGCAGCGCAAGGATGCCCAGCTGCCCGGCGACGTCGGCGCGCACAAACGCGACATCGAGCAGCATACCGACGGAGAGAAAAAAGATGCCGCTGAAGCAGTCCCGCAGGGGCAGGAGATCCGCGACCATCTGATGGCTGTATTCCGATTCCGACAGCAACAATCCGGCGATGAAGGCGCCGAGCGCGAGCGAGATGCCGAACTCATAAGCGAGGAACGCCGTCGCGAAGGAGACGAAGAGAATGAAAAGCGTGAAAAGCTCGCGGCTTCTGAGCAGCGCGACCTGGTGCAGAAGCCAGGGCAGAGCATAGCGCGCCGCGACGACGATCGCGGCGACCGCGAATACCGCTTTTGCGAGCGTACCGAGCAGGACCGCGGCGGAGATCGACGCTGACGAGCCTAGCGCGGGGATGAGCAGCGCCATGGGCACGAGCGCCAAATCCTGCATCACGAGCATGCCGGTCGCGATGCGGCCGTGCAGCGAATCGGTCTCGCGCCGGTCGGCGAGTATTCTGAGAACGACGGCGGTGCTGCTGTTGACGACGAGAAAACCGTAGAACACGGCCACGGCAAGCGGCAGATCGAAAGCCGAGGCGATCGCAGCTACGACGGCGAGCGTGAGAAAGACCTGCAGCAGCCCCGCCCACGCGGCGTAACCGCGCACCGCGGCGAGCTCGGCGAGCGACATGTCGAGCCCGATCGTGAACAGCAGGATGATGACGCCGATGTTGGCGATCGTCGCCACCGCCGGCACATCGCTCACGAGCTCGAGTCCGTGCGGGCCGATCACGACGCCGGCGAGAAGAAAGCCGACGATCGCCGGAAGTCCGATGCGCTGGAACAAAAAGAGGATCGAGAGCGTGACCGCGAGGACGATCAGCAGCTCTTTTAAGAAGGCGCCCTCGGGCATGAGGTAAGCGATCAGCGTTCAGCTAGCAGCGAACGGCTCGCTGATAACTAGTTGGCTTTGTATTCGGCGGTGATCACCGTGTGAATGCCGCCGCGCACGTTGAAGTCGCCGACGACGGTCATCGACTTCGGCCGGCACGCGGCGACGAGGTCGTCGAGAATGCGATTGATCACGTCTTCGTGAAACGCGCCCTCGTCGCGGAACGACCAGAGATAGAGCTTGAGCGACTTGAGCTCGATGCAAAGCTTATCGGGCACGAAGCGGATGCGGATCGTCGCGAAGTCCGGCTGCCCCGTGCGCGGGCAGACGCAGGTGAACTCGGGGCATTCCATGCTGATCTCGTAGTCGCGTCCCTGCCGCGGATTGGGAAACGTCTCCAAGTCTTTCGAAGGCCGCGTCGGCATGCAGGCATCTTACCGCACGCGCGCGGGATTTTCCATTTGCGAGCGACCTTTGATTGACAACGATTTTCGCCGATGATAGACCCTCAGAAGTCTCACCCAGCGAAATTTCCGGAGGAAAATAGATGAGCACTCTCAGAGAGCCGCGCCAGGGCGAAAAGATGAGCGCGGCCGAGGCGAAGGCCTACGTCGACTATCTTTACGCGAAAATGTACGAGCACTGGAAGGTCAAGGTCCAGGCCGGCGACTTTATGACGCAGCTCCGCGCCGGCAAGCTGCCGCTGCCCGTGATGCGGCAGTTCTTTAAAAACTGGGGGCGATTCTCTCTGGAAGTCAACGGCCTCAACGCCGTGTCGTACTACCTGCATCTGCCTTTCTTCGTTAAAAACTTCGATCTGCTCGGCCCGCTGTGCGCGAAGATCGCCGACGAGCTCATCTCGCCGCAGCCGCCCGGCCACGTGCTCGTCCTGTTGAAGACCGCCGAGGCGCTGAAGCTCTCGCGCCAGGAAGTGCTCGAAGATCCGTATCTGCCCGAGGCGCGCGCGATCAACGACTTCACGCATAAGATTTTCATGGACGGCTCGATCGCCGAGCTTTGGGGCCTGCACGTCTTCGAGGAATCGCTGTCGCACTGGTCGGGCGAATGGTTCAAGGCCCTGACCGGGCATTACGGCTTCAGCAAGTCGCAGGCGGTTTACTTCTCGACGCACGAAGAGGCCGACCTGGAACCGCATCAGCTCGGCAACACCGGCGTCGAAGCGATGGGCCACGGGATGTTCAACCGCACGATTCTCGAGCGCGTGCTGCAGGACGGCAAGATCGATTTCCGCGCGGGCTACTCGATGGAATACTGCGCGCTCGCGATGGTCGATCTGCACGCGCAGATGAAGCGCGCTGCGATGGAAAATCCGTATCCGTGAAGAAGGCATGACGGGCGAGGCAACAGACAAGAGAAAAAGACTTCTCCCCTTTTTATTACTTTTCGCATTTCTCGCGCCTCACGCCTTAAGCCTCGCGCCTGTCTTCGGCCAGGAATTTTACCGCTGGACCGACGACACCGGCGCGGTCCACTTCACAGACAGTCTCTACTCGATCCCAGAAAAATATCGCGATCAGGTGCAGAAGCGGCTTCAGCCGGCGAGTCGCCCGCCGCCGGCCGCGTCCACTTCGCTCGGTGAAAGCCGCGCCGCTGCCGGCGGACCGATCGTCGTGCCGTTCACGCGTCAGGGCAATCTGATCATCGTCGAGGGCGCGGTGAACGGCTCGCCGACGCGCTTCATCCTCGACACAGGCGCGGAGATCACCATCCTTCCCTCTTCCTTCGCGAGCCGCTTCGGCGTCGGACCGAAGAACGGAATTTTCGTCACGCTGAGCGGCATCGGCGGCAGCGTCGACGTGCCGCTCGTCGAGATCGGCAGTATCTCCCTCGGAGACGCCGAGGTGCGCGACCTCGACGCGACATTGAACGAGACGCCCATGCCCGACACCGGCCTGCTCGGCGCGAATTTCCTCTCGGACTACAAAGTCGACATCAAATACGAGACCAACCAGGTTTTTCTGCAGCCGGTGGACCGCTCATACGGCGGGCACAGCTACGAATGGTGGCAGAAGAAATTTCGCCTGTATCTCGCGATCAAGAGGCGCTACGAGCAGGCGGGCGCCGGAAAATCCGGCAACGAGATTCTCGACGGGCAGATGCGCGCGGTGGAGGACAAAATCTCCGAGCTCGAAGGCCGCGCCTCGCAGGCCGGCATTCCGCGCGACTTCCGGCAGTAGCTTTTTATTCTCGCGCCCCGCGTGCGAGCCGCTCGATGAAAGCGGCGACCTCTTCCAGCCGCACGCGCGCTTCGCCCTCGGCTTTTTTGATTTCCGCCGGCGGCGCCGCTTTGTGGACGGCGTCCTCGAAATTCGTCACGGCGATGCCGAAGAACTTGAGCAGGCGGCGCGTTTCGTCTGAAGGCATAAAAGTATCCTCGTTTCGTCAGAGCGGCGGTCGCATGAAAGCGATTCCCAGCTCACGGAGCTTCGTCTCGGGAACGAAGCCTTCGTCGTCCCAGCCGCGCGCGCGGTAATAGCCGCGGATCATCGCGCCGAGCTCGCCGGGCGTGAGGCCAGCTCCCTGCGCAATACCGCTCGGCAGCGTTTCGGTCAGCACGCGCTGCGGCAGCCAGTCGTCGTCCGGCCGCCAGCCCTCGCGGACATTGAAGAGTTTTTTTACGGTGTGGATGCGCTCGCCGGCGCGCCGCAGCTCGTCGGCCGTGTAATTCCATCCGGTCACCTTGCCCAGCAGTTCGGCGGATTCGGCGTAGAAGTCGGTGAAACATTTGCGCAGGAATTTGCACACGATGAGCGAGTCCATCACGGCGGAGAAATTCTCCGACTCCGCCACGAGCGCGCCGCGGCCCGGCTCGGCCGCGAAGCGGTCGACGGTGCCGGAAAAATCCGCTTCGTAGGCGCCCGACCGATTATGACATGCGCCGCGCGGGCTCACGGCCAGGCCGAGCGCCATCGTCTTCAAGCTGCGCGGCTCGTAGCCCGGCATCTCGAGACCTTTGACGTGCATCGCCCAATGCGCGCTCGCGCCGCCGGTGGCTTCCGCCGCGCGGCGCGATCCTTCGGCAAGCAGTGCGCCGAGCCCGTCGCGCCGCGCGATCGCCGGAATCGCGGCGAGCAGCGCCGCTCCGTCGCCGAAACGCAAAGCGAGTCCTTTATCATCCTTTAATAGACCGCGCTCGGCGCATTCCATCGCCCACGCGAGCGTGCCGCCGGCGCTGATCGTGTCGAGACCGTACTCGTCGCAAAGGCGCGCCGCGTCGAGGACCGTATTCGCATCCTCGACGCCGCAGAGCGGCCCGAGCGCGAAGAGCGTCTCGTACTCGAGCCGCTGCTCTTCGCCGCCGGCGGCTTTGAAAAGGCGCTCGCAGCGAATCGTGCACGAAGCGCAGCCGTGTCGGCGGCTGAAATGATTCTCCGTGAGCGTCTCGCCGGAGAGAGCGTCTTCGGACTCGAATGTGGATTGGCGGAAATTCCGCGTCGGCAGCGTCCCGAGGCGGTTGAAGACGGAAAGATTCGCGACCGTGCCGATGCTGCGGTATTTGTCGGTGAGCGGCCCGAGACTTTTCCGGCGCAGCGAATCCGCGATCGCTTCGACGCCGGCCGCATCGGCGACGGAAGCGCTGCGATCGCCGCGTATCGCGATCGCCTTCAAATGCTTCGCGCCCATCACGGCGCCGACGCCGCCGCGGCCCGCATGCCGCCCTTCATTGCTGATCGTCGCGAAGCGGACGCGGTTCTCCCCCGCCAGCCCGATCGCCGCTACGCGCGCTTCGGGTGCATTCACTGCCTTCCGCACGAAGCCTTCGGTCGCCGCGGTGCTTTTTCCGCGGCATGCTGCGGCGTCGCCGAAGACGACCCGGTCGCCGTCGATAAAAGCGTACGCCAGCGACTCCGCGCGTCCGGTTACGACCAGCGCGTCGATGCCGGCGCGCTTGAGCTCGAGCGCGAAGTTGCTCGACGAGAGCGAATCGGCGACGAAGCCGGTGAGCGGCGACTTTGTCACGACGGCGAACTTGGCGGTCGTCGTGAGGCCCGTGCCCACGAGCGGCGCACTCGCGAAGATGAGGGGATTTTCCGGCGCGAACGGGTCGACGCCCGGCGGCGCCCATTCGTACAGCAGGCTCGCGCCCAGACCGATGCCGCCGAGAAACGCGCGCAGCCGCGCCGCGTCCAGCTCGTGCCACGAGCTTTGGCGGAGGCTGAGATCGATGTGCAGCAAGCGGCCGTGAAAACCGTGCATCGTTAGCCCCCGGCGTCGGCGGCGACGATGAAAATCTTGTCGCCGGGATTGATGCGCGCTGCCGGATTGCGCACGAACTGTAACCCGTTCACGTTGCACGCGTAGCCGCTGGAGAGAGCGCTTTTCTGGGCGTCGATGACGCGGCCGGCGAGCACCGGCAGGCGCTCGGCGAGCGCCGCGAGGACGTCCGACAGCGTCGCCGCGGCCGGCAGCGCCAGAGAAATTTCTCGCGTTTTGGCGAGAAGACGCGGGACGCCGAAAAGCTCGACCGTGACGGAGATAGAGACAGGTACAGAGACGGAGAATGAACGGCTCTCCTCCGCGTCGAGTTTCCGCTCTGTCTCTGTCTGTAATCTCTGTCTTTCTTTCCACTTTCGCTGCGCCAGTTCGTAGTCCTCCGGGCTGTTCATGTTGAAAAAGCTGAGACCTTCCGGATCGAGGCGTAGGATCTCGTCCTCGCCGACTTTCCGCATGCGAACCTTGTCGTAAAGGTAAATCGGCCGCAGCTCGCCGCGCGCGAGCTGCTGTTGCAGGAGCGGCAGCACGCTGCGGCGATAAACGGCGCAGAGCGGCTGGAAGCGATCCTGCCAGTACGGCGCAACGATGTCGTTGTCTTCGATCAGCGAGACGAGGTAGCGGATCAAGTCGATACTCAGAAAAGGAACGTCGCACGACGTGATGAAACAAAATTCGCCGGCCGCCTCGCGCAGTCCGTAGTAAATGCCACCGACCGGACCTTGATAGGCGACTTCGTCGCGGACGAGCTTCGCGCCGGCGGCAGGCAGCTCCTGGTCCGGCGCGGCGACGACGACGAGATCGGAAAAAATCGATTTGAGCTTATGCGCGATGTGCAGGATGAGCGGCTCGCCGTCGAACGGCAGCAGCGCTTTCGTCCGTCCCA
The DNA here is from genome assembly GCA_036407055.1 of Binatia bacterium. Taxonomy (GTDB): domain Bacteria; phylum Desulfobacterota; class Binatia; order UBA9968; family UBA9968; genus JAJPJQ01. The sequence continues at coordinate 10,451 of DASWZY010000105.1, forward strand.
TGCGCGAGCTTTTGCCGCCGCCGAGAATAACCGCGGAGCCGTTCGCTACAACATTGTTGCCTTCGATTATCACGACCGACCATCAGCGGAAGGCTCTCACATTGTCGCGGCCGTCGCGGTCGCGGCCGGCGAGCGCATCCTCGGACGGCGCGCCTTGCTCGAGCCATACCTTGAAGTCGCCGAGGGAATGCGCGAGGCGCCATTCGTCGAAAATCGCGCGCGCCATGGCGGTCACGGCGCCGGAAGCTTCCGCCGCGCATCTCTGCGGATAATCGAGCAGCCACGCCTCGAATGCCTCCGGCTCCGGGTCGGCTTCGACGGCGCGCGCGAGGAGGTCGCGCTTGACCCCGAGTCCGATCGCGTCGGGCGTCTGGTCGCGCTTGCGGCTGCGCCGGCGGCCTTCGGCCGCCTCGAGAGCGGCGAGCAGGGCTTGGCAGACTTCGCGTGGACGAATTGCGGACACTTACTTTCTCCAGGAAAAGAATTTATCACTCGCGCCGGCTTTTTCTACCACCGCGACGTCGAGTGCGTACCCCGCTCCCGGCGGCCGTTTGTAGCCCTGCTCCAGCGCCGCCATGTCCAGATCGACGTTCGCGAGGTCGTCGAGAATCACTCTCGGTGCCGGACTCGCCTGAAGACGCGTGAACGTCTTGACGTATCCGAGGCAGCGCTTGCACGACTCGACGACCCGGGTCGCTCCGTCTTTCTCCGGCACGAGGCGGGCGAGCTGCTCGTGATCGTCCATACCGCAAAAGGGACAGACGAGGCCGAGCATGCGCCATTCGGAGGCGCATCGGCCGCAGCGCAAGTAGCGGTTCCGGTCGATGCCGCGGACTTCGGCGAACGCGGGCCATGCGCCGCATACGGCACAGTAGCCTTCCATCCAGCTAATCGGAAGCGAATCCGCCCAGCGGCGGCTGCACGCGTGAAGAAAAGGAACGGCCAGCTGCGACGCGACGGCCTGGAACGCGTCGGCATTGGCGCCGAAGCGCGTGGCGGTCTCGCTGAGCGCCGCGCCGTCCTGGCATAATGAAGCCTTCAAAAGGGCGAGCGCGTCGGCGCCGGCGGCGGCTTCAAGCGTCGCCATCTCCTTCGTACCGCTCCTGAACGCGGTGCGGAGAAGCCGCGCGGTCCATTCTCCAACGGCTTTTTTATCGAAGCTTATAGCGGCACCGGCGAGGAGTGGAACTTTGCTTTGAGGCGCTTTGACGAGATCGGGGACGAAAGCGTCCCACCGGCGATCGTCCAGTTCTTCGACGACAAGGCGCACGACCGCGAGCCAAGGCCCCCACTCCGGACGCTGCCGTCCGAGATCGTCGAGGCTCGTCTCGCCGGACGCCGTCATTACTGGCTGAGCTGCTCCGCCTGGCGGGCTGGGGCGAGCGGGGGACCCTGCGCGGGAATGAGTTTAGGCGTGTTGGCGTATGGATCGGAGCCTTCGTGCATGAGCACGGTTTTACTATCGCGGTTGCCGACGTCCGCGCCCGCTCCGCCGCCGCGGGTGCGGGTCGTCTCGGGACTGCTGCATGCGATCAGTAGAATTAGGGACATGCAGAATAAGATGACGCTCACATCAGACTCCTTGTGCCGAGAAGACGATGATGAGGCGCAGGAGAAAGCCGCCAATCAATACGAGCAGGGCGATGCCAACTACATTACTCTCGCCGAGGAGGTCTCTGCGCCAGAACAGCGCGAGCGGTATCAGCATTCCGAGGACGATAGTGCCAAGAAAGAGCAGCACGCCCCACGCGTTGAGCAAAGCCCGGAATACCGGACCGAGAGAAATCAGGAAGACAATCAGGACGATCAGCTCGAGCAGCACGACCCAGCCGTCCATGCGATGCAGCGCGCTCACCCCCGGCGTCGTCCACCGCGATCTGTGCGCCAGCAGCAGCATCAGCGATGCCGAGATCGACGCCGCAGAAATGACAAAGAGCATGCCTAGCAGCGGCGAATCGGACCAGATCGGGCGGTTGGTCACGGCGAGCAGCACGCCGGTGTAGCCGGCGACAAAAAAAGCGAGCAACGCGCCGATGATGGAAATCGCGGCGCCGAGCGGCGCCGGAGGCCGCCACATGCGCGCGCGCGGCCAATCGATGCGGCCCTCCTCCGACAGCGCGCTTACAAAAGCGATCAGCGAGAAGAGCCCGAAGATCGTGAGCGCCCATGAGCCGAACGACATCGGCGACCACGGCTTGAACATGGGTCGGAACGTGTTCGACTCGATCAGCATGTGCCAGAAGCGCAGCGGCCGATGAAGGTCGAGCGTCAGCAGAATGCCGCTGAGCACGATGCACGGAAACGAGATGTAATATCCCAGGCGCGCGAGCGGACGGTCCGTCGGACTGCCGAAGAGATCGATCATGACGGCAATGAAATAGCAGCCGCCGGCGAGGCCGCCGATGAAGAAATACAGCGTCACGAGCCAGCCCCAATCGGGCGGCGCGCTGAAAAACGTGCTCGATAGAGGTGTGTTCATGGCCGCTCCTCCGCGCCGCGGTTGCGGAAGCTGAACACTCCCGCGAGGCCCACCAGGACCGCGCCCAAAACCGAGAACCACGAGCCCATTTTCAAATTGCGCGTCGGCATCTTGGGATCGGGCGGCAGGTTGTAAACTTCCGGCTTGTCGACGAGCAGATAAAACGAGTTGAGGCCGCCGAGCATCTTTTCGTCCGCGCCATAGAGATACGCGCGCTTCTCGCCCATCTGTTGCAGCTGCGCGACGCGCTTCTGCGCGCGATCCTTGAGCTCGCGGATCGTGCCGAACTGGATCGACTGCGTCGGGCATGCCTGCGAGCACGCGGGCTGCATGCCGGCTTGCAGCCGGTCGTAGCAGAGCGTGCACTTCTGCGCGGTGCCCGACGCCGGATTGATGTCGATGACGCCGAACGGACATGCCGAGATGCAGTCGCGGCAGCCGTTGCACGCGTCGGACTGGATGACGACGGTGTCGAACTCGGTGCGTATAATCGCGCCGGTCGGACAAACCTCAAGGCAGGCCGCCTGCACGCAGTGCTTGCAGACGTCGCTCATCAACAGCCAGCGGCCGTCTTTGCGGTCGTCGGTGAACTGCTCGACGAATTTCACGTGGCGCCAGTGAATACCGTCGAGCGCGCGCGTGTTGTCGTAGCTGTTGCCGGAGAGCGTGGTCTGACCGCCGTTCCTGCTTGGGAGCTGGTTCCACTCCTTACAGGCGACCTCGCACGCTTTACAGCCGATGCACACCGTTGTGTCGGTGTAAAATCCCATTGGCTCAGCCATAGATCACCTCAAGCCTTTTCGACGTTGCACACGAAGGCTTTGGCCTCGTGCATTGAAACGTTCGGATCGCCGACGAGCGCTGTGAGCTCATTCACCACGTCGCCGGTCGAGAGACCCTCATAGCCCCAGTGCCAGGGCATGCCGACTTGATGGACAACTTTGTCGCCCATTTTAAATGGACGCATGCGCTTGGTTACGAGCGCCTTCGCTTTGATCTGCGCGCGCGGGCTCGAGATCTTCACCCAATCGAGGTTTTTGATACCCTTTTCTTGCGCGAGCTCGGGGCTGATCTCGACGAACAGCTCCGGCTGGAGTTCCGTAAGCCACGGGTTCCAGCGGCTCATCCCGCCGGCGAGATAATGCTCTGTCAGACGGTACGTTGTCAGCGCGTACGGAAACTTTGGGTCGCCCAACTGTGCCAGCGGATTACCAGCGTCTTTCCAGATCTTGATGACCGGGCTCGACTGCTGCTGGTAAAGCTGGTTCTTAACCGGAGACTCCACCGGCTCATAATGCGTCGGCAGCGGCCCATCGACCATTCCCGACGGAGCGAAGAGCCATCCGACGCCGTCGGCGCGCATGATGAAAGGCGCGGTGCCCGGCAGAGCGTCCATGCCCATCGCGCCGGGTTTCGCCTTGTCGTCAGGCGGCTTGGTCAGGATGTAATCAGGCACGTCGTATCCGACCCATTTTTTGGCCTCGGCGTCCCACCAGACCCACTTCTTGCGCTCGCTCCAAGGCTTGCCCTCCAGGTCGGCCGAGGCGCGGTTATACATGATGCGCCGATTGGCCGGCCAAGCCCATCCCCATTGGAGCTGCGCGCCGGGCTGGCCGGGAGCATCGGGCGTGCGGCGGTCCGGCAGATACTTGTCGGGCCCGGGAAACATGCCCGAATAGATCCACGAGGCGCAGGTCGTCGAGCCGTCTTCCTTCAGCTCGGCGAAGCCGACGCAATGCCGCGAGGAGTCGTCGGTGAAGAAGCCGTTCATCTCCTTGTTGATCTTAATCCACGACGGCTCCCCTTTTTTTCTCTCTTCGGGATTCTCGTGCTCATAGTCCCAGGTGACATTTTTCCAGCAGTCGTCCCGCGGGAGCGTCGAATTCGCGTAGAGTTTTTTCAGGCGCTTGCCGAGCTCGTAGCTGAACCACGTATCGGATTTGCAGTCGCCAGGCGCTTCGGCGGCCTTGTGGTGAAATTGCAGCATGCGCTGCGTATTGGTAAACGTCCCGTCGAGCTCGGCGACCTGCGTCGCAGGCAGGTAGAACACTTCGGTCTTGATGTCGGCTGGCTTCACCTCGCCGCTTTTGACTTCAGGCGCCCCTTTCCAATAGTTCGCGCTCTCCGTTAGCCAGTTGTCCTTCACGACGAGCCATTCGAGCTTGCGCATGGCCGCGCGCTCGAGCCGCGCGTTGAGCGAGGTAGCGGGATTCTGCCCGACCAGGATCATGCCTTTGACTTTGCCCGCGTTCATCGCGGCGAACATCGCCATGTGCGAGTGGTCGCCGAGAATCTTCGGGTGCCAGTCGTAGCCGTACTGATTTTCCCGCGTCGCCTTCTCGCCGTATACCGACTTCAGATACGAAACCATGAACTTGGGCATGTTCGCCCAGTAACCCGTCGGCAGCGTCTCCGCCACCAGATACTCCGTGAGCGTATCGTGCTTCTTTAACGCCGTCATCGCCGGCATGTAGCCGTGAATCGAATGGTAAAGCGTCGGGACATCGGTCGATCCCTGGATCGACGCGTGGCCGCGAAGCGCCATGATGCCCGCGCCCGGCCGCCCGACATTGCCCAGCAAGAGCTGGAGGCTTGCGCAGCACCCGATAATTTGGACGCCGTAAGTATGCTGCGTCCAAGCGACGGCATAAGCGAACGAAACCGTCCGGTCGGCGCCCGAGTTGGCGAGAATCGTCTCGGCAACCTTGAGAAAAGTTTCCTTTGGGCAGCCGGTGTTCTGCTCGACCATCTCCGGCGTGTAGCGGCTGAAGTGGCGCTTCAAAATCTGAAAAACGCAGCGCGGATTTTGCAGCGTCGGATCTTTTTCCGCCGGCGGCTTTACCTGCGCCTGGATGAGCGGCGCGAACGACGCCGGTGTCGTCGGTTCTTTTCCCGTCGGCGCGGCGCCGCTCCTCGGCGCGCCTGGGCTGCCCGGCGGGTGCGTCGGATTCGGCCCCGAAGTCGTCTTTACTTCACCGGATTGCGCGGTAGAAGCGGTGCGTCCTTGATCACCGATTTTCGTGCGCGCGTATTGCCACGTAGCGCCGTCGTATTGATGGGTGAAGGCATTGAACGGCCATTCGGGCACGCCGCCCTTGTATTCCACTAAGCCAGAGAAAACGCCGTTCAAATCTTCGGTGTCTTTGAAATCCTCGTTGATGATCACCGCGGCGTTCGTATAGTTGACGAGCCAGGTTTTGAAGAACGGATCGGTCTTCCACCGCTCGTTGTTGATCACATAATTGATGACGCCGCCGAGAAACGCGATGTCCGAGCCGGCGCGCACCGGCGCGTAGATATCCGCGACGGCGCTGGTGCGCGTGAAACGCGGGTCGATGTGAATGATCTTCGCGCCGTGCTCGACTTTCGCCTTCATCGGCCAACGGAACGCGACGGGGTGGTTCTCCGCCATGTTCGAGCCCATGACGACGATGCAGTCGGAGTCGTACATGGCTCGCGGATACATCGTGGCCGCGCCGCGGCCGAAGCGTGTCCCCAGACCGGGGACGCTGGAGCTGTGTCATATTCGCGCTTGGTTCTCTATCGCGACGATGCCGAGGCCGCGCATCAGCTTCTGATGCACATGGTTGAACTCGGTCTCCAGGGTCGCGCCGCCGAGCGCGAAGATGGCGGGTGTCATGTTGACGAGCTTGCCGTTCGGAAGTGTTTCGATAAACGTCTCATCGCGGGTTTTCTTGACCAACTCGGCGATACGCGTCATCGCGCGGTCGAGATCCCACACTTCCCAGTCGGTGCCGCCGGGAGAGCGATGCAGGACTTGGATAGGCCGGTTTGGATTGACGTGAAGCTGAAAAATCGCGGCGCCCTTGGGGCAGAGCGTGCCCTCGTTGTGCGGGCTTCGGGGGTCGCCTTCGATGTTGACGATATGCCCGTTGACGGTGTGGACCAGCGTCGCGCAGCCGACGGAGCAGTAGGGACAGAGGCTCGGCGTTACCTTTGCGTTCTTAATCCGGAGCTCCTGCGCCCGCGCCACCGCGGGCCCGAGGTTCACTCCCGATCCAACCAACCCCCCGAGCGCCGTTCCGCTGGCTGCGGCGACGGATAGACGGAGAAAGTCGCGCCTGGAAACGTCCATAAGAACCCTCCTCGGAACAGGTCCGTAAGACTTATTGGTAGGTTATATAGTACTGCTATTTCCTATATCCCTTAGGGTTCAATGACTGTCAAGGGTAAAATCTTGTGTAAAATTTGATGTGCAGAAAGACGCAAAATGGCGCTCGGTGGATAAAAATGGTGTGGATTCTTCCTCCAGCTTCGCCTTGCGTATATCGACGCGAGCGCCCGCTGCGAATCCATTGGACACCGCCGATGCGCTTCGTTAAACGCGCACATTCAGCGTGTGCCCTCGACATCGCTTGTCTCGCTACAACGTGAAATTCTGCGAGTTCGCGGGGGGAACCTTGAGCGCGCGGATCTCTTCGCTCATGCGCTGTTGGAAGCGAGCCTTCAGCCGCTTGTCGGGTATGACTTGGCAGACCGATTCGACCAGCTCGGGAATGCGGCTCTTGGGAAACGCATCTTCCGTCGCGCCGAGCGCGGCGATCTGGTCGCGCACGACGACTGAGGCGATCGGGCCGGATACCTCGGCCAAGCCGTGTACCATGCGATCGAAAAAGCCGGGCGGCACGGGGTCGGCAACGGCCTTGCGCGCCGTCTCTCTCGCGCCGGCAGCGCCGCCGGAAGCGATTTGGACCAGGCCTTCTTTGTGCAGCCCGCAGATTATTTTCGCGGTCTCGAAGTAAGGCAGCTTCGCCGCTTCCGCGACCGCTTTGACGCTGCGGGCGGAATTGATCCGGCTCAAGATTTTCCACTCATCGGGGCTCAGTGAAATCGGGTGTGAGAACTGCCCGTCGGCCTCGGCGATGCGGAACACGGCGTTCTCGGTCGGCACGATTTCCTGAATGCGCTCGAGCTCGCGGGAGACGCCGAGCCATTCGGAAAGCATATCGCGGGTCGGACGTGAGACTGTTCTTTGCGCCACGCTGGCGTCTTTTGTCAGCGTAAAGTTCCCTTCCGCCCAGGTCAGCGGATGGAAAAACGCCTTCTCGCCCTCACCGAGTGGCGACACCGCATGCGCGACTTCGCCGTCGATAAAATAGATGTCGACGGCCTCGCTGCCGCGGCTGAGTCTCAGCTGTCCGGATTTTTTCGTGAGGATACACAATTGCAGAACATCGGTAAGACTGATTTGCGAGAGTGAGCCTTGCATGGGTGTTCCCTTCCTCGATTCCGGCTGCTGCCGGATCCTAAAGGTCCATTTCGCGGGCGACCGACCCGAAGATGAAAGCGAACAGGAACGCGGCGATTAGTGTCAGGAGGGTTAGCAGCAGCATCGTTTCACCTGCATGGGTCGTCGATGATCGTGGCGGTTTCCGCCCCTTCTAGTGTGTAGAAGAAGGCGGTCGAAACGGCAATGAGGTAAAAACCCGAATGTAGCGGGAAAAAAGCCTGAAAAATCAGCCGCCGCAAACGAAGAGGACGGTGCAGTTTGGTCTATTCGGAATGGAGGGCGATTCTGTTGCCCTCGCTATCGACGACAATCGCGCGGTAGCCGTGCGGACCTATCTGATGCTTCGGCTCGAGGACCTTGCCTCCGTTCGCGGTAACCGCGGAGATCGCCTGATCGAGCCGGCCGTTGGCATTGAGGTAAAGCAGCGGCCCCTTGGTCGAGGGCTCATCACTGTCGGCCTTGAGCAGGCAGCCGCCGGCGTCGCCTTCGCTGTGCGGCAGCACGCCGATACCCGTGCCGCCGAATTGCTCCTTTTTAACGCTGCCGCCGAGGACGGCGGAGTAGAACTTGATCGCGCGGTCCAGATCTTTTACCGGAATGTCCACCCAAACGATTTGATTAGCCATAAAAACAGAATAGAGCTTTTAGCAGCCCGGAGCCAGTAGGCAGAAGTTTTATTCTGACCCCGTCTCTTGATCTCATTGCTATCTTGTCACCGCGCCTTCGGAGGCGGAGGAGACGAGCTTGGCGTACTTCGCCATAACTCCGGTCTTGTAACGCGGCGGCGGCGGCGACCAATTTTTCAGGCGCGCGGCTATTTCGTCCGCCGGAAGATCGAGATCGAGACGGCGCTTTTCGATATCTAAGACAATCGTGTCGCCGTCGCGCACGGCGGCGATCGGGCCGCCCGCGGCGGCCTCGGGCGCGACGTGGCCGGCCATGAGACCATGCGTCGCGCCGGAAAAGCGCCCATCGGTCAATAGCGCGACCGAATCGCCGAGACCGGCCCCGACGAGCGCGGCGGTGACGGCGAGCATCTCGCGCATTCCGGGGCCGCCTTTCGGTCCTTCGTAGCGAATCACGACAACGTCGTTTGCTTTGATCTGCTGCCGCTGCACGGCCTTGAACGCGTCTTCCTCGCGGTCGAAGACGCGCGCCGGACCGCGGTGGAGCATGCGCTCGTGTCCAGCGACTTTTACGACGCAGCCCTCGGGCGCGAGATTGCCGTGCAGGATCACGAGTCCGCCGGTCGGCTTTAGCGGATGGGTAATCGGCCGCAGCACTTCCTGCCCTTTTGCCTCGACCGCTTGCACAGCGGCCTCACCAAGCGTTTCGCCGGTGACGGTTAGCGCGTCGCGATGCACCAGCCCCGCCTCCGTCAGCCGACGGGCGAGCAGCTGGATGCCGCCCGCCGCGTAAAGATCGTTCGCGACGAAACGCCCGCCCGGTTTTAAATCGGCGAGCAGCGGCGTGCGCGAGCTGATATCATCGAAGTCGTCGATCGTGAGCGGGACCCCCGCCTCGCGCGCGATCGCCAGCAGGTGGAGGACGGCGTTGGTGGAGCCGCCGGTGGCGGCGACCGCCGCGATCGCGTTCTCAAGCGCTTGGCGCGTGATGATGCGCGACGGACGGATGTCTTTTCGCAAGAGTTCCATTACCAGCTCGCCCGTTTTGAACGCGGCGTCGTCTTTCTCCTCCGCGACGGCGGGAATGCCGTTGCTGCCGAGCGGCGAGATGCCCAAAAATTCCATCACTGTGGACATAGTATTGGCGGTGAACTGCCCGCCGCAGGCGCCGGCGCCGGGACAGGCGCTGTCCTCGATCGCCTTGAATTCCTCCGCACCGATCTTGCCGCCGGCATAGGCGCCGACCGCCTCGAACACATCCTGAATCGTGAGATCGCGGCCGGCGAGACGGCCGGGAGCGATCGAGCCACCGTAAAGCGCGAGTCCGGGGATATCGAGGCGCGCGAGCGCCATGACCACGCCGGGATTGGTCTTGTCGCAGCCCGAGATGCACACGAGCCCGTCGAAGTGATTACCGCGGGCGACCAGCTCGATCGAATCAGCGATCACTTCGCGGCTGATGAGCGAGCACTTCATGCCCTCGGTTCCCATGCTGATGCCGTCGGAGATCGAGACCGTGTTGAACTCCATCGGCGTACCGCCCGCCGCACGGATGCCTTCCTTCACCTTCGCCGCGAGCCGGCGCAGATGGAAGTTGCACGGCCCGATTTCGATCCAGGTATTCGCTACGCCGATGATCGGGCGCGCGAGATCCTGATCGGTGAAACCGACGCCCTTGAGCATTGCGCGCGACGGCGCCCGGTCCGGCCCTTCCGTGATCACACGGCTTCGCTGTTTTCCGTCTTCCGCCATTAATCGTCCTCGCTAAAATGGAATGGGTAGCCCAGAAATTTAACTATGCCGAAGCCCGTTTTGCAAACTCCGCTGCTGCGCGTCGCTTTTGCTTCGCGTCCGGCGTACAATAGGAAGAATTATTACTGTCGCCTGTTCCTTACTCACCGCCATGCACCACGAAGCGCCGCGCGCTGATATCGATCGGACTCAACCCGGCGGTGTTTCGCGCGATTCGCGCCTTCGTTCCCGCCGCTGAAAACAAAATGCGCGATTATGCTTGAGCGGTCGCCGCCGAGCGCTTATCATTTTCGCTATGCGTCGGAGACCTTTCAACAAAGCCTGCGGATTGTTCATCGCCGCGGGTTTGCTGATTCAGTTCACCGCATTCGCTATCACGCGCTCGCGCGAGAACGGCGACAGACTGCAGCGGAAGATCGACGGTATCGTCGCGAACGCATCGGCGCGGACGCCGAAGCCGAAAATCACGCCGGTGTCGGAAAGCGAAGTGAACTCCTATCTGACGTTCAACGTCCGGGATAAAATTCCACGCGGGCTGGCGCAGCCGGAGATTTCGATGGTCGGCAATGGGACGCTCGCCGGCCGGGTCCTTGTCGACATGGACGAGTTCAAGCGCGGACGCGATACGCAGGACTTCCTGGACCCGCTGAATTATATTTCGGGACAAGTGCCCGTGACGGCGCGCGGTGTGCTGCGCGCCGAAGCCGGCAAGGGGCGCTTTCAGCTCGCCTCCGCCGAGCTCATGGGCGTTTCCCTTCCGCGACAGCTCGTGCAGGAGCTGGTCGGCTACTTTTCACGAACGGCGGAAAATCCGCGCGGATTCGATCTCGATGCACCCTTCGACCTTCCGGCGAAAATCCGCAGGATCGAAATCAAGCAGGGCGAGGCGCTGGTCGCGCAGTAATTTCTATGCGGCGAGGCGCGCTTTCTTTTTTTTGCAGCCGCTCGCGCCGCCGCCGTTCTTTTTCGGGCGTGCGCCGTGGCTTAAATGCTCCCGCAATAATCCCTTTCGGATATATTGCGGGTTCCAGCCGAGCGTCACGCAGACCTGATTGAAGGAAAACAGCCACTCGCTGTCCTGTTCCAGGATCCATTCTTCGGCGTCCTGGAACAACTGCCGCGTCTTCGGGCTGCGCGACGAAGCGTATTTCTGAAAGCATTCGATCGCGTCTTCGAGCACGGCCAGCATCAACGTTTTCTCAGGCAGCAACGGGAGCCGCCGTTGAAACGTATTTTGATACAGGGCAGGTAAAACCGGATCCAGTTGAAAAAGAGATCGGATCTTATCGTCCACCGTCAACTTCGTACCATAGCTCATTGGAACGCTCCCCTTCTTTGGAATAATACGGCGTCGATCCTCCGAATGGATTGTCGACGCAAAACTGTAAGGCCTTGCGGGAATTCCCGCGTTAGCTAACAGTCGGGGGACCGCGAGCGAAGGTGGAACGCAGCAGAAAATTAGGCGGGAGCTGCTGCGCGGCGTCGGCCGAGCACACCCGGGCGGTGAAAGACGGCTGCCACTCCAGGGCCGACGTCGCCACGGCGTCGAGTTTTTCGCCGCCGGGATTTTCCTTCGAGTCTTTGGTAACCTTGGCGACGAAGCCGTGGCTCGGCTGTGACAGCGTGATCTCGACTTCCCAATCGTCCTGCAGGCACAGAGCGAATATCGTGAAGGCGAGAGCGCCCAGAATCAGTCGGGGCCAGGCGCTGTGGATAAATTTGTCCGTAATGGACATGCGAGCTTTGTATACGAAAACCAATCAAGCATGTCAATGGGTTTATCGATACCTAGTTGAAAAACAATATGGGTTTTTCTGGCGGTCTTTGACAATTCCTTGCAGCCTTGACAAAGCCGCGAAGCATTATGTTGATCGGCTAGGTGATCGGCTAAAGGATAATTTCGTGAATCATGAATGAATTTCGTGGCTTGGCAGCGGCGCTGATCGGCAGTTTTCTCGGCGGTACGGCCTCCGCCGGGACCCGCTTTGCCGTTGGCGCGCTCGATCCGCTCGCCGTCGTCGCGTTGCGATACGGCATCGGAGCGCTTTTCTTGGCCCCCTTTGCGGCGGGGTTTCTACGGAGGCTCGGGAGCTTCCGCGATGCCGCTTCGATCGCGGCTCTCGGCGTCGTTTTTTTCGCCTTGTACCCTTATCTATTCTCGCTCGCGTTCGCGCACACGACCGCGGCGCGCGGCGCACTCGTGCTTTCCACAATGCCGCTCATGACAATGGCCATCGCCCTCCTGCTCCGCCAGGAGAAGTTTTCGTCGCGGAGGCTCATCGGCATCGTTCTCGCGATGGCGGGGCTCGCCTATGCGCTGTCGCCCGAGTTGGAGAGCGCCGCGCCGGAAGCCCGAAAGGGCGATCTCATCATGATCGCCGCGGCTTTCGTGCAGGCATGCTGCAACGTCGTATCCCGCCCTTACATCAAGCGCTTCGGCGCGCTTCCGTTCACGGCACTCGCGCTGTGCGTCGGCGCCGCTGTGCTGGTCGCCTTTTCCTTCGCTACGAACGTTTTCGAGCCGCTGAGCGCATTGAGCGCTGCCACGTGGGGAGTGATGATCTATTTGGGCGTGGTCGGCTGCGCTTTCCTATGGGTGCTCTGGTCGGCCGGCATACGGCTCGCAAGCCCGTCGCTCGTGGCGATGACGGTGACGGTCAACGCGCTCACCGCTTCGCTTCTGGGCGCTGTCTTTTTATCCGAGCCTGTGGGCCGCGAGTTCTTTGCGGGATTGATTGCCGTCTTCGCCGGTATCGCGGTTGCAACGAACGCATTCACCAGACGGCCGGCAATCCGACAATCGCCGCCGACCTAATATCTCATACGCGTGGTTTGAAGGATTGCCGCGTGTTATAAGTCGGAGGGTACGAACCGACAAATCGATGAAGACACATCGATTCAAGCAAGTCGACGTATTCACGCGAGAGCCCTTCATGGGCAATCCGGTCGCGGTCGTCATCGGCGGAGAGGAACTGACGACGGAGCAGATGCAGCGGATCGCGGCGTGGACCAATCTTTCGGAAACAACATTCATCCTGGATTCCGAGCGCGCCGACTATCGGCTGAGAATTTTCACGCCGAAACGCGAGCTGGGCTTCGCGGGCCACCCGGTCATCGGCAGCGCGCACGCGGCGCTGGAAAGCGGCTACGCAGCGGCGCGCGGCGGCGTACTGCATCAGGAGTGCGCGGCTGGGATTTTCGACCTCGCCGTCGAAGAGCATGGCGGCGCGCGGTCGATTTTCGTGCGCGCGCCGGGACCGAAGATCGGCGCATTCGATGCGGATCGTGCGCTTGCCGCCGCGCTGCACACGGAAATCTCCTCTCGGCCGCTTCTGATCCAGACCGGCCCCGCCTGGATCGTCGCCGACCTCGGCTCTGCCGACAAAGTCGCCGCCGTCAAGCCGGACTTAAATGGCGTCGCCGAGCTAAGCATCGCTCATGCTGCGACTGGCGTCGTGATTTTCGGCAAAGCCGAAGACCTCGTCTCCGCGCTCCACGTGAGAGCGTTCGCGCCCGGCGACGGCATTCCGGAAGACCCCGTCTGCGGCAGCGGCAACGCCGCCGTCGGCGCGTATCTCCGCCATACGGGCGGATTGCGTGAATATGGGTCGACATATACTGCGCGGCAAGGCATGAACGTCGGTCGCGACGGCCGCATCGCTGTCCGGATCACAGACGATGGCGTCGAGATCGGGGGCCATGCCGTAACGACGGTCGACGGCAGCATCGGCATCTGACGCTTATGACCGCAAACAATCTCAGAGCGACGTGCGTCATCGCCGGCGGCGGCCCCGCGGGCATGATGCTCGGCTATCTGCTCGCGCGCGCCGGCGTCGAAGTTGCCGTGCTGGAGAAGCACGCCGACTTCCTCCGCGATTTTCGCGGCGACACGATTCACCCCTCGACGCTCGAAGTCATGCGCGAGCTCGGGCTGCTCGACGAGTTCCTGAAGCTGCCGCACCAAGAGGTCCGCAATCTTACGGCGCAGTTGGGACCGCTCGACCTGACGCTGGCCGATTTCTCCCACGTGCCGACGCACTGCAAGTTCATCGCGCTGATGCCGCAGTGGGACTTTCTCAATTTTCTTGCCGCGCAGGCGGCACGCTATTCGACGTTCCGCCTGCTGATGGAAGCCGAGGCCACCGATCTCATCGAAGAAGGCGGCCGAATCGTGGGCCTGCGCGCGCGGACGAAGGACAGCCCGCTCGAGGCGCGCGCCGATCTCGTCGTCGCCGCGGACGGACGCCATTCGGTTCTGCGCGAGCGCGCGGGGATGCGCGTCGAGGACTACGGCGCGCCGATGGATGTGCTCTGGTTCCGCATCTCGCGGGACCCGGGCGACACGACTCAGACGATGGGGCGCTTCGACCGCGGACGCATCGTCGTCACAATCAACCGCGGCGATTACTGGCAGTGCGGCTATGTCATCGCCAAAGGACGCCATGAGGAAATACGCCGCGAAGGCCTCGAATCGTTTCGCGAGCGCGTCGCGCGCGGTGCGCCGCATGTCGCCGCTCACGTTGGCGAGCTGGTCGATTGGGATCAGATCAAACTCTTGACCGTTCAGGTCGATCGCCTCGCGGAATGGTCGCGGCCGGGATTTCTATGCATCGGCGACGCCGCACACGCGATGTCGCCCGTCGGCGGCGTCGGCATCAATCTGGCGATCCAGGACGCGGTGGCCGCGGCGAATCTGCTCGTCGTCCCACTGAAAGAAAATCGCGTCACTCCGGAGTATCTGCGCCGCGTCCAGCGGCGGCGCGAGTTCCCTACTCGCGCAACCCAATGGCTCCAGCTCGCGGTTCAGCGCCGCGTCATCGCGCCGGCGCTGAACGAGACGGCGGCCTTTCAACCGCCGCTGCTGCTCCACTTGATGGCGAAGATCTCGGTGCTCAGGCGCATTCCCGCGCGCCTCATCGGCGTCGGCGTCCGGCCGGAGCACGTGAGCCCGGCTATTCTGAAGTAGTTCGTTTCCCTTGAATTCTCTCGGGCGGCAATATAAGCCGGTTGCGTTTCCAGCATAGACGCGACCAGGTTGGCCATGCGGATTCTCGGAAATCTTTTCGAAAACAATAAGCGCTGGGCCGCGTCGATGACGCAGCGCGACCCGAACTTCTTCAAGCGCCTGTCGCACCAGCAGACCCCGCAGTATCTCTGGATCGGCTGCGCCGACAGCCGCGTGCCGGCGAACGAGATCGTGGGACTCCTACCGGGCGAGTTGTTCGTCCACCGCAACGTCGCCAACGTCGTCGTCCATACCGATCTCAATTGCCTGTCGGTCATTCAATATGCCGTCGAGGCGCTGCGCGTGCAGCACATCATCGTGTGCGGCCATTACGGCTGCGGCGGCGTGCTGGCGGCGCTTCGCGGCGAGCAGCTGGGACTTATAGATAATTGGCTGAGACACGTGCAAGACGTGCGCGATAAAAATCTTCCGGCGCTGGAAGCGCTCTCCGGCGAGACCGAGCGGCACAATCGCCTGTGCGAGTTGAACGTTGTCGACCAGGTGCTGAACGTGTGCAAGACAACCATCGTGCAAGGCGCGTGGTCGCGCGGGCAGTCGCTCGCCGTTCATGGCTGGATCTACAGCATCGCCGACGGACTCTTGCGCGATCTCGACATTTGCATCGCGTCGCCCGCCGAGACGCGCGACCGCACAGCAAAGCCATAAATTTCCCAGGAGGCGATCATGAGCGAGACGATCGGCTTCATCGGCCTCGGCATCATGGGCAAGCCGATGGCGCGGAATCTCTTGAAAGCGGGCTGTCCTCTGCTCGTCCATAATAGAAGCCGCGCTTCGGTCGAGGAGCTGGCCCAGGAAGGCGCGGCGCCCGCGGCCAGCGCGCTCGAAGTCGCCGCCGCGGCCGACATTTTAATTACCATGCTGCCCGATTCGCCGGACGTCGAGCAGGTCTACAATGGAGCGGACGGCGTTTTCGCCGGCGTGAAGGCGGGCGCGCTTCTGATCGACATGTCGACGATCTCGCCGGTGGTCGCGCGCAAGCTCGCCGCCGAGGCGGGACGGCGCGGCTGCGAAATGCTCGACGCGCCGGTAAGCGGCGGCGAAGCCGGAGCGATCGGCGCGGCGCTGTCGATCATGATCGGCGGCAGCGTGTCCGCCGTCGAGCGCGCGATGCCCGTCTTTCACAAGCTCGGGAAAAACATCGTGCACGTTGGCGAGGCCGGCGCCGGGCAGATCGCCAAGGCGGCGAATCAGATCGTCGTCGGCGTCACGATCGCCGCCGTGAGCGAAGCGCTCGTGCTCGCAGCGAAGGCCGGCGTCGATCCGGCGAAAGTACGCGAGGTGCTGCTCGGCGGCTTCGCGCAATCGAAAATACTCGACGCCCACGGGCTCAAGATGCTCGAGCGAAACTTCAAGCCCGGCTTTCGCATCCGCCTGCATGAGAAGGATTTGAAGATCGCGCTCGCGAGCGCTTCGGAGTACGGCGTGCCGCTGACGACCACCGCCGTCGTCGCGCAGATGATGGCCGCGCTCAAAGCCACCGGCCGCGGGGATTTCGACCACGCGGCGCTCGTCAACCTGATCGAGGAGCTGGCAGGAAAGAAGCTGGCTTAAAAAATCCAGGCAGCCTGCCCGCTCATCGAAAGCCGAGAGATTCAGCCGCTTTAGCCGATATTCC
Organism: Binatia bacterium; assembly: GCA_036407055.1. GTDB lineage: Bacteria > Desulfobacterota > Binatia > UBA9968 > UBA9968 > JAJPJQ01. The sequence continues at coordinate 27,200 of DASWZY010000105.1, forward strand.
GGCTTTTGGCCTTCTTCCCTTCCGGTCAAACAATTCGATTATTCCCGAATTTTTCGAAGTATTTTCATATTGCTTTCGAATGCGCGCCCTACCTTCGCGGAAAATTTTCCCCAAGGAGGGTCCATGTTCAAAGTCTCACGTTGGTTTTTCTCGGTGCTGTTCGTCGTCGCCGCCGCCTTCGCGCCATTCACGACGCGCGCGGAGGAGCCGACGGGAGACCGCACGCTGTCGCCCTATTTCTTGATCGAGAACGCCGATCAGTCCGTCGACCGCTTTCCGCTCAAGGACGCCCATGTGGAGGTCGACATCAGCGGCGTCATCGCCGAGGTCGTCATCCGACAGGCGTATTCGAACGACGGTGTGCGCCCGATCAGCGGGCGCTACATCTTCCCGCTGTCCACGCGCGCCGCGGTTCACGGCATGCAGATGACAATCGGCAACAACGTCATCACCGCAAAGATCAAAGAGCGCGAGGAGGCGCAGAAAGAGTTTCAAGAGGCCCAGAGTCAGGGCAAGACCGCATCGCTTTTGCAGCAACAGCGACCTAACGTCTTCAGCATGAACGTCGCCAACATCCTTCCGGGGGACAACGTGGAGATCGAGCTGCGCTATACCGAACTCCTGGTGCCTACGGACAAAACTTACGAATTCGTCTATCCAACCGTCGTCGGTCCGCGCTACTCGAATCAGCCGCAGGACGGCGCGGCCGACACCGATCAATGGGTCAAAAGCCCGTATTTAAAAGAACACACGGAGCCGCCCACAAAGTTCAATATCACGACGCGGCTTTCGACGGGCGTGCCGCTGCAGGAAATCGCCGTCACGTCGCACGACACGGATATCCTTCAAGACAGCCCGTCGAGGGCCACAGTCGCGCTCATCGACCCCGAGACCTTCAGCGGCGATCGCGATTACATCCTCAGATTCCGGCTCGCCGGCGACGAGATCCAATCGGGGTTGACGGTCTATCGCGGCGACGACGAAAACTTTTTCCTTTTGATGGTGCAGCCGCCGCGGAAAGTCCTCACGGCGCTCATCCCGCCGCGCGAATACATCTTCGTCGTCGACGTCTCCGGATCCATGAACGGCTTTCCGCTGGACGTCTCCAAAACGCTGCTCAAAGACCTGATCGGCAACCTGCGGCCGAGCGACAAGTTCAATGTGGTTCTTTTCTCGGGCGCTTCGCGCGTGATGGCGTCCGCGTCGCTGACGGCGACCGCTGACAATGTCGCGCGCGCCGTCCAATTGATCGATCGCCAGCAAGGCGGCGGCGGGACCGAGCTGCTCGGCGCGCTCAAACAAGCCAACGCTATTCCCCGCGATCAGGCTTTCTCGCGGACGATACTCGTCATCACCGACGGCTTTATCGCCGCCGAGCGCGCCGCACTGGAGGAGATCCGCAGCCATCTGCATGACACGAACGTCTTCGCGTTCGGCATCGGCAGCAGTGTCAACCGCTATCTCATAGAGGGTGTCGCCAACGCGGGCCTGGGCGAGCCGTTCATCGTCGGCGACTCCACCGAAGCGCTCGGCGCGGCGCAGAAGTTTCGCGAATACGTTCAATCGCCGATGCTCAGAAACATCGCGCTCTCGTACGCAGGCTTCGACGCATACGATGTCGAGCCGGCCGAGATTCCCGATCTTTTCGCCGACCGCCCGATCGTCGTCTTTGGAAAGTGGCGCGGCGCCGCCAGTGGAGTCGTGACAGTCGCCGGGAACGCGGGCAACGGCGTGTACACGCAAAGGTTCAATATGGCCGATGCGCAGTCGGCGGAGGCCGATCATGCGCTGCGCTATCTGTGGGCGCGGACGCGTATCGCGCGGCTTTCGGATTTCACCTTCGGCGGCGATGCGGATACGAACAAGCCGGTGGTTACGGCGCTCGGCCTCCAGTACAATCTCCTGACGCCTTACACATCGTTCATCGCCGTCCACGAAGTCGTACGTAACCCGAGCGGAGACAGCGAAGACGTCGATCAACCGCGCGCGCTGCCGCTCTATGTCTCGAATCTCGCGGTAAAAGCGGTGCCCGAACCCGGAATGATGCTGCTCGTGGCGATTACCCTAATCCTTTTCTCGGCGACGATGCTGCGGCGCAAACGGCTGCTGAGCTTCGCGCGGCGGCGGCGATGAGCGTAAGGCCGGAGCTCATAGCCGTGAAACTGCCCCACCGCGAAGCGATGAAATCCGAGCTCAAGACGATCCGCGTCTACGCGCTTCGCACCGCCGCATATCTGCTGCCGGCGCTCGGCTTGGCGGTGATGATCAAACATCATTACAGCCGCGCCGGCAGCGAAGACCTCCGGTGGATCTTGTCGCCGACGACGCGCGTCGTGGA
>DASWZY010000106.1:0-23789 GCA_036407055.1 Binatia bacterium
TGACTCCGATTCACGGCGTGCGTGTCCTCGAGATCGCGAGCTTCATCACCGGACCTTACGCGGCGATGCTGCTCGGCGATCTCGGCGCCGACGTCGTCAAGATCGAACATCCCAAGGGCGGCGATCCGTTCCGCGCTTGGACCCGCGGCAGCTACAGCCCGCAATACCGCGCGTACAACCGCGGCAAAAGAAGCCTGACATTGGATCTGAAATCGCCGAAAGGCATGGAAGTCCTGCATGACCTGCTCGCGCAGGCCGACGTGCTCATCGAAAATTTCCGGCCGGGAACCGCCGAGCGTTTGGGCTTCGGCTACGATGCGCTGGCCGAGCGCTATCCGAGGCTTATTTATTGCTCGGTGACCGGCTTCGGAAAAACGGGGCCGTATCGCTCGCGCCCCTCGTACGACACCGTCGGTCAGGGATACAGCGGACTGCTGCGGCTTTTGCTGAATACTGAAAATCCGCGGCCGGTGGGCCCCGCGTTTTCCGACTGCATAACCGGCGTATTCGCCTGCTATGGGATTCTCGGCGCGTTATTCGCGCGTGAAAAGACCGGCTTGGGGCAAAAGGTAGAGCTCAGCATGCTGTCGGCCACGCTCTCTTTTTTGATCGAGCCGGCCGTCGCGTGCTTGTCCGCCGGCGAGGTGAACGATTGTTTCACCCGCCCGCGCATCTCGCAGGTGTACGCGGCCGCATGCGCCGACGGGAAGCTCCTGGCGATTCATCTTTCCTCGCCGCCTAAATTCTGGGAATCGCTCACGGATGCGATCGCCATGACCGATTTGCGGCGGGATCCGCGCTTTGCGACGCGCGAGACAAGAATCGCCCATTACGAAAGTCTCGCGGCGATTCTTGCGGATGTCCTGAAGCAAAAGCCGAGAGCGCATTGGCTGGAACTATTCGAGCGCTTCGACGTGCCGTGCACGCCGATCTACGACATGAGCGAAGTCTTCGCCGACCCGCAGGTCAAGCACACCGGCCTGGAAATCGAATACAGCCACCCGAGCGAGGGCGTCACGCGCTCGGTCCGCCCTGCCGTTTCATTCAGCCGGACGGAATTGGAAAAGGCCGCTCCGCCGCCCGCGCTCGGCGAGCATTCAGAACGTATTCTTATGCAACTAGGTTACGATCTCGACAGAATCCGTCGTCTGCGCGACGAGGGTGTTATCTGAACATAGAAAATTAATTCGAGGAGGAAATATGACGACATTTTACGATGAGTGGCTGGCGGCCGGCGATCGTATTCAAGAGGAATTCAAATGCTCCCCGGTGATCGCGCGCGATCGGGACATCCCGTGGGTGGAGACCGTGCAGGACGCAAAGGTGAAGCTCATGCTTTCAAACGAGCTCGGATTCCCGACGATGGGCGGCGCCGTGCTCAAGGCGGAGATTCCGGCCGGCTGGCACACCGGCCGGCACTCGCACGGCGAGGAGTCGATTTTTATCTTGAAAGGCCGCGGTTTCACCGTCATCAACGACAAGCGATTCGACTGGCGCGAAGGAACTGCGCTGCAAATTCCGTATCGCGCGGCGCATCAGCACGTCAACACAAGCGATGAGCCGGCGCAATATCTTTCGGTCATGTGCTTTCCTCTGGAGGCATTCGTCCGTCTTGCGAAATTGGAACAATTCGAGAAATGCGGACCGAATACTCCCAGCCTGCTGAACATTCCTCCTCACGGCTCGCAATATCTGGAAAAGGATCGGCGCGTATCGATTCACATGGACGAGGCGCCCTCGGGTCTCGATCCGGCGGAAACGATACCTGGAAATACCAATCAGCATTACTTCAGGAGATACCTGATCATTCCGAGCAACGGATTCAAAGCCAAGAGCGTGGCGATCGCGCGTATGTTCGAAGAACCGGCCGGATATCATACCGGGCGTCACAAACACCTCGAGGCGGTGCTCTATGCGCTCGAGGGAACCGGTGTGTCGGAAGTTCACGGTCACGAAGTCACCTGGGAGCCGGGCGACGTCCTCCACGTTCCGCCCGCGATGTTCGAGCATGAGCATTTCAATAACAGCAACAACAGCTACAAACTCCTGCAAATAAAATTCGGCATGCGCGCGTGGTTTACGGATATTTGGCCGGAAGGCTACACCTCGCAACGCATCTACGACAAAGCCGGAAAACCGATTATATCAGGGCGGATCTCGGATCAAGCGTGAGGACGCATCAGATGATCAAGTCATTCGCGTGGATGTTGTCTGTCTTTTGTTCGGTCGGGATCATCGCCGTCTCGGGCAACCTAGCCCTCGCTCGAGATATGCAGGAAGTACTGAAGGAACTGCGAGGCGTGCGCGATGAGGAACGGGAGGTGAAGCTGATTGAAGGCGCCAAACAGGAACGCAAAGTCGTTTTGTACGGCACGACGGGCGTCGACGATATGAAGGTCCTTTTCGACGCTTTTAAAAAGAAATACCCGTTTCTCGACGTCGGTCATTACCGAAGCGGGGCACTCGGCGTCTACAACCAGGTAGTCACCGAAGCGCGCGCGGGCCGTTTCGAGGCCAACGTCGTCGAAGCGACGAGCTTAACGGCGCTTCGCTTGCGGGAAAACAATCTGCTCGAGGCCTACATATCTCCTAAACGCGCCGGCATTGGGAAAGATTTCATGGACAGCGACGGTTATTGGACGGCCTGGTTCCAGCAGGTCGTCGCGATGATCTACAACACGAAATTAGTCCGAAGCGATGAAGCTCCCAAAAGCTACGACGATCTGCTTGATCCGAAATGGAAAGGGAAAATCTCCATGGATCAAGAAGACGACGACATCTTTGCTTCGCTCATGGGTTATTGGGGCAAAGAAAAGGGGATGGCGTACTTCAAAAGGCTGGCCCAAAACCAGCCCACGCTGCGCAAGGGGCATAACCTGCAGACGAGTTTGCTGGCTGCCGGGGAGACATATATCGCGCCGTGGATATTCGCGTTTCGGCCGCTGACCATGAAGCAGCGCGGTGCGCCCATCGGCATCTCTCTTTTGGACCCTGTTTTATCCGATCCAAAGTACGTGATGGTGGCGAAAAATAATCAGCGCCCTTACGCGACGATTCTTTTTATCGATTGGATGCTTTCGGACGGCCAAAAAATCGTCGTGGAGAACCTCGGAAGGACGGGAACGCGTCCCGGCTTAAAGGAGCGATTTCCAGAATTGCTGCGCCCGCGCTATTTGGTTCAAACGCCGGACCGCTTGGGCGCCAATTCGAAGAGCTATGCCGAGTTGTTTTGCAAGACGTTCGCCACCTGCTGAACGTGGAGATGATGCGATGGAATATTTGATGGATTTAAGGCTATGGGCGAAAAAGCTCGACGCGATCGGCAAGCTCAAAAAAATCAACGGAGCGAGCTGGGACCTCGAGATCGGCACGCTGTGGGATATCATCGGGAGCCAGCCCGATCCTTGCTCGGCCCTGTTCAGTGAAATTCCCGGCTACCCCAAGGATTTCGCCGTTCTCGTCAATCCGCAGAATTCCCAGCGCATATCCGCCCTCGCTTGCGGCATGAGCGAAGAGGACAGTCTGCTTCCTCCTCTCGAATACGTGCGGAATTTGAAGTCGCGCATGAAAAAAATCCACGATCAGCCGCACATACCACCGGTGACGGTAAAGGAGGCCCGGTTTCTAGAAAACGTCGACGAAGGCGAAAACATCAATCTATTTAAATTTCCCGCGCCGCGCTGGAACCAAGGCGACGGTAACGAGAACCAAAACCGCTACATCGGCACGGGATGCGTCTGCATCACCGCGGATCCGGATTCGGGAACCGTAAACCTCGGCATCTACCGCATCGTGATTCACGACGAAAAAACCTTGGGCCTTTACATGTCGCCCAATAAGGACGGCATGGCCAACATGATAAAGTATCACGCGGCGGGCAAGCCGATGCCGATCGCGGTGACGTTCGGCCAGGACCTCGTCACCTATTGGGCCGCCGAGCACAAACATCCGCACGCCGAATCCGAATACGAATACGCGGGCGGCATCAGACAAAAACCGATCGAGGTCGTGATCGGCGCACACACGGGCCTGCCGATTCCGGCCAGCGCGGAAATCGTCATCGAGGGCTTTGTCCATCCGAACGATCTCCGCGACGAAGGTCCGTTCGGGGAATGGGTCGGCTACTATTCCACCGGCACGAAGCCCGAATCCGTCATCCATGTAAAGTCGGTGATGTTCAGAAATGATCCGATCATCTTCGGCCATCCGCATTTGAGGGCCGAAGCGGTCGGCATGCCGTGGCGCTGGGCCGCGGCGGTTTGGAACAGATTGGAAGCCTGCGGCGTGCCCGACGTTAAAGGTGTGTGGGCGTATGGCCAGCTCTGGACGGTGGTGTCGATCTGCCAGCGATATCCCGGTCATGCGCGCCAGGCGGGAATCGTCGCATCGCAAACCAAACCGGGTTCGATCGGCGCCCGCTTTACCATCGTGGTGGACGACGACATCGATCCATCCGACAGCCAGGCGGTGCTGTGGGCGATGGGAACGCGGATGAATCCCATCGAAGACATCGAGATCATACGTCGAAGCTGGAGCTCGTCCATCGACCCGATGATTCCGCCTAATACTCCCGCCGCTGCCTGCTTTACCTCGAAGGCAGTCTTCGACGCTTGCAAGCCGTACGAGTGGAAGCAGCAATTCCCATCGGCGACGGGACCGTCGCTGGAGCTGCGCGCCAGCGTCTATGAGAAATGGAAGAGCTTGCTCTAAGTATTGATAAGCTGAGCGAGCGGAGAATTTCGATCTCACCATCGTCAATCGACGTTGCGTAAAGCCATACACCCGCTGCGATATCGTTTGCCGCGATGACCACTGCGCAAAAGACCCATGACGCGCGCTAACATCGGCAAACCGCTGCCGCGCATCGAAAGCGAGGCGAAAGTCACCGGCGCGCGGCGCTACACGGCGGATGTCATCCGTCCGGGTAGCTTGTGGGGGAAAATCGTGCGCAGCACGCTGCCGCACGCGCGCATCCTCAATGTCGATGTAACCAAAGCCCGGGCTTTGACCGGAGTCAAAGCCGTGATCACCGGAGCGGATATCAAGCCGCATCTCGTCGGAGCGAAGCTCAAGGATCTGCCGGTGCTGGCGCGCGACCGCGTTCTATACGCCGGGCAGGACGTCGCCGCGGTTGCGGCCGTCGATCGGGAGACCGCCGACGAGGCGGCTCAGCTGATCGATATCGAATACGAGGAGCTGCCCGCGGTCTTCGATCCGCTGGAAGCGCTGACGTCCGAAGCCCCGCTGCTGCATCCCGATTACGATACCTATGAAGGCCCGAAAGCGGTTGGACTGAAGAACGTTCAAAGCGTCGTGCAAATCGCGAAGGGAGATTTCGATCGCGCGTTGGCCGAATGCGACGAGGTTTTTGAAAACGTTTATCGCACCCAAATGGCGCATCAAGCGTACATCGAGCCTTATGCCTGCATGGTCGACGTCGACGTGCAGGGACGCGTGGAAATCTGGGTGGCGGATCAGGGATTTTTCAAATTGCGCCGCGAGCTCGCGCACTATCTCGAGTCGAGCGAAGACGACATCGTCGTCCATCCGAGCATCATGGGCGGATCTTTCGGCGCGAAGGATTTTCTCTACGCCGTGCCGGCCGCGTACCATTTATCGAAGTTTACCGGAAAGCCCGTCCGCTTCGTGCGGAGCTATGCCGAGGAATTTCTCGCCTCCGCCCCGCGCCACCCGGCGGTCGTGGTCCTGAAAGCGGGTGTCAAGAAAGGCGGAATTTTATGGGCGTGGGAAGGGAAGACCTTCTACAACGCCGGCGCTTACGCTGCTTTCCGACCCAATCCGCAAGCGTCGATGAGCGGCGCGTTTTCAATCGCGGGCTGCTACGCGATTCCTCATACGCGAATGACGGGCACGTGCGTCTACACGAATCAGCTCCCTTGCGGCTACTTTCGCGCTCCCGGCGAACCGCAGACGCTTTTCGCCGTCGAAAGCCATATCGACACGATCGCCATCGCGATGGGTTTGGACCCGATCGAATTCCGCTGCCGCAACGTCCTGAAACAGGGCGACACCAGGCCCACCGGCGAGCCGATCAAGAATCCCCATGGCCTCGACGTTCTAAAGCGCGCACGCGCCGTATCGCGCTGGCGAGAAAGGCGCAGCCGGCCGAAAGCATCGAACGGCCGCATCATCACGGGCAGAGGCATTGCGCTGGGCGACCGGCATATCGGCCGCGGCGAATCGAGCTTCATCGCGCTGCTGCAACCCGACGGCAGCGTCAAACTGATCAGCGGCGTGGGCGATACGGGAGTCGGCTCTTACACGATGCACCAGCAAGTCGCGGCCGAACGACTAGGCGTTGCATCGCGGCACGTTGAAATCGAAGTGCAGGAGACGTCGACCGCGCCTTTCGACGAAGGCATCAAAGCCACCCGGGGAGTCCACATCGAAGGTCAGGCCGTGATGCGCGCGACCGATGCATTGATTCAAAACCTGCGCGCCGCCGCCACCGCTCATTGGCGCACCGGCTTGGAGAACGTAAGTTATTCGAGAGGCAAGGTATTTATCCAAGGAGGAAAATTCCGCGGAAGTCTCACACTCCGCGAGCTCGCGGCTTTTTCAAGCGAGCCGATTCGCGGCTTCGGTCACTATTCCGCCGCGAAGCCTAATCTCTATTCCTTTCAAGCGGTCGTCGCCGAAATCCTCATAGACACACAAACCGGTCAAATCCAGCTGCCGAAGGCGCACTTCATCCTGGACGTCGGGACCATCATCAATCCGCTCATTCATCAAGGGCAGATCGAAGGCGCCTTCATTCAAGGCCTCGGCTATGCGTTGACGGAAAAGATGGGGTTGGATGAAGGTCGTGTCACTACGCTCAGTCTGGGCGAGTACAAGATACCGAGTATCTGCGATATACCGCGGTTGATTACATCTCTTGTGCGCTGCAACGAGGGGCCCGGGCCCTTTGGGGCAAAGGCCGTGGGGCAGGTTGCCATCAGTCTTGTCGCGCCAGCCGTCGCGAACGCGGTCTACAACGCGACGGGAATTAGAATTTCTGAGCTTCCGATCACTTCGGAAGCGATTCTATTGCGTCTGACACAAGCGCGTACGGAAGGTTTGGGGGCACGATAAAATAACAATCCATTTACGTTAAGAACTGAGATCAAACTTGCACATCGTTGGTACCTCATAGCGTCGACCGTGGCTCAAGAGCCAAGGTCGAGGAGGACTAGAATAAAAATGGAACCTAAAATCTCGACAACGCCGATCACAACAAACCGAAGCTCCTACAAGGCTTGGCTGGAGAGCGAAGGCGTTCCGATCATCCAGGGTTTTTTCATAGAGGACATCCGCAAGGTCGCTCTTGAGCCTTGGCGGCGAACGGGCGGACTTACGGCTCGGATTTGCCTCGAAGGAACCGGAGAGACCAACGACGCCTATATCTGCGAGATTCCCGCGGGAAAATCGCTCAAGCCGCAGAAACACTTGTTCGAAGAATTAATTTACGTGGTCAGCGGCCGGGGCGCTACGACGGTGTGGAACGAGGGCGAGCCGAAGCATACGTTCGAATGGCAGGAGGGATCGGTCTTTTCCGCGCCGCTGAATGCCTGGCACCAGCATTTCAACGGCAACGGCGCCGAGCCGGTGCGGTATCTCGCCGTGACCACCGCTCCCTGCATGATCAATTTGCTGCACAACGTCGATTTTATCTTCAATTGCGATTACGCCTTTAAAGATCGCTTCGATTCCAGGCCGGACTACTTCAACAATCCCGGTAATTGGTATGAAGGGAGAACGTGGCAGACGAATTTCGTCGCCGACGTGAAAAATTTAAAATTGCTCGAATGGAAGGAAAGGGGAGGCGGCGGCTCGCAGGTGCGCCTGGAAATCGCCGAGAATACGCTCTGCGGCCACATTGCCGAGTTTGCCGTCGGTTCTTATAAAAAAGCGCATTTTCACGGACCGGGTGCGCACGTCATCATCCTGAGCGGGAAAGGCTATTCTCTCATGTGGCCGCAACGACAGGCGATCAAGCGCTACGATTGGGGGCCGGGAAGCTTGGTCGTTCCTCCCGGGGGTTGGTTTCACCAGCACTTTAACGCCGGGGCGGAGCCGGTGCGCTACCTGGCGCTCCGCTGGGGAAGTCAGAAGTACCATGAGATGTGGGGAGAAGGAAAAGGCAAAAGCGACGTCGACGTCAAGTTAGGCGGAAACCAGATCGAATACGAGGACGAGGAGCCGATCGTGCGACAGATGTTCGACGAGGCCTGCGCCCAGGCCGGCGTCGAAAACCGTATGCACAAATACTACGTTAACGGAGACAAATAGCCCAGGTCAGTTCGCCTTGTTGATGCCGGCTATCAGCAGCTTTTTTACGGTCTCCAGCGTGGGCGTCGTCGATGCGCGGAGGCGTTCGATCAACATGATTTTGGCGCTCAAGTGGACTCTCTGGACCTGTATTTTGACCAGCGATCCGTCTTCGAGATCGCGTTTGACCGCGCACAGCGGCAGCAGGCAGATGCCGGCGCCCGCCCGCACGGCTTCCTTGATGCCTTCGAAGTTGCTGATGCGCAGAGCCACCGAATAGGTCGAGATCCGGCTCCTCTGCAAAATTCCGTCGACCATCGCGGTGTATTCAGAATTCTTTGGACCCATGACGAATTGCGCCTTGCGCACCTGTCTCGGGGCGATGCGGGCATTGCGCGAGAGCGGGTATCTCGGCGAGGCCACGAAATACAAAGGCTCGTCGCGTAAGGGACGCGCCACGAGCCCGTCGGGCGGCTTGTCGGTGAGCACGAAGGCGAAATCGACTGCGGCATCGCGGACCGCGTCGTAGGCTCGCTCCCGTTGCTGGGTCGCGAGAAAGATCGACAGATTCGGGTGCTTGAGCTTGATATCGCTTACCAGCCGCGACAGCAAATAAGCTCCCACGGAACTCGAGGCGCCCACATTCACCTCGCCGGCCGCGCCGATTGACAGCTCTTTCAGCGACCGATCCACCTCGTCGGATTTATTGACGACTTCCCGTGCGAACTGAAGAAAAATCGCGCCCGCTTCGGTCAATCGCGGCGGTCGCTCGGAGCGGTCGAAGAGCTTGAGCCGGGCTTGCCTCTCGAGGCCCGCGATTTGAAAGCTCACCCCCGGCTGGGATTTATGCAAAGTCTCGGCCGCCGAGCTGAAGCCTCCCTCGTCGCAAATGGCTATATAAGTCTTCAAAAGATCGTCGTTAAACTTCATAAGTCAATTAAATACTATCATCAGCTATATATATTTGACAAATGGAACTCCAGGGCTATAGTGCCATTCGATCGCGCTCGCGTGACGGCTGAGATCATGTGTTGAAGAACGCTCCTAGGCTTGGCTGCGTTGCGTGCGATCGGCCGCGACATCCGCAACGCCGCGGAGGGATAGAATAAAAATGGAAGAACCTAAAGTTTCGACAACGCCGATCACAACAAACCGAAGTTCCTACAAGGCTTGGCTGCTACTTGGCGCTCCGCTGGGGAAGCCAGAAGTACAACGAGATGTGGGGAGAAGGAAAAGGCAAGAGTGACGTCGATGTCAAATTAGGCGGAAACCAGATCGAATGAGAGGAGGAACAGCCGATTGTGCGGCAGATGTTCGACGAGGCCTGCGTCAAGGCCGGAATCGAAAACCGGATGCGGAAATGCTAGGTGACTGGAGACAAATAACTGAGTCGTAAAAGGAGCGAACAATGTCACACTACGTTGATGCTGACGGCCACATTATGGAGAAGGCAGCGGACCTCATCAGGCATCTGGAAGAACCTTGGAGGAGCAACGATACAGTCGCAGAGCGACGATTGCTACCTTCCCTGGATGAGTTTCATACTCCGCGTTTTAGAAAAAAAGGCACATTTGATTTCAACGTTGGCCCCGACCAATGGCTGCAGTATTTGGACAAGACGGGATTAGAGTCCACTGTTCTTTACACCACTGCAGCGCTCGCTTACGGTCACGTTGTAATTCCGGAGTGGGCGGTTGCATATGCCCGGGCGTGGAACAATTACGTTCACGAAACGTATCTGAGAAAAAGTTCGCGATTTAAGGCGATGGCTTTGATTCCGATGCAAGATCCTCCGAGCGCCGTTGCAGAGCTTCGCCGGGCGGTAACTGAACTTGGAATGGTCGGGGCTTACATTCCTTCCAACGGTCTAAAGAAACACCTTAGCGCAAAAGAGTTCTGGCCGATTTACGAGGAAGCGCAAAAGTTAGACTGCGCCGTTGCCATACACGGCGGCAGCTACAGCGATCTCGGATTTAATACCTTCACCAAGTTTCCGGGAACGCGCGCACTAGGCATGCCGTTTCCTCTCGCGATCGCCATGACGGGGATGATCCAGGATGGGGTATGGGATGCATTTCCTAAATTGAGGGTGGGATTTATGGAAGGAGGAACGGGCTGGATTCCCATGATCATCGACAGGCTCGAAAGGGAACGCGAGTACGGCGAGCTTCGTTGCCAAAGGCCGGTTCTCGACTACTTTACGAGCGGTAATTTCTATGTGGGGTGTGAGGGAAACGAAAAGGCTCTGTCTTATGTTGTGAACCTTATCGGACCGAAGCCGTGTATGTTCGCTTCCGATTTCCCTCATGAAATTCTCATGGATGATGCTCGCCATGAGATCGATGAAATCGAGGAGCGACGAGACATCAGCAGCGAACACAAAGAGCTTATCTTGGGAGAAAATGCCAAGAGATTTTACAAAATCTGACCGGAGATCGCAGTAGATAAAAAGCGTCGTGGAAGTTTACGGAAACCGGAGAAGTTTATGAGAAAAAAACTAATCGGCGTGGCATTTTGCGCCATGCTCTTAGTGATCAACTCATCGACAGAAGCCGGGCAGAAGGAATTCCAAAAGCTTACCGTTGGCTATACTGCAGGCGCCGGGTCGCTCCCGCTCTTCATCACTGTGGAGGAAAGAATCTTTCAGAAATACGGATACGAGGTTTCCGCGGTGGCGATGGGTGGTTCGCCGCTGATCAATGCGGCGATGCTCGCCGGAGAATTTCCGATCGGTTACACCGCCGGAGGCGCGGTCATTGCCAGCCGCGTGAGCGGCAGTGATTTGATTGCGATCGCATCGCCATTGCCGGTTCTTACCAGTCAAGGGTGGTCCAGGCCGGAGATCAAGTCGATTAGTGACCTCAAGGGAAAGAGAATCGGCGTCACGCGGATTGGGACATCGACTTACTACTCCGCGCTATCGATGTTGGAGTCCGGTGGGCTAAAAGCCAACGAAGTGGTGTTTATCCAAAGCGGAGGCATCGGAGAGTCCTTTGCGGCGCTCAAGACCGGGCTGGTGGATGTATGCATTGTTGGATACCCTTTCGGGCTATACGCTAAGAATGCCGGCTTCAACCTGCTGTTCCAGCCTTCGCACAACGAATCTGACCTGTTTCCTAATAACGTGATCGCGGCGCGAGAGTCGTGGCTTAAGGACGCAAGGAACCATAAAGTCGCAGTCGATTTTTTGCGCGCTCTGAACGAAGGACAACAGCTCGCCAGACAAAATGCCGCGGCTGCCAAGCGTGCCCTGCGGCGATTCACCCGAATGGACGATGACGCCTATTTGCAGGGTATCTTTGAATATTACAAGAGTGCTTTCCCTGCCTCGCTCAAGGTGCCCGAGAGAGCGATGGCGAACGCGCTGAAATTTGTCGACCATCCTAAAGCCAGACAGTTCGACGTGAGGCAGTCCTTCGACAACAGTTTTATGGACGAGGCTATGAGGTGATTAGTTCGATCAGCATGATTTCAGCTCGAGCGGTCGATGCGATCATGGATGGAAGAATGATGTTAGCGGTGGCGATTGCCTTTCTGTCGTTGTCGGTTTGCGCCTCGACCAACGCCCAACCGATCCGCCTCAACGTCGCTTCCTCGGGCATCAGCCCGACGCAGCTTCCCCCGTACCTGGCGAAAGATACGGGTATCTACGCCAAAAACGGTCTCGAGGTCACGATCGTGCGCACGCGTCCGGAGATCGCGGTGATGTCTCTGCTGGGCGGCGAGGCCTCCATCATCCACATCGGTGGTGCGCTCACCATCCGAAGCAACCTGCGCGGTGCGGATCTCGCGTTCATCGCCGCGGGTGCGGTTGCGACGGATTACTGGTTCATGGGCGCGAAGGAAATAAAAACCGCGCAGGATTTGAAAGGCAAGCTCGTCGGCCTCGCGAGCCTGCGGGGCTCGACAATCGTCGCGTCGCGTTACGCGCTTGATAAGATCGGCCTCAATGCCGACCGGGACGTTCAATTCATCCAAATAGGAGGCACGCCGGAGCGCCTGACCGCGCTCCGGACCGGCCGCATTCAAGCGACTTTGCTGAGCCCGCCGGCGAGCCTGCTTGCGCAAAAGGAAGGTTTTACGATACTGGCCGACGTTACAGGCCTGGCTTTTCAAAACAACGGGGTCGTTACCAGCCGGAAGTTCATTCGCGAGCGCGCCGACGTCGTCCGCAGATACGTGAAGGCGCACCTGGAAGCGGTGCATCTGATGAAAACAAACCGCGAAACGTGGATCACGGTGCTCGGCAAATATATCAAACAGGACCGGGACATTCTGGAGAAGAGCTACGCGATAGAAGTCACGGACGAGCTGTTCCCGAAAAAACAGTATCCCTCTTTGGCCGCGATCAAGGCGTCCATAGATGAGATATCCGACGACGAGCCCAAGCTCAAAAGTTTAAAGCCGGAGGCTTTTGCCGATATGAGCTTTATTGCGGAACTGGACAAAAGCGGCTACATCGATGACTTGTACAAAAATACGCGTCCGTCGCTCCGGTAATAGGAGGATTTCACCATGATCCCTGTGCGACACATGGCCAATTTGACCAAAAACAACCGGCGGCTGGCCCGTTTCTATCAGCTCATCTTCGGAATGGATGAGCTCTGGAACGAGTGGCAGAACAGCGCCGCGGCTTTCTACATCACCGACGGTTACCTGAACTATAACTGCTTGGAGATCCTGCCGGTGATGTCGCGCCCCGCCAGCGTGCGCATCGATCACATCGGCTTCCAGATCGACAAAGAGTCCTGCGAGAAAAAGCTGGCTGCGCTGGACAAGCCGATCAAGCTCGAGCAGAGCCCGCAGGACGGCCGCTACGAAGACTGGCGCTTCGAGGATCCCGAGGGCAATCTCGTCGAGATCGCGCGCCTGGGCTGGGGCACGGGAGACAGCACCAATGTGCCGCTCCTCAGGCACACGACGATCCACGCGCGCGACCACGAGCGGCTCGCCGATTTCTACAAGTTCGTTTTCGACATGAAGCAGGTCCGGCGCCAGCGCATCGCCGCGACCGACACCAACGCGATCCATTTATCCGACGGAAACTTCAGCCTCTCGCTCGTCAAAAACTCTCCGATCGAGACTCGGGGCTTCCAGGTGATCGGCTTTCATGTTCGCAGCATCGCCGAGATCGAGGAGCGATTGAAAACCTCGCCGCCGTTTCTCTATCCCCAGGAGCCGAAGGTAGAGATTCTACACCGCACCGCCGACAGCCCTTTTAAGGAACACTACTTGCGCGACCCCGACGGCAACATTGTCGATCTTTCGGAGGAGGGGTGGGAGGTTTAGCGACAGAAAATCCTCACGCCGAGAGTCGGATGCCCGATCGGGATAGACAGCCGGACCCGAGAGAAGAAATCGTCCCGGTGCTGATCTGCGGCGGAGGGCCGGTAGGCCTCGCGCTGGCAGCGGAGCTCGGATTCCAAAAAATCCGCTGCGTGCTGGTCGAGCAGGGCGATGGCGGCGTTCCTGTGCCGAAGATGAGCCAGCTCACCACCCGCACGCTGGAGTTCTGCCGCCGCTGGGGCATCGCCGAAGAAGTCAAGCAAGCCGGCTGGCCGGAGCATCATCCCTGCGATTTCGTCTATGTGACGAGCCTGACGGGATATGAGCTCTACCGCCAGAGATATCCTTCTTATGCCGCGCGCGCCGAGTTGAGCTTCTCGCCGGAGGGCCCCCGGCACTGCCCGCAGATTTTCTTCGATCCGGTGCTGCTCAACCACGTCGGTTCGCTGCCGACGGTCACGCTCATGCATCGCACGCGGCTCGACGGCTTCACCGAAGAGGCCGACGCGGTCGCGGTGCAGACGACCGATCTGGCCTCGGGAAAGACACAGACGATCCGCGCGAGTTATCTCGTCGGGTGCGACGGTTTCGACGGCTCGATCCGCAAGACGCTCGGGACCGAGTACGAGGGAGAGGGCGTCTTGAGCTTCAGCGTGAGCATTTTTTTCCGCTCGCCGGAACTTTCAGCTCTGCACGACAAAGGCTGGGCGCGGTTTTTCCGGTTGATCGATAACGGCGGCCACTGGGGCGATCTCGTTTCCATCGACGGGAAAGAACTTTGGCGCATGACCGAGCTCAGGGGCAACGCCGACGCCGATATCGGTTCCTTCGATGTCGCAGGATGTCTCCGTAAAGCGGTCGGCGCCGATTTCTCTTACGAGGTGCTTTCGGTTTTACCGTGGAAGCGGCGTGGGCTGGTTGCGAAGTGTTATGGACGCGGGCACGTGTTTCTCGCCGGCGATGCCGTGCATCAGAGCTCGCCGACGAGCGGCCTCGGGATGAACACCGGACTGGGCGACGCGGTCGATCTCGGCTGGAAGCTCGGCGCGACCATCGAAGGATGGGGCGGCGAGCGCCTTCTCGAAAGCTACGGCGTCGAGAGAATGCCGGTGGGCGCGGTCAGCGTCGCCGACTCCGACCGCACCTATTATGAGACGACGCTTTTGAGCGGCGGTTCGGCGATCGCCGCAGACTCCACGGAAGGCGAACGTCAGCGACGATATTTCGTGGAGAATCTGCTGAAGGTCAGCCGAGGGAAAGGCGATCCCACGAGCGAGAACATCAAGCTCGGTTATTGCTACGACCGCTCGCCGATCGTCGTATCCGATGGCACGCCGGGCCCGCCTGAGAATGCCTGGGATTTCGTCCCGCTGGCTAGACCCGGAACCCGCGCGCCGCACGCGTGGATTGACAAAGGCAAGTCTACGCTCGACCTGTTCGGCCGCGGCTTTACGCTGCTCCGCTTCGGCGGCCCCGACCCCGAAGCCATCGTTCGCGCCGCGGCTCTGCGCGGCGTGCCGCTGCGTGTGGTCGACGTATCGAATTCCGATATCGCGAAGCTTTATGAGCGCAAGTTGGTGCTGGTTCGTCCGGACGGCCACGTCGCCTGGCGCGGCGACAACTCGTCCGCTGACGCCGCCGCTCTGATCGACACTGTGCGCGGACATCTTAATAGAGGAGAAAAAAAGGATGCATGATTTCAGCCGCCAGATGGCCTCTCTGCAAAAGACCGCCTACCATCGCTGGATTAAGACCGAGGGAATTCCCATGGTTGAGGCGCTGGGGCTTTCCGACGTTCGGGACGTGCCGGTTTATCCTTGGCGCCGCACGGGCGGCAAGGGTTCGTTCATCCACATGTACGGGTCCGAAGGCATCACCGGGATGTATGTCGGCGAGATTCCGCCCGGCGGCGCCTTAGAGCCGGAAAAGCACATGTACGAGGAGGTCATCTTCATCCTCGAAGGCAGCGGCGCGACAGAAGTCTGGCAGGAAAACGGCCCCAAGCATCTTTTCGAGTGGGGCAAGTGGAGTCTGTTCGCGCCGCCGCTCAACAGCTGGCACCGGCTGGTCAACGGAGCGCGCGAGCCGGTAAAATTCTTAGCGGTCACCGACGCGCCGCTGGTCATGGATCTCTACCGCAACGCGGAATTCGTCTTTAACAATCCGTTCGCTTTTACCGACCGCTACGATGGCCAGCGCGAATATTTCGCGGTCGGCAACAATCGCTACCGCGTCGGCGTCACCAATGTCTGGGACACCAACTTTATTCCCGATGTGGGCGCGGCGACCATCGAAGAGTGGCAGCAAAAAGGCGAAGGCGTCATGCTGACGCAGTTCGAATCGTCAGGCAACTGCCTGATCGGACATATCTCGGAGTGGCCGGTAGGCTGCTATCACAAGGCGCACTACCACGGCGCCGGGGCGATTCTGGTCGGGCTTCGCTCGACGGGATACGTGCTGCTCTGGCCCAAGGAGCTCGGCCCCAAGCCTTACGAGAACGGGCATGCTGATCAGGTGGTCCAGATCGATTGGAAAGAGGGCGGCATCTACTGCCCGCCCGGCGGCTGGTATCACCAGCACTTCAACACCGGCCCCGAGCCGGCGCGCCATCTGGCGATTCGCTTCGGCGGCCGGGTGTATCCGACCGGCTTTCATACCTGCGCCAAGAAGCACGACGACGCGGTCTTGCTGCCGCTGAAGGAAGGCGGAACGATGATCGATTCCGACGAAGAGGATCCGGCGATCCGGCGCCACTTCGAGCTCACGTTGAAAAAGGCGGGCATCGCCCCGGCGCCGCAGCCTGCCGGCAGCGGCGCGTGAATAGCTGGTTTTTAATTTGCGAGAAAAATTATATGAGAGAGCAAAGGCCCCGCGTTCGGATGCGGCCGCGGGCGATTCCAATATGAAATATATCGTCACCGTAGCGTGCTTGATGCTGATCGCGGCGCTCTGTGCCTGCGTCGTTTCATTCGGGACGGCGGCGTATGCCGCCGACCCGAAAGTGATCGAGGCCGCAAAGAAAGAGGGCGAGCTCGCCTGGTGGAGCACGATCGCCCAGGACCAGTCGCAAAAGCTCGTCGACGAGTTCATGAAGCGCTACCCGTTCATCAAGGCGAGCTATTGGCGCAGCGGCAGCGTCGGGCTGCACCAGAAAATCATGCTCGAGGCCCGCGCCGGCCGGGTGAGCTGGGACGTCGTCTCGCAGACCACTCCCGAGTTCATTTACGAGCTCAAGCAAAAAAAATTGAGCACGGCTTACGATTCGCCGGAGCGCCGCTTTTTCAGCGCCGACCTGAAGGACAAGGACGCCTACTGGACCGGCACGTACGCGCTGCCGACCGGGCTCGGCTTCAATACGCAGCAGGTGAAGATGGAAGACGCGCCCAAGAGCTACAACGACCTGCTCGATCCCCGGTGGAAGGGCGGCAAGATCTCGGTCGACGACGAGAACTACGAGCTCCTGATCGGCCTGGTCCAGGCGTGGGGAAAGCAGCGGGCGGTGGAGTATCTGAAAGCGCTCGCGGCGCAGGCGCCCGCGATCGGGCGCGGTGCGACGCAGCGGACGCAGATGCTAGGCGTCGGCGAGTTCCCGCTGGCGATCTCCTACACGCACACCGTCGAGTGGTCCAAATCTCAAGGCCAGCCCGTCGATTGGGTCAACCTCGAGCCGGTCGTGATCAAGTTCGACGGCATTCAGCTCGCGGCCAAGGCGCCGCACCCGAACGCAGGCAAACTGTTCATCGACTTCGTGCTCTCGCGCGACGGGCAGGAGCTATTGAAGAGCTTTCGCCGCGTGACTTTGCGCGAAGGCGTCGAGCCCGATCCGCCGCGGCTGATCAAGGGCTTCAAGCGCCTCGTGCTTCACCCGGACCGCTCGCAGAACGCCGAGGATGGATTGAAGCTTTACCGGCAAATATTCGGGGCGTCGTGACGGGCCGCGCTCCGAGCGCCAAAAAAATTCAGCGAAAGATCGGAAGCGAAATATGGAAGCAGCGAGTAAAAATGCAACGGATAAAGCCGGCCGATTTTCGGACGCCCCGCGCCGCATCGACCTGAAAGAAAAGGTCACCGGTCGGGCGCAGTTCATCGAAGACCTGCCCGATCTACCTGGAACCGTTTACGCCGCGGCGCTTTTGAGCCCGTACTCCCACGCGCGAATTCTGAGCATCGACGCGTCGGAGGCGCTTGCGATGCCCGGCGTTCTCGGCGTCGTGGACCGGGAGCATCTCGACGGCGTCGACCCGCGTCTCAAACTAGGGGCGCACGACCATTTCAAGCTGCCCGACGATCAGGATTTCGTCGCGACCGAAAAAGTCCGCTACGACGGCGATCTCGTCGCCGTGATCGCCGCCGAGGACCTCGCCACGGCCGAGCGCGCGCTGCTGAAGATTCATGTCGAGTATGAGCCGCTGCCGCCGGTGTTCGACGCCGTCGAGGCGCTCGCGCTGGGCGCGCCGATCCTCCACGAAGAGCGCGGCACGAATCTATTGCTGGAAGACAGCCTGGTATGGGGCGACGTCGAAGAAGGCTTTCGCGCGGCCGACCGCGTCTTCGAGGAGACCTACAGCTCGCCCTCGATGTTCCACCACCCGATGGAGCCGATCGGCGGCTGCCTCATGCACTACATCAACGGCGAGGTCAACGTTTGGCTCCCGACCGCCTCGCCGATGCGCGACTCCGGCGAGTTCGCTCACTTTCTCGGGCTCGAGCCCGGCAAGGTGCGGCTGCGCGTGCCGTACGTCGGCGGCGGCTTCGGCTCGAAAATCCCGACGACCGCGCATTACGCCGCGCTCTTGCTCACGCGCCGGCTTGGCCGCCCGGTTCGCCTGGTGCCCTCGGAAGAATATAGCTTCCGGCAAAACTCGCGGCACGCCGAGGTGTTCAAGGCGAAGATGGGCGTCAAGGCCGACGGCACTATCACCGCGCTCGACGTCGAGCTCGTCGTGGACACCGGCGCCTATACGACGGGCGGCGCGACCGGCTTACACAACTCGGTGATCTCCGCCTGGGGCTGCTACCGCATTCCCAACCTGCGCATTCGGGGGCGGTGCGCTTATACCAACAAGGTCCCCGCCGGCCACACGCGCGCGACGGGAAAAGTCCAGACAACCTGGGGCATCGAATGTACGATCGACTCCGTCGCACGCCTGCTCGGGATGGACCCGTACGCGTTCCGCAAGAAGAACGTGCTTCTGCGCGGCGATTATGTCTGTAAGGGCACGCCGGCGATGGACACCGACTATCTCGACCTGATGAGCGAGGCGATCGAGGGTATCGGTTGGGACGGCAAGTCCAACCTCGCGCCGGAGAAGAAGGCCGCCGGCAGCTCGCCTTGGGCACGCGGGCGCGGCATGGCGCTCAGCCTGCGCCACGGCTCGATGGGCGGCGGCCGCGCTTACGCGCTCGTGACGATGGATGCGCGCGGCGTGGTGACGATCCAGCACAACGCCGCCGAGATCGGCCAGGGCACGCACAATCTCTTTAGCGTGATCGCATCGGAAACCCTGGAGATTCCGCAATCGCAGGTGCGCGTCGGCACGCCGGACACGGCCGTGAGCCTGCCGTTCGCCGGCGTGAGCGCGCAGCGCACGACCATGCAGATGGGCAACGCCGTGCACAATGCCTGCACAGAGCTCAAGCAGGAGTTGTTCTCGCTCGCATCGCAGGCGAAGGGTGGCAAGCCCGAAGAGTGGCGGCTCATCGCGGGCAAGCTCTGCTGGGGCGAGGCGGCTTTTTCCATCTCTGACATCGTCCGCTGCTACGGCGGCAGCGTGGTTTTAAAGGCGGTCGGCTATCACAGCGCGCCGCCGATGGTCAAAGACTCGGCGTTCGCCGGCATGGATCATTGGGCGCCGAGCGGCGCCGCGATCGACTTGGAAGTCAACCGCGACACCGGGGAGCTGCGCATCCTGGGCTATGCGATCATCGCCGACGCGGGGAAGGCGATCCATTATCCGTCGGCGAAGGCGCAGACCGACGGCGGCGCGGTAATGGGCTTCGGCCACGCGCTGTTCGAGGAAACAGTCTATCAGGACGGCCAGTTCCAGAACGGTGACCCTTTCCAGTACCGCCTGCCGCTCATGAAGGACGTGCCGGAGGATTTTTATTCCTCGATGCTGGAGAAGGGCGACGGTCCGGGGCCCTTCGGCTCCAAGGGGATGGCGCAGACCTCGATCGTGACGGTCGGCCCGGCAATCGGCAACGCCGTCTACGACGCGCTGGGGGTGCGGGTCCGCTCGCTGCCGATCACGCCGGAAAAAATTCTCCGCGCCATGGGAAAGATTTGATCATGTTGACCTCGTTAAAACTTCTTCAGCCGTCGACCGTCGCGGAAGCGTCCCAAGCGCTCGCCGAGCACGGCGATAACGCCCGCATCTACGCCGGCGGCGCCGAGCTGCTGCTGCTCATGCGCCACGGCTTGGTGGCCGCCGAAGTTCTGATCGACATCAAGAAGATCGATAGACTGCATCGTATTCAATTGCAGGACGGCGCGCTTCGTGTCGGTGCCTGCGTGACGCATCACGCGCTCGAGAACAATCCGCTGGTGCGCGAGCACGCGCCCACGCTCGCGTCCGCCGAGTCTCAGCTGGCGAACGTGCGCGTGCGCAGCCAGGGAACGCTCGGCGGCAACCTCGCATTCAACGATCCCCATTCGGACCCGGGCACTGCGCTGCTCGTCCACGACGCTGCGGTGATCCTCGGCGATGCATGTACTGAGCGGCGCGTCCCGCTTTCCGAGTTTTTCCTCGACATGTACGCCACGGCGCTCCAGCCCAGCGAGCTTCTGGTAGAGATCGAGATACCGCGGCTACCCGCGGAAATGAAAAGCGCCTACCGGCGGCTGCACCGCTACCAGCGGCCGACGCTCGGCGTGGCCGCGGCGGCGCGCGCGTCCGGCGGCACGATCGAAGAGGCCCGGCTTGCGGTGGGATGTGTCGGACCCCAAGCCCAGCGCCTGACCGATTTGGAAGGCAAGATCAAAGGAGCCAAGCTTGACGATGCCCGGCGCATCGTGGGGAAGGAAAAAATGCGGCTCGGAGAATTGCTCCGCCCGGTCGACGATCTTATGGGCAGCGCCGAGTACAAGCTCTATATGACCGGCGTCATGCTGTGCGAAGCGCTGGAAGCAGCGACGGGGGGCGTGGCTTGAAACAGGCGCCGCGGCGCCGATCCATTTCCGTAACTTGAGAAAGCGACAATGTCGAAATTACTAAGCTTGAGCTTGGTGTTGTGGAGTCTGGCGGGCAGTGCTTACGCTCAGTCGACCAAGGTCGTTGTGGCCTCTTCGGGAATCAGTCCGACGCAAATCGTTCCCTACTTGGCGCAGGAAGCCGGGATTTTTAAAAAGAACGGACTCGACGTCGCGCTGATTCGAACGCGGGCCGACGTGGCGGTGATGTCGTTGCTTGCGGGCGATACGGCCATCAACGATGTGGCGGGGCCGACGATCATCCGGAGCGACCTGAAAGGCGCCGACGGCGTTTTCATTGCGGCCGGCTCCGTGGCGTTCGATCTTTGGTTGATGACCGCAAAGGACATCAAGACCACGCAGGATCTCAAAGGGAAAATTTTAGGCGTCGGCAGCCTGAGCGGTTCCACGCTCATCGTGACCCGATACGTGCTGTCGAAAATCGGTCTCAATCCGCTCAAAGACGTCAAGCTGCTTCAAATCGGCGGCACGCCGGATCGATTGATCGCGCTGCGGGCCGGGCGAATTCACGCCACGCTTCTAAGCTCTCCGCTAAGTCTCGCGGCGCAAAGGGAAGGCTTCAATTTTCTGGCCGACGGCTCCGGTTTGGCCTTTCAAAACAACGGCCCCGCGACGACGCGGAAGTTCATCAGAGAGCATCCCGACATCGTAAGAAAATACGTTCGATCCCAGGTCGAAGCGGTCCACTTGATGAAAACGAACCGCGAGATCTGGGCGAAGGCATTGGCTAAATATCTCCGGGTCGAGCGCGATGCGCTGGACAGAAGCTACGAGATAGCGACGACCGAAGAGCTGTTCCCGAGAAAGCAGTATCCTTCGCTGGACGCGATTCGGGTGTGCCTGGAGCAAATCGCCGAGGACGATCCGAAGGCGAAATCGTCGAAGCCGGAAAATTTTGTCGACGCGAGTTTCGTCGCCGAGCTGGACAAGAGCGGTTACATCGACGGCTTATACAAAAATAACTAGCCGCACGACAATCCGAAGTTGTAAGTCGCATTCGACCCAGAAAGAACAAGGATCATCCCTATGACGCCGCAAAGTAGTTTCGATTTAACCGTCACGATCAACGGCAAGACGTGGTCCGGCGCCGTGCCGGTCGCCGAGACGCTCCTGGAATTTGTGCGCAAGCGACTTGGCTATACCGGCACGAAGCGCTCGTGCGAGTCGGAG
This sequence comes from Binatia bacterium, assembly GCA_036407055.1. Classification (GTDB taxonomy): domain Bacteria; phylum Desulfobacterota; class Binatia; order UBA9968; family UBA9968; genus JAJPJQ01. The sequence continues at coordinate 21,938 of DASWZY010000106.1, forward strand.
GTGTGCGGCGCTTGCACCGTGCTGGTCGACGACCGGCCGGTGAGCGCATGCAACTATCTGGCCTTCGAGGCCCACGGAAAATCCGTACTAACAATCGAGGGCGTCGCGCGCGGCGAGGAGCTCGACCCGCTTCAGGAAGCGTTCATCCGCAACATCGGCTCCCAGTGCGGCTACTGTACGCCGGGGCAGATTATGGCGGCGAAGGGCCTGCTCATGGAAAACCCGCACCCGACGCGCGAGCAGATCGCCGAATGGCTCGCAGGCAACATCTGCCGCTGCGGCGCCTACGGCGCGATCGCGCAGTCGATCCTTGAAGCCAGCCGGACGGCCAAAGGAGAGTAATGTGAGCGGCCGGGCGCTTGTCCTCTTGGGTCTTGTTTTTGCCCTGTTGTTTCCCGGCGTAACGGCGCCCGCGCGCGCACAGACCGTTAAAATCAACATCGCCTCGTCCGGCATCGGCCCGACGCAGATTGTTCCTTACATCGCCTACGATGCAGGCATCTTCGCCAGGAACGGCATCGAGGCCGCGGTCATCCGTACTCGCGCCGATGTGGCGGTCATGTCGATGCTGGCGGGAGAGGCTCCCATTCTGGACGTCGCTGCCCCGCTGATCATCCGCAGCAACCTCAAAGGCACGGACGCAGTTTACATCGGCGCCGGCGCGGTCGCCCTCAATTATTGGCTGATGTCTTCCAAGACAATCAAGACGGCTCAGGACCTCAAAGGGAAGCTCATCGGACTGGCGAGCTTGACCGGCTCGACGATGGTCGCGACGCGCTACGCGCTTGTAAAGCTCGGCCTCAATCCGGACAAGGACGTACAAACGATCCAGATCGGCGGCACCCCCGAGCGTCTGGCCGCGTTGCGCACGGGGCGCATCCAGGCAACGCTCTTGAGCCCGCCGACGAACCTGGCGGCGCAAAAGGAGGGCTTCATTCTTTTGGCCGAGGTCTCGGGCTTGCCCTTTCAGGACAACGGACCAGTGACGACGCGGAAGTTCATCCGCGAGCGGCCCGACGTCGTGAGAAAATACGTCAAGTCACAGGTGGAAACCGTCCATCTCCTGAAAACCAATCGGGAAGCCTGGATAAAAGTCCTCGGTAAATACATCAAGACCGACAGGGATACGCTTGAGAAGAGCTACGAAATCTCGACCAAGGAGGCGGTCACACCGAGGAAGCAGTACCCGTCCGTCAACGCTCTCAGGGCGACGCTGGAGCAGGTCGCCGCGGACGATCCGAAGGCGCGCGGCATGGCGCCCGAGAGCCTCATCGACGCGAGCTTCGTCGGCGATCTGGATAAGAGCGGCTACATCGACAGCCTGTACAAACGCAATTAGTTTTCTATGCACGAGCGGGATAACAGACGAGGTGAGCGATGGGAATGACCATCACGGAAAAAATCTGCGCGCGCGCCGCCGGCAAAGATCGCGTATGTCCGGGCGACATGATCGAGGCCGAGATCGACCGGCTTTACATCAAGGATTTGCGCTTTTCGAAAAATGAGGATCCGCGAGGACTGTTCGGCGTCTTTAAAGAGATCCTCAAGGACATGGGAATTCACAAGGCGTGGGACCCGGACAAAGTCATCATCAATTTCGACGAGCAGCCGGCGCGCAGCACGCGGCGGATGGAAGGGCAGGAGAGCGCGAAACAATTCTCCCGCGAGCATGGGGCGACGATCTATCAAGGCTACGAAGGCGGAATCGGCCATAACGTCATGGTGGAAAAAGGCCACGTCCACCCGGGCGAATTCATCGTCGGTGCGGACTCGCACACCTGCACGTACGGCGCGCTCGCCTGCTTCTCCACGGGTATCGGATTTACCGAGACCGTGGGCGTGCTGGCTACGG
>DASWZY010000107.1:0-34099 GCA_036407055.1 Binatia bacterium
CCGCGATCCTCGTCGGCCTGCCGCCGAGCGAGTCGAACGGCATCTCGCGCACCTGCCGCGAGATGATGCTCGACAATTATTTGAAATACGGCTGCGGCATTCCGGAAGTTCTGGAAGTGAGCTGCCCTGAGATGGGCGGCGGCTGGAACTGGTGGGTGATCCGCATGAAGAAAACCCACCCGAGCAAGCCGCAGCAGGTGCTGCACGCCGCCGCGAGCATGGGCACGACGAATAAAGTCATCATCGTCGTCGACGAGGACATCGACCCCAAAGATCCCGAGATGGTGATGTGGGCGATGAGCTTCGCGATGCAGCCGCACCGCGACGTGCAGATCACGACCGGACGCTCGCCGCTGCTCGATCCCTCGGCGCATCCGCTGATGACCAAGCCCGAGGACCGCCACTTCCCGCCGCCGATCGGCTGCTCGGGCATGCTGATCGACGCGACGCGCAAAGGCCCCTACCCGCCGGTCGGCGTGCCGAAGAAGCGCTTCATGGAGCGCGCGCTGGAGATCTGGCGCGAAGAGCGCATGCCGGAACTGGCGCTGCGGACGCCCTGGTACGGCTACCCGCTCGGCATGTGGACCGAGGAGGACGACGCCGTCGCCGAAGCCGTCGCCGCCGGCGATTATTTCTACGGCAGGGACGGCGGCCACAAAGAGCCCGGGAAAAAATGAAGCGCGACACCAGCTACGAAGCCTGGATGAAGAAGCAGGGCGTTCCGATCGTCGAGACGCACGGCGTCGAGGACGTGGGCGAGCTGCCGCTGAAGCCGTGGGCGCGCACCGGCGGGCGCGGCGCGTTCATCCAGCTAAAAGGCATGGAAGGCTTCACCGGCATGTACGTGAGCGAGATTCCGGCCGCGGGCGCGCTCGAACCGGAGAAGCATCTCTACGAGGAATTGATCTACGTGCTCCAGGGCGCGGGCTCGACGGAAATATGGAGCGCGGACGACGGCAAGTCGAAGCTCCACTTCGAATGGCAGCAGGGCAGCCTTTTCGCGGTGCCGCTCAATTGCTGGCACCGGCTCTACAACGGCAGCCGCGGACCGGCGCTGTTGCTCTCGGTCACGAGCGCGCCGATCATGATCGACCTCTTGCATGACGAAGAGTTCGTCTTCGGCTGCGACTACCGCTTCGACCAGCGCTACGACGGCCGCGCGGATTATTTCACCGTGTCGGACAAGCGCGAGGAGCGCGGCGGCTTCATCTCGTGGGAGACCAATTTTATCGCCGACGCGCGCAGCGCGCTCGTCGATCCGTCCGAGGCGAAAGGCGCGGGCGTGCGCATCACGTCGTTCGATATGGGCGGCAGCACTCTCGTCGGGCACATCGCCGAATGGCCGGTCGGCCGCTATCACAAAGCGCACTTCCACCAGGGCGGCGCGATTTTGCTCATCCTGCGTTCGCAGGGCTACACGCTGATGTGGCCGCAGGAGGCGGGCGAGCGCCCGTACAAGAACGGCCACAGCAGCGAAGTTATTCGGGTCGACTGGCGCGAAGGCAGCGTGCTAAGCCCGCCGACCGGCTGGTTCCATCAGCACTTCAACACCGGCGGCGAGCAGGCGCGCCAGCTCGCGTTCCGCTACAGCGGGCAGTCGGGAAAATATCTGTTCGGCATCGGCAAGGCGCTCAACCGTGAAGGCGTGCGCACCAACACGCGTCAGGGCGGCACGCTGCTCGAATACGAGGACGAAGACCCGCAGATCCGGCGCGACTACGAGACCGCGCTCGAAAAAACCGGCGTCGCGATGGAAATGCCGCCGCTCACCTACAGCAACCGCTCATGAAACAACGCATTCTAGTTTTAGCTGCGCTTTCTATTTTCGTTGCCCTTGCCCCGTCGCGTTCGTTCGCCCAGTCGAAGGCGGGCGAATGGGAGCGCATCGTCGAGCTCGGGAGAAAAGAAGGCAAGGTCGTCGTCTCAATCCCCGCTACCAGCGAGCTGCGCCAGGCGCTCGAGGACGGCTTGAAAAAACGCTACGGCATCAACGTGGAATCCGTGCCGGCGCGCGGCACGACCGTTACGCGCCGCATCGTCGACGAGACCAGAGCGGGCATTCAATATTTCGACGTTCACATCGGCGGCAGCGAATCGATCGTAACCGGGCTTCTCGCCGAGAACGCGCTCGAGCCCGTCGAGCCGTACTTTATTCTCCCGCAGGTGAAAGACCCGAAGCAATGGTGGGGCGGACACATCTGGATCGACAACGCTAAGAAATATATTTACGCGTTCCAGGCGTACCAGACCGAGAGCCTGTGGCACAATACCGATCTCGTCAAAGCCGAAGAGATCCGCTCGTTCGACGATCTGCTGCAGCCGAAGTGGCAGGGCAAGATCGCCATCCTCGACCCGCGCACGCCGGGCTCCGGCGCGTCGATGTGGTCGTATCTGCGCGCCGCGAAAGGCGAGGAGTATTTGAAGAAGCTCGTCGCGCAGAAGCTGCAGGTCGGCCGCGATCAGCGCCTGCTGGCGGAAAACCTCGCGAAGGGAAAAAGCTGCGTCGTGATCGGCGTCACCTATTATTCGCTCGCGCCCTTCATCAAGGCGGGGCTGCCGGTAAAGCCGCTGCCGAACCCGCGCGAAGGCGTCTACGTGAGCGGCGGCAGCGGCCATCTCACGATCGTCAAAAATCATCCGCATCCGAACGCGACGAAAGTCTTCGTCAACTGGCTGCTCAGCAAGGAAGGCCAGGAGGCCTTCTCGCAGGCTATCGGCCAGGCGACGCGCCGCCTCGACGTCGACACGCGCGGGCTCAAAGCCTACGGCATGCTCGCGGCGAAGGACGGCCTCACGCTCGACCAATATTATAAGCTCGAGAATCAGTCGGAGAAGAAGGTCTACGAGATGCGCGACCCGGGCGCGGACCTGGCGCGAAAACTACTCGATTGAGGCGAAGGAGTCGATATGAGCTACACCGATTTACGTCAATGGATCGATGAAGTCGATAAGCTAGGCGAGCTGTCGCGCATCGACGGCGCCGATTGGGATCTGGAGATCGGCGCGCTCACCGAAGTCGGCGCGCGCGGGCGCGATTCGTCGGCGCTTCTGTTCGACCATATCAAGGACTATCCCGCCGGCCGGCGTGTGCTCGTCGGCATGATCGAGTCGCTGAAGCGCGCCGCGCTCACAACCAATCTGCCGACCGACATCACGCGCGACGGCTTTATCGCCGCGTGGAAGCAGCGTCTCAACAGCCCCACGCTCATCCCGCCGCGCTTCGTCGACCGCGGGCCGGTGATGGAAAACGTCTTCACCGGCAACAAGATCGACGTGCTCTCGCTGCCGGTGCCGCGCTGGCATGACCGCGATGGCGGGCGCTACATCGGCACGGCGCACGTCGTGATCACGCAGGACCCCGACGAGCACTGGATCAACATGGGCGTGTATCGCGTCATGGTCCACGACCGCGACCGTCTTGCGCTCTATATCTCGCCCGGCAAGCACGCGCGCATCCACCGGCAAAAGAATTTCGACCGCGGCAAGCCGCTCAAGGTCGTGATCGCTTTCGGCGAGGACCCGCTCCTGTTTCTACTCGCCTCGCGCGCGCTGCCGTGGGGATCGCAGGAATTGGACTACGCCGGCGGCATCAAAGGCGCGCCGATCGAAGTCATTCGCGGCGAGTTCACCGGCCTGCCGATTCCCGCCGCCGCGGAAATCGCAATCGAAGGCGAAGTCTCGCCCGAAGACATGAAAGAGGAAGGCCCGTTCGGCGAGTGGACCGGCTACTATGCCAGCGGTAGCCGCAACGAGCCGGTGCTGAAGATTCAATCCTTCATGCACCGCAACGACCCGATCATCACCGGCGCACCCCCCTTCCGCCCCCAGGCGGGCGCCGACAACTGCCCGGCGCTGCTGCGCGCGGCATTCATCATGGACTCGCTCGATAAGGCCGGCGTCCCGGACGTGCGCGACGTTGCCTGTCACCAGAACCGCTTTTTCACCGCGGTCTCGATCAAGCAGCGCTACCCAGGCCACGCCAAGCAGGCCGCGACGATCGCGAGCCAGTGCCAGACCGGCGCCTATCTCAGCCGCTACACTATCGTCGTCGACGACGACATCGACGTCTCCGATATCAACGACGTGCTCTGGGCGATCTGCACGCGCGTCGACCCGGAAAAGTCGATCGATATCGTGCGGCGCTGCTGGAGCGGCCCGCTCGATCCGATCATTCCGCGCGCCGAGAAAGGCTTCAGCTCGCGCGCGCTGATCGACGCCTGCCGGCCGTTCGAGTGGATGAAGGACTTCCCGCCGGTCTCCGGCGCGAGCAAGGAGCTCAAGGAAAAAGTTCTGGAGAAATTCGCCGCAGCGCTCAAGAAATAAGCATGCGAAGCTTCTTCACTATTATCCTTTTCATGCTCGCGGCGATTACGCTCGGCTCGGTGTCATCGGCGGCGGAAAGCGCTAAACCGTCCGACTGGGAAGCGATCGTTGAAGCGGCGCGAAAAGAAGGGTCGGTCGTCGCCTCGATTCCGCCGAACGCGGAGCTCAGAAAAGCGCTCGAAGACACTTTTAGCAAACGCTACGGCATCAGGCTCGAGCCGGTCCCCGGCCGCGGCGCATCGGTCATCACGCGTATCGTCAGCGAGGCGAAAGCCGGCATCCGCTATTTCGACGTCCATTTCGGCGGGACTGAGTCGACGGTCAAAGGACTCTTGCCGGAAAACATACTCGACCTCGTCGAGGCGGCGATGATCCTCCCCGAAGTCAAGGACGCGAAGCATTGGTGGGGCGGGCACATCTGGATCGATAACGCCAAGCGCTACATTTATTCGTTCGCGGCTTACCAGACCCAATCGCTCAATTACAATTCCGACCTGGCGCGGCCCGAAGAAGTCCGCTCCTTCGACGATTATCTGAATCCCAAATGGCAGGGAAAAATCGGCATGAGCGATCCGCGGCTTCCCGGTTCCGGCGCGTCGCTCTGGTCTTTCATGCTGCAGGTCAAAGGCGAGGATTATTTAAGGAAGCTTGTCACACAAAAGCTTTTTTTGAGCCGCGATCTGCGGCTTCTGGCGGAGAATCTCGCCAAAGGACGCCTGGCGCATACGCTCGGCATCGGCTTCAACGAATTCGCGCCGTACCTCAAAGCGGGTCTGCCGGTGAAAACTCTGCCGATGCCCAAGGAAGGTCTCTACGCGACGGCGGGCTACGGCAGCGTCGTCATCCTCAAGAACCGGCCGCACCCGAACGCCACAAAAGTCTTTGTCAATTGGCTACTCGGCAAGGAGGGCCAGGAGATTTTCACCCGCTCGATGGGCGAGGCGACGCGCCGGCTCGACGTCGATACGAAATGGATGAAGGAGTTCGGCGTGCTCGCCGCGAAGGACGGCCTCACGATGGAGCAATACATTAGGATGGAAAACCAATCCGAGGAGCGCATCTACAAGGTGCGTGACCCTGGCGCCGCGCTCGCGAACAAATTGCTCGACGGCATGTAATTTTATTTCGTCCGAACCATTCTCAACGGCAAGAAATATCGCATCGATGGCAACCAAATTATCCCTGAACTGCGCTCGCGTCATCTTCGCTGTCTTTTTCCTTTTTGCTTTCCACGGGCTGTCCGATGCCGCGGACGCCGCGCGCGGCGAGCCGATCAAGATCGGCTACGCGTCCATCAGCGGCAATCGCATCTCGTTCTGGGCCGCGCAGGACGCAGGCTTCTTCGCGCGCAACGGCCTCGCGCCGGAGCTCGTCTTCATCGCCACCTCCGCGCAGGGATTGCCGGCGCTGCTCGCCGGCGATCTCGCGATGTTCGTCGGCTCGCCCGAGACCGCCGCGCAGGCGGCGGTCAGGGGCGTGGATCTCGTCATCGTCGCGAGCAGCGATCCGACGCAGTATAAGCTCGTCGTCCAGCCGGGCATCAAGACCGTCGCGGACCTAAGAGGAAAGAAAATCGGCATCGACCGCATCGGCGGATCGAGCTACTATGCCACGCGCCGCATTTTCGAAAAGCTCGGACTCAAACCCGACGAGGTCGAATTCATGCAGGTGGCAGGCGGCGGCGTCCAGCGCGCCGCCGCGTTTCGCTCCGGAGTGCTTAGCGGCGTCGTGACGACCGTGGAGCGCCTCGACCGTTCGAAAATTCCCTATAACGTGATGGCCGACGCGGTCGCCATGGGCATTCGCGTGATCGGCAGCTCGGTCATCGTCACGCGCAGCTTCAGGGATCGAAACCGCCATCTGATTCTGGGCTTCGTTCGGGCTTTGAGCGAGGCGGCGCATTGGACCAAAAATCCCAAGAACCGCGAGGCCGTCCGTCGGGTGTTCGCGCATTTTCTCAGGACCGACGACCCCGCCATACTGGATTTGAACTACCGCCTATACGTCGACTCGCAGGTGCTGTTCCCGCACACGAACATCGAAGACCTGCGCTCGAACCTATGGGATCTCGGAGAAAGCAACCCCAAACTGCGCGAGTTGAATTTATCGGAGCTCGTCGACAACAGCTTCGTGCAGCGCGTGGAGGCGGAAAGCCGCGCCACGCGCCGATAAACTTTTTGAACGGGGAGTGAAGCAATGGCGAAGGCGCCGAAGACATTCGAGGAATGGTACGTCAAAAGCGCGTACCAGAATTTCGTGCGGCAGGAAGGCGCGCCGCTCTACGAGGGCAGCGCGATCGAGGACCTCGGCACCCTGAAGCTCGCCGACTGGGAGCGGCGCGGCGGCAAAGTAGCCTATACGCGCCTCGGCGATCAGGAATTCTACAATCTCCAGATCGTCGAGATTCCTCCGGGCGCCGAGCTCAAGCCCGAGCGGCACATGTACGACTCGGTCATGTACGTGATGAAAGGGCGCGGCGCGACGACGATCTGGCAGCCGAACGAGCCGCGCACGACCGTCGAATGGGAGGAAGGCGCGCTGCTCGCCGTCCCGCTAAACGCCTGGCATCAGGAGTTCAACAGCTCGGGAAGCGAGCCATGCCGGATTCTTTTCGGCACCAACATGGCGCACGTGATCAACCTCTACGGCAATCTCGACTTCATCTTCAACAATCCATTCGTCTTCAGCGATCGCTACAGCCACTCGATGCAGAATTTCTTCTCCGACAAAGGCCGGCAGTGGAACCTCAGGCTTTACGAGACGAATTTCATACCGGATATCCGCACGTTCCAGCTCGATCCCTACCCCGAGCGCGGCAACCGCACCTCGATCATGCGCCTTTCGATGTCCAACACGTCGGTCGGCATGCACGTCATGGGCGTGTCGCCGGGCACCTACGTCACCGCGCACCGGCACGAGGCGCGCGCGCACGTGATCGTCATCGCCGGCGAAGGCTACGAGCTTATGTTCATGCCCGACGAGGACAAGCGGCGCAAAGTGCCGACGCTTCCCTACGCCGTCGTCGCGCCGCGCCACAACGAGTATCACCAGCATTTCAACACCGGCAAAGGCGAGTACCGCATGCTCGCGTTTCGCGGCAGCGGGCTGCGCCAGGGCGGCGGGCGGTCCTTCGATCCCGCGCGCACCGCGCAGGATAAAAATCCGTTCGCCGAGTCCTTCAAGATCGCCTACGAAAAGGAAGACCCCGCAATTCGCGAGGAATATTATAAAGAGCTGGAGAAAAACGGCATCGATTTACGCCTCAAGCCTCTCGACCAGAGGGGATAAAAAGGACGCGGACATGAGCACAGCGGCGAAGGATCTCAGAACTTTTCTCGCGCAGGTCAAAGAGCGTTTTCCCGACGAGCTCGTGCACGTGCGCCGCGACGTCGATCTCAAATTCGAGATCTCGGCCGTGCTCGTGAAGCTCGACCGCGCGCACAAATTTCCGATCGTGATCTTCGACAATCTCGCGACCGCAGGCGGCGGCCGCTCGGCGTTTCCGCTGCTCTCGAACCTCTTCGCGAGCCGCAATCTCTGCGCGCTTTCGTTCGATTCGACGGTCGAGAAGGTCGGTTTGGATTACGACCGCCGCACGCAGAACGCGAAGACGCCGGTCGTCGTCGCCCCCGACAAGGCGCCGGTCAAGCAGGTGGTGAAAAAAGGCGGCGATGTCAATTTGTTCGATTTTCCCGTGCCGCTGCCCTACCACATGGAGGGCGGGCGGACGATTCTCGGCTCGGTCATCACGACGGTCGATAACCACGAAGGCACGATCTACAACTGCGCTTACCAGACGCTGCGGCTGCTGGAGCCGAGAAAGGCGACGGTCGGCCTCGGCGAGCAGACCGGCAACTGGGAGCGCTACCGGGAGCGCATCGCCGAGACCGGCGAAGGTCTGCCGGTCGTTGCGTGGATCGGCCATCATCCCGCCGCCTGCATGGGCTCGCTCACACGCGTGTCGCTCGACATCGACGAGTACGGCGTGATCGGCGGCGCGCTCGGCGAGCCGCTGCGCGTGACGCCGTCGGAAACGTGGGGCGATAAATTTCTTATCCCGGCGGATGCCGAGATCGTCATCGAGGGCGTGATTCCGCCGAAAGAGCGCGGGCGCCACGGGCTGCGCGCCGATTTCGCGCGCTACTATTCGCCTGAGACACTGCGGCCGGTGATCGACGTCAAGGCGATCACCTACCGCCGCGACGCGATCTATCATGACATCCATCTCGGCGGCCGCGATCAGGACCATCTCGGCGGCATCCCGCTCGAAGGCTCGATCTATCGCGCGGTCAGGCAGGCGGTGCCGACGGTGAAGAACGTCCATCTCCCCTCTTCGGGCTGCAGCCGCTTTCACGCCTACGTGCAGATAAAAAAGACCGGCGCGGGACAGGGGCGCGAGGCGATCGTCGCGGCGCTGTCGGTCGATCGTCGTTTAAAGCACGTCGTTGTTGTCGACGAAGACATCAACGTCTTCGACGACGCGGAAGTTCTCTGGGCGGTCGCTACGCGGAGCCGCTGGGACCGCGATATCCTCGTGCTGCCGAACATGGCCTCGACGACGCGCGACCCGACGGCGTATGCGTCGGGCTCGTCAGAGCTGGCATATCATTCGTATACGGTCGCCAAAGGCGGCATCGACGCGACCATGCCGGCGCCGCCGGAGCCCTTCGAGATCAGGATCAAGGTGCCGGACGAGGCGATGCGGAAGGCCGAGCTGAAGGATTATATCGGCGACGCGCTCGCGAAGATTCCGCTCGACGCGTAAAGGAGAACTTCATGGCCAGCTCGATGCGTGTGATCTGTCCCGGGTGCGATCAGGAATTTCTCGTGTCGCCGCAATTCGAGCGGCTCAAGATCGACGCGAAATGTCCGTTCTGCGACAAAGAGTTTCCCGTGGCGGAGGCGAAAAAGATCGTCCGGCCGAGCCCGATGCTGCTGGTAAAATAGCGGCGTCGAGAGCAGACTCGCTCCAGAAACTTCTCACCTCTTACAGCGGAATCTGATTCATCGCGAAGGCGAGCCCGGCGCGATAAGCCCGGTCGATCACCAGCGTTTTTTTGAGCGCGGCGATCACGGTGTCGCGCTCGCGCTCGCTGCGGACGTGGCGCGCCAGTACGTTGTCGAGCATGAGCGCGTGCTCCTGATCGGCCTCGACGTGGACATTGCGGTTTTTGAGCGATTCCTTCGCGAGCCCGAGGTCGGCGATCAGCCGGTCGCGCGAGCGGGAAGAAAAGCCGCCGGTCGCGATAATGGCGTTGGAATTGATCGCCTCGACCATCGAGACCGCGCAAAACGATTCGAGCCAAGTCTGCTTACCCAGGTGGAGCCACGCCTCCAGCGCGGCGGCGACGAATGGGTGCGGCTCGGAGCGCGCCATCTCCTCGGCGCTCACGCCGAGCAGCGCCGCCTCTTTCGTCGTCAACGTGAAGTGATCCTCGCCGCCCGCGCGCGGATCGCCGATCAACTCGTCCTGTTCGTGGAGCCAGATCTCCCGCTTGACGTCGAGCGGCGCCTGCCCCATCGCAAGCGCCCAGCAATCGCGACGGTTGCGCACGAAGTGCGCCTGGTTGATCGTCCAGACCTTGGCGCGCTCCGGCGTGAAGCGCGTCTCGAAGAGGTACTGCACCTCCGGCGTTGAATGGTGTTCGTTGGCCATGCGCCGGATCGCCTTCGAGAGCTCGCCGCTGTCGATCGCCTGCCCCATGACTGTGCCTCCGCTGATTTCCTTCATCTGCGATTCATGCCCGACGGGATGCCGCGCTCGGCCAGCTGCGCCTCGAAATCGCGGCGGATCGCCGGGTCCTCGTCCTCGTACTCGATCTGGGTGCCGCCCTCTTTGACGCTGCGGTCGATGATGTCCTTGAAGACTTTGTATTTTTTGCTGTTCCAGCGGATCGCGAGATAGCGCGTCTGCGTCCCGGATAAATTGAAATGCTGGTGAAACCACTGGTCCGGCGGCGAGATGATGCTGTTGGGCTTCCAGTCGCAGCGCCGCGGCGCCGTGCCCTCGGGCCAGAGCAGCGAGTAGCCTTCGCCCTCCAGGATGATGATCTGCGCGCCGGCCGCGTGGCGGTGCGCCTTCTTATAGCGGCCGACGGCGAACTCCGAGATGTGCGCCACCAGCGCGCTGCAGCCGATCTCGAAGACCGTGGTGCGATTGCCGACGCCGCGCCCCTCGCTCGATATCACGCTCAAATCGTGGACGTTGGCGACGAAGTTGACGTCCCAGAAGCGCTCTTGGTGAATGGTCCCGTTGCCGGAAAAATAGTCTTCCTCGCCGTCGAAGCGGTCGCGAAATTGGTGCGGGCAGTTGAAGATGAACTCGTTGTCGTTGAAAAGGTTCATCATCAGCGGCGCCGTGGTGAAAGCGATGAAGCGCGCCGGGCGGTCGCCGCGGCCGTTGTAAAGGCGCGACCATGTGTTGAGCGGGATGGCGAAGAGGCTGCCGCGCTGCCATTCGAAAGTTCGCCGCGCGCCGCCCTCCTGCCAGACTTCCGTCGCGCCGTGGCCGTCGAGCACGAAGACGAGCTCCTCGTAAAGATGGCGCTCGGGCTCGAGTCTGCCGCCGGGCGGAATCTCGCAGATATAGGCGTCGTCGGTATCGCCGGTCCCTTCGAGGTTGATGATCGCGCCTTTGCCGCCCTTCCGCGCCCAGGGCGCGAGCGCGACTTCGTTCACGTCGGAGATGAAGAATGCGCGAGTGACGGGTACGCCCTGATCCTCGACCCAGCGCTCGTACGACGATTTGCCGTCGAGCAGCGCGCCGAGCTTCGCCTCTTGATTGATCATGCTGTGTTTCCTCGGCGAGCGGCGGCCAGGGCTGCCGGAAGATATTTTCCCGCCGGCGGCTCTCTCACCTGGCCGCCGATGCTTTGGCCGGCGCGCTCACGAGGGGATATTTGCGGCAGAGCGCCTTCCAGTTCTCCGCCATCTTCTTACTGTGCTCGATGATCTCCTGCGGCACAATGCGGAACGGCGGCCGCAGCGGTCCCGCGTAGCAGTAGCCCGATTCGTTGATGACGAGCTTGTGCGAGTTCTCGCGCCAGAAAAGATCGCCGGGGCGGCCGGGCCCGCGATACGCCTCGCTCATGTCGATGGCGATCTGCTTCGCGGTCTCCCAGTCGCCGGCGAAGCAGGCGTCGCGGAGACGGATTAGCGGCGACGGCCCCATCCAGGCGCAGATCGACCAGCAGCCCGACGCGCCGAACGTAATATAAGGATAGAGCTGGAGCTGCATGACGAAGACCGCGATCTTGTCCTTCACGATGTTCATCAGCTTGTAGAAGTCGAGCGGCGTGCGGTGGCTGTCCTTCATGAAGACGATGTTCGGCCGCGTGACGAGCTTCTTGAAAGCGTCGACCGGAATCGTCACGCGATGGATCGGGGGATTGTGGTAGATGCCGATACCCATCTTGGGAAACGCGTCGGCGAGGTCGAGGTAGAATTGCGCCGCATTGTCCGCTGTCGAAGGATAATAAAAAGGCACGCCGCAGAGCACTCCGTCGGCGCCCGCTTCCTGGGCGAAGCGCACCTCGCGCAGGGTCTCGCGCGTGTTGAGCGTCGTGCAGCCGATCAGCACCGGCACGCGCTTCTTCACGGCGGCGATGGTCGCTTCGGTGAGCTTCTTCTTTTCTTCCCAGAGCAGCGTGTGGCATTCGCCGAAGCTGCCCATTGTGGCGATCGCGTCGACGCCGTCGCGGATGATCTTATCGACGGCCGACGCGCACGCGTCCGCATCGATGGTATCGACGGCCTCGGGGTCGCCGCCGTTTTTCGCTGTGAACGCGGGCATCATCGCGACGACGCCCCTTAAATCCTTCGCAGTAAGCATGCATGTCTCCTTTCGCAGTTACTTCATCCCCTTGATCAGGGAAAAATCGAACAGCCGGTCGCGAGCGATTTTCTTGTCCGCGCCGATGGTCTTGAGCTCGAAGTCGAGCACCCGGTCCTGGAAATCCGCGGAGATCGTCCCGTCGGTGACGAACGCGGGCGTCGTCTCGTCGTAGACGCGCGCCGCCTTGTCCGCGGGCAGCTCGAGGTATTTTGCCATGATCCGCACCGTCCCTTCGCGGTTCGTCTTGAAATATTTGAGCCCCTTGAGCGTCGCGCGATGGAACTTTTCCGCCGCGCTTTTGTGGCCCTGCAGAAACCCCGCGGTCGTCGAGACGCCGCCCTGCAGCGCGCCGACCTCGCCGATGAAGTCCGCCAGCGGATAGAAGCCGAACTCCTCCGCCTGGAAGCTCGCCGGCGGCGTTAGCGGAGCGCCATCGATCGACCCCGCCTGGAGCGCGCGGAAGACGACGTCGGACGTGCCGATATAGATGATGCTCAAGTCCTTGCGCCAGTCGACGCCGTTTTTTTCCAGGACGACTTTCAGCAGGCGATCGTTGGTGCTGCCCGGAGTCGAGCTGCCGATCTTCGCGCCCTTGAGGTCGGCGAACGAGCGGAAGCGCTTCTTGACGTATAGTTTGAACGTCGGCTTATCATTGAAAATCATCGTGACCTTGAGCGGCGCGCCGCCCAGGACGGCTGCCAGCACCGTCGGGCCGACGATCTGGCTCGCATCGACCGCGCCGGCGATCATGGCCTGGATTCCCGCGCCGGTGCGGATGCGGGTGATCTCGATGCGAATGCCCTCGTCGCGGTAGAAGCCGAGCTCGTCGGCGATAAGATAAGGCAGCGAGCTCGTCGAATAGCCCGGCAGATGCACGCGAAGGACGGCGCCGCCGTCGGCCGCGCGCGCGGTCGCGGCAGCGAGCAAAAATATCGCGGCGCAAAGCCGAAAAATCGAAACGGCGCTCAACCCGGAATCCTACCTTTTCGCTTCGTACTCTTTAATGACCGCTCTGACAACCGAGAAGTCGCTCACGTCGCCGGGGGCGACATTACCGCTCAGTTTGCCGGCAGCCTTCGCCTCTTCGATCGAGGCCATCATCGCCTTGTCGCTTGCGGTGCCGTCGCGGCTCAGGATCTTAACCGCTACATCGTACGTGTCGGTCGCGGTTCGCTGATCCATCTTGAGCCAGCGCGCGAAAACATCGATCGTCTCCTGCCGCCGCGTCCGCACGAACTGCAGTGCCTCGTATAGGGCGCGAACCATCCGCCTCACCTCGTCGGGGTTTTCCTTGAGCTTCTTGACCGTCGCGCCTAGGCCGGTGAGCGGCAGATCCAGATAATCCGCGGAGTCGAGCAGCAGGCGGAAGCCCTCGTTCCGCATCATGACGCTCATCGGCGGATTGATCATCGCGGCGTCGAGCTGCTTCGCCCGCATCTGCTGCGCGCGGAAGCCCTCGTTGCCGACGTTGATCATTTTCACGTCTTTATCCGGATTGATCCCGACGGCCCTCAGCACCTCCGCCGTCACCGTATGCTGGGTTCCGCCGAACGAGCTGATGCCGACGACTTTGCCTTTGAGATCCGCCACGGTCCGGATCTCCGGCTGGACGACGAGGGAAAACATCTGCTTCTCCGCCGTGGAAAAAATCACGCGCGCCGGAAGGCCCCGCACGCCGGCACGCACCAGCGAGCCGAAATGGGTATCGTAGTCGATATCGCCCGAGATCAGCGCCGGGATCGCGGCGTCGGCGCGCATTAAAACCGGCTGGACCGAGAAGCCGTGTTTCTTATAGAAGCCTTTTTCCAGCGCCACCTGAAACGGCAGGAAGCTGAAGTTGAGCCCCGCCATGCCGATGATCGTGTTCTTTTGCGCCCGACATGCCGGCGCGAACGTCGCCGAGAAAACGAGCAGAAGAAGACAAAGAATTATTGCTTTGACGGCGGATTTCCCGTTGTCCATCCCGAAGGCTCCTCCCGCGTTCCATTGGTTGTCCGATGACCCGGCGAAACCGGACGATTCTAGCCAAGTGAATCTTACAAGTCTACTCACACGTCGACCAGGTTCGGCATCTAGCGAAAGACTCATATCCCGTGCTGACAAAAGCAGCCTATTTTTGGATGCGGTATCCGTAGGAAAGCTCCAACAGCTGAAGGATAATCCGCGCGGTCGCGCCCCAGATATCCCATCCCTCGTAGTAAAAATGATAAATCGGATCGCGCCGCTCCGGAGGAAAACGGCGCGGCTCGGCTTTGAAGCAGCCCTCGGCGATCAGGGCGTCCAATGGAACCGAAAAGAGCGCCGCGGTCTCGTGTGGATTGAGCCGGAACTCGTACGGATACGGCAGCACGCCGACGAACGGCGTGACGAGGTAATCAGACGCCGCCGTTACCTGATCGAGCTGGCCGAGCACCCGCACATGCTCAGGCGCGACGCCGATCTCCTCGTGACTTTCCCGGAGTGCCGCTGTCTCCGCGCTCGCATCGAGCGGCTCGATTTTGCCGCCGGGGAAAGCAACCTGGCCTCGATGAGAATTGAGCGTCTCCGTTCTCTGCGTCAGGACCAGATGAGCGCTCTCATCTTTCTGCTGAATCGGCACCAGAACCGCGGCTTCCTTGAAGCCGGGCGCTTCCAATGTTTGCGGCGAGCGCGCAGCGAGCGCCGCAGCGATCCTATCGATTATGGGAGCGTTCATCACCGTGAAAGTGTATTCGACCGTTAGAGAAAAATCCATTCGGTGACAAGAAGCGACAAAACGAGTCCGCGATTTTCAACGTAATTTGTCATCGTCGGCTGCCGCGATTTTTCGCGAGAAAAATCTGCCGGGAAAATCCTTTAAATGCACATTCTTTTTCTTAAAAATATTTTCGCACAATGGCACATTCGTTGCTTCGATATTTGTCGGGTCGACCGGTCGCCGCCCTTCTCCGCGGACATGAAACTGACGATTTATCGCAAACTGGTTCTCGGCTTCACCATCGTAATCGGCATCGTCATCGCAGCGCAGGCATACATGCTTTACGAGCTGCATGCGTTGTCCGCGGAAGCGCAGACGACCCTCACGCTGGAAGTTCAGTCGCTGGATATGTCCAAGCGCCTGAGGACTCTACTGGACGACGAAGAGAGCTATGCGCGAAAATACCTCATCACCGGAGACCCGGTCTATTTCAAACTCTTCAAGGACAGCTCGAGCGAATTCCAGCGGCTGCTCTCGTCCCTGGTCACGACCGAAGCGAAACGGGGCGAAATTCTGCACCAGGTAGCGCAGCGGCACCATTCGTTCGCGCTCTCGCTCCCGCTCATCGACTCGGAAAATAAAAAAGACCTCGCGCCGCTCCAGGCTTCGGACCAGGAGGAGCGGCAAGAGCATATCGACTTTATCGACCGGTCGCTCAAAGGCCTCATCCGCTTGAATCAGCTCTCGATCGACAGCGCAATGTCCACGTTCGTCGAAGCGACTCAGCGCTCCATGGTCGTCGCCGTGTCACTGACCCTGCTGACGATCCTCGTGGCCTCGGCAGCCGCGTGGATTATCTCGCGCACGATCACGCGGCCCATCGCGAGACTCGTCCGCGCCACCCAAGAGATCGCCCGCGGCCGCTTCGAGCCGATCCGCGTGCGATCGCACGACGAGACCAGGATGCTGGCCGAAGCCGTGAACGACATGAGCGCACAGATCAAGAAGGCGAACGACGCAAAGGCCGATCTCATGCATGAGATTATCCACGAGCTCCGAAACCCGCTGCAAGTGATCTTCTTCGCGCGCAACCTCCTTGCCGAGCGGGAGCTGGGCGATATCAACGGCAAGCAGCTCGAGATGCTCGAGCTCATCGGCTCGAACGCCGACAAGCTGATGACCTTCACGGATCAGTTTCTCGATCTCGCGAAATCCGACGCGGGCATGATGGAGTACCGGCGCAGCCCCGCCGATGTGTCGGCGATCGTCGCGCGCGCGGTGGACGAGGCGCGCCCCGTCGCCCACTCCAAGAACATCTCGATCAAGCTCATGGCTGAGGAGGTCCCTCAGACGGTCGCGGACGGCGGGAAGCTCGCCCAGGTGTTCGCGAATCTGCTGAGCAACGCGGTGAAGTACACCGAGGCCGGCGGCTCGATCGCGGTCGCAGTTTTCTGCGTCGATCTCAAGGTCTACGTCGCCGTCAAGGATTCCGGCATCGGCATCGCCACGGACGAGCTGCCCAAGCTCTTCACCAAGTTCTATCGCGCGAGCAATTCCACCGAGACGGAGGCGAAGGGCACCGGCATCGGCCTGACGCTCGTTAAGACGATCGTCGAGGCGCACGGCGGAACCATCTCGGTATCGAGCAAGCTCGGCGAGGGATCGACCTTCGTCGTCGAGCTGCCGCTGGCCCATATGGGCGAGACGGCAGCGGCGGAAAACGGCGCCGAGCATTAGGCTTCTCCGCCGCCCGCGAATTTGCTATCGTGCCCGGATTGCGCCAGCCGCATTCCGATGACCGACGAGCAAATCCACAGCGCGATTCGCATCCTGCGCCGCGAAGTCCCTAAATGGCAGACGCCCATCGTCACGCTCGTAGCGGAAAATTCCGAGAGCCCATTCCAGGTCCTGATCTCCTGTATCTTGAGTCTCCGCACGCAAGACACGACGACCGCCCAGGCAAGCCGGCGGATCTTCGCCCTCGCCGAGACACCCGAGACGATGGCGCGGCTCTCCGTGCCCAAGATCGAGAAGGCGATCTTTCCCGTCGGCTTCTATCACACCAAGGCCAAAGTCATCCGCGACATCTGCCGGACGCTTCTCAAAGATTACGGCGGCAAGGTTCCCGACGAGATCGACGAGCTGCTGAAATTGAAAGGCGTCGGGCGCAAGACCGCGAATCTCGTGGTCACGCTCGGCTACCGCAAGCCCGGCATCTGCGTCGACACGCACGTGCACCGCATCTCGAACCGCTGGGGCTACATCAAGACGAAAGATCCCAAGGAGAGCGAATTCGCGCTGCGCGCGAAGCTGCCGAATCGCTACTGGATCGAATACAATGACCTGCTGGTCACGTTCGGACAGCACTTGTGCCGGCCGATCTCGCCGCTGTGCAGCCGCTGCCCCGTGCGGAAGTATTGTGCGCGCATCGGGGTTACGCTAAGCCGATAATAACAAAAAGTTTCGAGTTTCGAGTTGCGGGTTTCGAGAGCTCAGACTTCTTATCTCGAAACTAGAAACCCGAAACTCGAAACTGAAAAGTCCGAGTGACAAGGATGCCAGTAGCTTCAACACATTTCGCTTACAACATTGAAGTCGTTGGGTATCACGACTTAAATCGCAAGCCCGCCTTCAAGCTGGCGATGCAGGAGAAAAACGGGAGGTGGTATCTCTACCTCGCGCATCTCTGGCACAGCGGCTGGAGCGTGCTCGACGTCACCGATCCGTCCGCGCCGGAGTACGCCGCCTTCGTCGCGGGGCCGGAGAACACCTGGACGATTCAGATCCAGGTGGCCGACGGCAAGATGATCACGGCGCTCGAGCGCATCGCGCCCGGCTGGGGCGGCAGCGAAGGACAGCCGTTCGAAGAAGGGTTTTTAATCTGGGACGTCGAAGAGCCGACGAAGCCCAAGCGTCTCGGGCATTACCGGACGAACAGCACGGGAACCCACCGGAACTTTTACGACGGCGGCAACCTGGTGCATGCGGCCGGCGGCGCGCCGGGCTACGACGGCAAAATCTATCACGTCGTCGATATCGCCGATTCAACCAATCCCAAGCGGGTCTCTTTCTTCGCGCTCGAAGAGCAGCGGCGCGACGCGCCGAAGTCGGGGGCGAAATTCTCGCTCCACGGCCCCGCGCACATCGAAGGCGACCGCGCCTATCTATCGTACGGCGACGGCGGCGGCATTATTCTCAACGTCGCCGATATGCAGCACCCGCGCATTGTGAGCCGGCTGGCGTTTCAGGGACTGTGCAGCCGCCAGGGAATCCACACTTACATCCCGCTGCCGCGGCGAAAACTCGCGCTCATCAATGACGAGGCGATCGCCGAGAACGGCGACGAGAATCTGAACCTCGCCGGCATCGTCGACATCGCGAATGAAAAGGAGCCGCGGCTGATCTCGGTTTTTCCGCTGCCGGCGCCGCCGGAGGAGAGCGCCCTTAAGAATTTCTACGAAAAAGGCGGACGCTTCGGGCCGCACAACCAGCATCACCCAAACCACCAGGTATGCCTGGAAGACCGCGACGACCTCGCTTATCTGACCTATTTCAACGCCGGGCTGCGCGTCTACGACATCCGCGACGCGCGCGCGCCGAAAGAGATCGCGTATTTCATTCCGCCCGATCCGAAAGAGCGGATCGGCGCCAAGCCGAGCAGGCTCGTCCCGCAGGTCGAGGACGTGCTAGTCGACCGCCGCGGCTTTATCTACATCAGCGAAAAGAACCAGGGGATTTTTATCCTGCGGCTAAAGCAGGTGTGGGCGTACGCACGGCCGTAAGGGGCCCTATTTCTTCTCCGGCCTCAGCGTCTCGGGGAAATAGCGCGAGGGCGACCAGACGTTGACGACGAAATTGCGGCAGCCGAGAATACGCAGCTCGCGCATGATGCGGATATAGTCCTGGGAATCGATGTAATCGCGCCAGGCGTCGAGCGTCTCAAAGTCGATCGTGATGGCGACTTGTGGGGTGACTTCCAGCGGGTTGCGGTAGTTCCGAACTTCGACGACGCCGCGATGCGCTAGCGTCGTCGGCAGCCAATCGTTTTTCGCCTTGTTGGCGTAGACTGTGAGGTTCGCCTTCTGATCCGGCAAATCCCACTGTATGACGAAGTGCACCATGATTATTGGATCGCGCGCACCAGCCCGCCGTCGACCTGGATGGTCGCGCCGGTGATATAGCTTGCGCGATCCGATCCTAAAAAGACGATCAAGTCGCCGGTCTCCTCGGCGCTGCCGTAGCGGCCGAGCGGGATCTCGCCCGTCATCTGCTTATTCACCTCGTCGATCGATAGCTTCATGCGCTCGGCGCGCGCCGCGTTGAGCTTCTTGGCGCGGTCGGTGTCGATACGCCCGGGGCAAACGTTGTTGACGGTAATATTATCTTTCGCCAGCTCGCGCGAGAGCGTCTTTGCCAATCCGATCGCGCCGCTGCGCACGCCGTTCGATAGCACGAGGCCGGCGATCGGCTCCTTCACCGCGTACGATGAGATATTAATGACGCGTCCGCCGCCGACCTTCCGCATGTGCGGCACCGCTTCGCGTGTGAGTCTGACCGCGCTCATGAAGTTGAGGCGGAAGGCGTTCTCCCAGTCCTCGTCGGTGAATTTCATGAAGTCGCCGGGCGGCGGACCGCCCGCGTTGGTGACGACCACGTCGAGACGGCCGAACTTCTCGACGGTCGCGGCGACGAATTTTTTGATATCTTCCGCTTTCGACATGTCAGCCGCGAGCGCCAGCACCTCGCCGCCGGTCGCGCGCTTGATCGCCTCGGCGGTCTCTTTGAGCGGCCCCTCGCCGCGCGCGCAGATCGCGACTTTCGCGCCCTCGCGCGCGAACCCCATCGCCGCAGCGCGTCCGATTCCCTGGCTCGCCCCCGCCACCAGCGCAACTTTTCCCTTTAAGCCTAAATCCAAGATGTCCTCCGCATCGAAACAGTTTAAGGGTTTAAGGATTAAAGAGTTGAAGGGTTAAATACATTGCGCGAAGCGCTTGATTTGGTTTTTAACCATTCAACCCGCAACCCTTCAACTTTCAACCCACGTTTTTACTTCTGGCTCCAGTAAATGTTCCGCCGAAATTCCGGAATGAGGCGCAGAACGTAAAGCGCCAGCATTCCGTGCGCGCCGAGCTGCCGCAATTTCCGCGGATCGCCCTGCTTGATCGCCGCTGTCTCTTCCGTGCTCAGCTCGTAGCGGCCGAGCGCGCGGTCGAGATCGCTCATCGCCCGCTCGTACGCTTCGCCGTCCATCTTGAGATCGAAAAGGAAACGGTTCAGATGATAGCTGCTCATTTCCGCCTCCGGCGGAGTTTTTAGTTTTGAGTTATGAGTTTTGAATTTCTCGCTTCTCTAACTCAAAATTCAACACTCAACATTCAAAACTTTTTTATATCTTCCAAGAGACGAACCCCCACCCCGTCGCGACATGATCGGGCATATAGAACGTCTCCTTCGCCTTGGCGTCGCCGAGGGTGCCGATCGCGACCATCCAGTTGAGAAATTCCGAATCCCCGGCCTTGCAGATCTCCTCGACCGAGTAATCCGCCAGCGACCGGCCTTTTCCCTCGCGCAAAATCTCCAGCAGCTTATGGTCGAAGCTCGTGTCGATCTCGCCGATGCGCGGCGACCCGGGAAAATGCGACAGGCCGCCGGTCGCGAGAATCGCGACGCGCTCTTTCCAGCCGTCGGCGACCTTGCGGATCAGCTCGCCGACCTGAAAGCAGCGGCGCGGCGTGGGAATCGGCTCGACCCAGGTGTTCACGTAAATCGGCAAAATGGGAATTTTCGACTCCGGCAAGAGAAAATGCAACGGGACGGTTTGCGTATGCTGCAGCTCGATGTATTCGCCGAAGGAAAAGTCGATGCCCGCGTCGATGCCCGCTTTCAAGATCGCTCTGCCGAGCTCCTTGTCGTTGCGGTAATGGAAGCGGTGGCGCGTGAACTGCCCCTTCACTTCATTGGCGAGCGTGACGAAGAACGTCGGAATATTGTTGTATGCGAAATTGACGAACTGGTCGTTGGCCACGACGATGAGAACGTCGGGGCGCGCGGCTTCGAGATCGGCGCGCAGCGCCGCGTACGCCTTCTCAGCGTCGCGCCGGAGCTTCTGCTGCGCCTCCAACGACGGCTTCGTGGAAGCGGCCTGCGGCGCCATGCGATAGTGCAGCATCATGAACTCGTCCCACTCCGCTCCGGGCTCCAGCAGAATGTTCGGCGCGTGGCTGGCGGCTATGGCGGCGACAAAAGGCATATGAATTCCCTACCGAATCGATGAGCGATGAACTCATCGAGAGACAATCAAACTTGCGCTTTCAGGTCAAGCGACGCGGATTCGCTAAAGCTACAAGCCGGCTTTCGCAAAGTCGTAGGACGAGGGAATCGAAGCAGGCTCCTTGCCGTAGACGACCGCGATCTCCATGTGGTCTTCGAGCTCGATTTGATCGAGGCGGTGGTTGACGCGCTTGCCGTTGACGAAAATCTTCGGTGCGTCCTTGCGCTCCGGCGCGCCCGCCGCGGTCGTCTTCCACAGCTCGAAGAACTGCGCCAGCGTGAAGGCGCGCTTTTTCGGCGCCTCGATGTGAATGATGCCGGTCTCGTCGTGCGTGTGCATCCAGTAGAGGCACTGCTGCGCCGGCAGAATGCCGATCAACGCCGGGACGGTCCGCGCGACGCCCTCGACGAAGACGTGGAGGTGCGCGTGGATGTGAAAATCGCCGAATTCCTGGCGCTCGCACTGGATGCCGGCGACCGGCCTGCCGTCGGCGGCGGCGAGCGCCGCCGTGCGCGCGGCGGCTATCAGCCCGGCCGCGAGAACGGCGGCCATTAAAGTGAGAAGCCGGATCGGCGTCGATTTTGCCAGCATATTTTGCCTCGTGCGAGAATGTCGAATCGACACTATACTTGCTTCCGTGCGCGCGAGGCAAGCCGGGGTAGGCGGCGACCCGATCCGGACTCAGACCGCGGCGAAGCGCGGCGATCTTGCTTGATTTATTCGAGCGACTTGAGGTAGGCGACGACGGCGCGCGCGTCTTCGCGTGTCATCCGGAACTGCGGCATCGGCGGATTGGGCGCGCTGCCGTTGCGGTTGATGCCTTCCGTCAGCAGGCGCACGCCTTCTTCATCCGTATAACCGGGGAGACCGGCGATATTCGGCGCCTTTGTCGCCCAATGCAGGTTCGGATAAGGCGGCGACTCGATGGGGATCGGCGCGCCGCGGAGGTACTCGCTTTCCAATAGGTTGCCGTCTTCGTCGCGCGGCGTGTGGCACTCGACGCATTTGGCGACGCCGTCGACGATATATTTGCCCCGCTCGGTCGAAGCCGAGCCGGCGGCATTTCCACTGCCGCGCGCGAAACACAGGGTCGCAAGAACGAAGACGGCAGGCAAGAGAACGGCCCGTCCAAGATACGCCACAATTATTTAATCTCAATGCGCGGACGTGATTTCAATCGGGGATTTTCCGTACATCCCGCAGGCGTCATTTTTTCTGGAGCTCTTTCAGAATCGAATAGTCCGCCAGCTTCGATCTATCGACGGTCGTCGCGCGCTTGTCGACGTAGGTCATCATCTTGACGAGGTTGTCGACCGCCGCCTCCGGCGGCACCAGGTCGACCGTCGCGCGCGCGCGCATCTCGTTATAGGTGTGCTCGAGCGTCTCCTTGTCGTCCAACCCGGTCGCGCGCTTGAGCACCTCGATCGATCCTTCGCGGTTGCTCATCATATACGCGGTCGCTTCGAGATAGGACTTCACGAAACGGACCCATTTGGCTCGGTTGGCTTTCAACGAAGCGACGGTGACGGCGATGGGTCCGTTCATGAAAGGCGTGAGCTTACCTTTGACGAGAAAAAGCCCCATCTGCCTCATCTTGGGCTCGAACGCGAAGTCGACCGGCGCCGCGTCGACGCCGCCGCGCATGAGCGCCGCGAGTCTTTCCTGCGAGCCGCCGAGCTGAAGCAGCGTCACGTCCTTCGACGTGTTGAGGCCGGCGTCCTCGAGCATGACGCGGAGAATCAGCGAGGATTTCCCGCCCAGGCGGTTGATGCCGATCTTCTTGCCCTTGAGCTGCCCCAGGTCGTCGATCTTTTCCTTCGTCACCATCGTGTACGAAACGTGATTGTCCCAGCTGCCGAGCGAGACGACCGGGATGCCTTGCAGGTTGGATTGAATGAGACCGGTCGGCGCGCCGGACGTCGCGTCGATATCGCCGGAGATGAGCGCTTGATAAGTGGTGGGCTCGCTGTTGATGCGGATGAGCTCGGCGCGCAAACCGTTCTTTTCGAAGATGCCTTTCTGCTGCGCGATGAAAACCGGAAATGAAACTGTCGGAAACAGCGGGACGCCGACGCGAATCGTCTCTTGAGCGAACACCGCCCCCGTGAGAGACGGTGCAAGAAAAAGAGCGACGACAACCGCGAAGGCTCTAGAGCTATTCATGGTCCCTCCCTTTTTCCATTCCCGCGCCGATCATCGTGATCGGAGCCATGCTGCTCAAGTCGCTATTACAGCGCCACAGCTTTTGCAATGAGGAGTTTAGCGGTTGGCAACTTGATCGCGCCGGCTGGTGCTATAGGGTTGATGTATGACGATCGGCGGGGCGGGAGAGCCGAAATCTATTTTTAACATGCGCGCGCCGTGCGTCCTCGCGATAAACGGCGGCTCTTCGAGCATCAAATTCGCGCTCTTTGCCGTGGACACCGACATGCGTCGCGTTTTTTCCGGAAAAATCGATCGCATTGCGTCGCGCGAAAGTACGTTGACTATCGGCGAGACGGGGAAAGAACCGCGCACGGAATCTATAGAAGCGCCGGATCACGGGGCGGCGGCGGCCGCGCTGATGGATCAGCTCGAGAAGCGCCTCGATGGCCGTCTTCTGCGTGCGGCCGGTCACCGCGTCGTCCACGGCGGGCCCAAGCACCGCCACCCCGAGCGTGTGACCGCACAATTATTCGAAGACCTTCGGCGGCTGGAACCTTATGACCCGGAGCACCTGCCGTCCGAAATCCGCTTAATGGAAGTTCTCGCGGAGCGACATCCCGAACTGCCGCAGGTCGCTTGCTTCGACACCGCCTTTCACGACTCGCTGCCCCGCGTCGCGCGTCTGCTGGCGATTCCGCGCCGCTTCGAAGCGAAGGGCGTCCAGCGGTACGGCTTTCACGGATTGTCGTACGCATACTTGATGGAAGAGCTGGCGCGCGTCGGCGGCAGCGAAGTTGCAAACGGCCGCGTCGTTTTAGCCCATCTCGGCAACGGCGCAAGCCTCGCGGCGGTGCGGGACGGCAAATGCATCGACACAACGATGGGCTTCACGCCCGCGGCCGGCCTGCCCATGAGCACGCGCGCGGGCGATTTGGACCCGGGGCTGGTCGGCTATCTGGCGCGCGAGGAGCGGATGACCGCGGAGCGGTTTAACGAGATGGTGAATTGCGAGTCCGGTCTTTTGGGCGTCTCCGAAATCAGCGCGGACATGCGCACCCTGCTGGAGCGCGAAAGCACGGACGTTCGCGCCGCGGAGGCGGTCGCGCTCTTTTGTTATCAAGCGAAAAAATGGATCGGCGCGTTTTCGGCTGCCTTGAACGGACTCGACACGCTCGTTTTCGCGGGGGGCATCGGCGAGAACGCCGCCGCGATTCGCGAGCGCATCTGCGCCGGGCTTGATTTTCTCGGCGTTCAAATCGACGAGGCGAAGAACCGATCCGGCGCGCCGGTGATTTCACCCGCCGCCAGTCGGGTCACCGTGCGCGTCATCCGCACCGATGAAGAGGTGATGATCGCGCGCGCCGTTTGCCGGCTCCTCGGCCTCGCAACGAAAACGCTATGAAACGAGGTGTTTATGCCTGAGATCATATCCGATGAGTTGCTGCGCAAAATCGACGCCTACTGGCGCGCGGCGAATTATCTTTCCGTCGGCCAGATTTATCTTTACGACAATCCGCTGCTCAAAAAGCCTCTGTCGAAAGAACACATCAAGCCGAGGCTTCTCGGCCATTGGGGCACGACGCCCGGCTTGAACTTCATCTATGTCCACCTGAACCGCGTGATCCGCGAGCGCGATCTCGACATGATCTACATCACCGGCCCGGGCCACGGCGGTCCGGCGGTCGTGGCGAACGCCTATCTCGAGGGGACCTACAGCGAAATCTACCCGAACATCTCGGCGGACGAAGAAGGCATGAAAAAGCTCTTCAAGCAGTTCTCGTTCCCCGGCGGCATTCCGAGCCACGCCGCCCCGGAGACTCCCGGCTCGATCAACGAGGGCGGAGAGCTCGGTTACTCGCTATCGCACGCCTATGGCGCGGCGTTCGACAATCCCGACCTGATCTCGGCGTGCGTCATCGGCGACGGCGAAGCGGAGACCGGAGCGCTGGCGACGAGCTGGCATTCGAATAAATTCCTCAACCCCGCGACCGACGGCGCGGTGCTGCCGATCCTCCACTTGAACGGCTACAAGATCGCCAATCCCACGGTGCTCGCGCGCATCAGCCACGAAGAACTAGAACAATTGCTGCGCGGCTACGGCTACACGCCCCATTTTGTCGAGGGCCGCGAGCCGGAAAAGATGCACCGGCTGATGGCGGCGACGCTCGATCGTGTTATGGACGACATTCAAAAAATTCAGGCGGACGCGAGAAGCGGACGCGTCGAGCGGCCGTGCTGGCCGATGATCGTGCTCCGCAGCCCCAAGGGCTGGACCTGCCCGAAGGAGATCGACGGCAAACGCGTCGAAGACTACTGGCGCTCGCACCAAGTCCCCATGGGCGAGATGCACAGCAACCCGGCGCACGTCAAAATTCTCGAGCAATGGATGAAGCGCTACAAGCCGGAAGAGTTGTTCGACAACAACGGCCGCCTCCGCGCCGAGCTTGCGGAGCTGCCGCCGAAAGGCGATCGACGGATGAGCGCCAACCCGCATACCAACGGAGGCCTTCTACTGAAAGAGCTTCGCCTGCCGGACTTTCGCGACTATGCCGTCAAAGTTTCCTCGCCCGGCGCGGCGACCGCCGAGGCGACCCGCGTCATGGGACGATTCCTGCGCGACGTGATGAAGCTCAACTCGCCGCGCAGGAATTTCCGCGTGTTCAGTCCCGATGAGAATAATTCCAACCGCTGGCAGGACATCCTCGACGTCACGGAGCGCGCCTGGATGGCCCAGCGCTTCGACTACGACGACAAGCTCGCGTCGGATGGGCGCGTGATGGAAATGCTGAGCGAGCATCAGTGCCAGGGCTGGCTCGAAGGCTATCTTCTGACCGGCCGCCACGGATTTTTCTCCTGCTATGAAGCCTTCATTCACGTCGTCGATTCGATGTTCAATCAGCATGCGAAGTGGCTCAAGGTATGCCACGACATTCCCTGGCGGCGCCCGATCGCATCGCTGAATTATCTGCTGTCCTCGCACGTCTGGCGGCAGGATCATAACGGCTTCAGCCATCAGGACCCCGGCTTCATCGATCATGTCGTGAATAAAAAGGCGGAGGTGGTTCGCGTCTATCTGCCGCCCGACGCCAATTGCCTTCTTTCGGTGACCGATCACTGTCTGCGCAGCCGGAACTACGTGAACGTGATCGTCGCCGGCAAGCAGCCGGCGCCGCAATGGCTCGACATGGATCAGGCAGTCAAACATTGTACGGCCGGCATCGGCATCTGGGAATGGGCGAGCAACGACTACGGCGGCGAGCCGGACGTCGTCATGGCATGCTGCGGCGACGTGCCAACGCTCGAGACGCTCGCGGCGGTCGAGCTGCTGCGCGATCACATCCCCGAGTTGAAAGTGAGAGTCGTCAATGTGGTCGACCTCATGACTCTGCAATCGCCCAGCGAGCACCCGCACGGTTTGAGCGATCGCGATTTCGACGAGCTATTCACGAAACAGAAACCGGTCATTTTCGCGTTTCACGGCTACCCATGGCTTATTCATCGTCTGACCTACCGGCGGACCAATCACGACAATCTGCACGTGCGCGGCTACAAGGAAGAAGGCACGACGACCACTCCCTTCGACATGTGCGTGCTGAATGACCTCGACCGCTATCATTTGGTCGGGGATGTGATCGACCGCCTGCCGCAGCTCGAGGCGAGGGCGGCGTACGCCAAGCAAGCGATTCGCGACGCGCTCATCGAGCACAAGCAATATATTTACGAGCACGGCGAGGATGCTCCCCATATCCGCGAGTGGACGTGGGGGCACAAAAAAATGCGCGGCCACCTCGACTCGACCGGGAGCGACAACGTCGACGCCGGCGCCGAGGCGCCGGCGCGCAATTGATTGCAGGCGACGATATCGCGACGCGTCGGATCAGTGCGCGCCGCGAGGGTTGCGGCTACAAAGGAACTACGTTTCGTGAATTCCTGTTGCGTGAGAACTTGCGGCGGTACTCCATCGGTGTGGCGCCCGTCCAGCGTTTGAACGCGCGGTTGAATGCGCTCAGTTCAGAGTAGCCGAGCAGAAAAGCCACTTCCGTCAGCGTGTGCTCGGACTGTTTCAAATAGTTCTGGGCGAAGCGATACCGCGTATCATCCAAGAGAACCTGAAACTCCGTGCGGTGCTCTTTAAGCGTCCTCTGGAGCGTTCGCGCAGTCATCCCGAGCCGTTTCGCGACGGTCGCAAGCATGCAATCGCCGTTACGCATGGTATCTGCGACGGCTTTGCGCACCGAGGCGAGAAAGCCGTCTTCCGGCGGCATTTCCTCCAAAACCTGATCGAGGTAACGCTTCAGCGTCGGGTAAAGATACGGGTCAGCGGCGGGAACCTCGCGCTTGAGAAACTCGGGATCGACGACAAACGCATTCGTTTCATGGCCGAATGAAACCGGCGCGCCGAAGACGCGAATATGCTCGGAGTCCCGCGCCGGTGGATCATGCGCAAATTGGACCTCGAAAGGAGCCCAGCGGCTGCCTACCATCATCCTGAGGATATTCAAAGCCTCCGCCATGAAACAATCGCTGCTCTGCCAGCAGCGCCGCCGCCAGTCGTCTCCCACATTTTGCATCGATTGGCGAATAAAGCATCGGTTGCCTTCGTGCGTACAGAACCAGTCGGAAGCCTGGTTCCGAACCTTGGCGTACCGACCCGCGTTTTCCACGGCGGCTCCGATGGTGGGCGAGTTCAAAAGGACATAGGCCAGCGGGCCGAAGTATCTCGGATCGCGGGTTACGCCCCATCGGAGACCGAAGCATGCGTCGCCCGTAGACTTCGCGGCTTTCTCTAAAATTTCGGCATGCACGGCAACCGGAATGAACCCTTCCCGGTTGGAGAACGTCTGTCGATTCAGGTTTACGGACGCAAGGATCTTATCCGGGTCGCCTCCCGCCGCCGCAATGAAATCGAGTAGGCTCGGCGGCGTTACCGAGACGGCAAGAGAGATCATCGGCTCTTTACGACGGCTCGTCTCCATTCCTACCTTCCCGTATGCACTGCCTGCGCCTCCTGTCAATGCTTTGACGCAGAAAGTCAAGACAAAATCGGCCGCAACCGCTACATATCAGGCTTTAGCGTGACAAGGGTTTCTGTCCACTTCGCCGAACGACGTAAGCCCGTCACCGCATAGAAAATTCTACATAATTTCTGAGGTTCCCCGCGGCTGGTCGCTGACGCACCGGCCGCGAATCTTCGTACGAACGACGCTACTTAAAGGAAGGAATATCGCTTGCAGCTGAGTTTTCGATTCGTCTGGCTGGACGACGCGACGGTCTATCTATCGGCCACCGCACGCGGAGACATGCAAGTCGATGACTTCAAAGAGGTTTTTCAGGGCATTCAAATCGCCCTCGGATCGACGGAAAGCAATACGCTCATCGATTTGCGCAAGGCTCGCTGGGACCTGAGCGCGATAGAGATCAACTCCGTCGTCGCCGCTTTCTCAGAAAACCGCTTGAATATGAACCATAAGGTCGCATTGATCTGCGGCCGCGACATTGACCACTACGGTCAACTGCTCGTCATCGCTTCCACGGCTTTCAATCAGGGCTATCGCGTGCGCGCATTCTATCGCATGGACCTCGCGCTCGAATGGCTCGCCGGAAAACCGTGTTAATGAATTTCGATAAGGAGTTTTGAAGGTGGAAATGCACTGTAGCAACTATTCGGAAGTCGTTCATGGAGGTTGTCCCGATAAGTGCAAACGAGCGGGCGCTCAGCAATACCGAATCGCCGAGAATCAATTGAGCCGGATTTCCACCAAAGCCCGCAACGAGATCGCCGCTTGCGGCGGAGATGGAGTCATCTGCAGCTACTGCGGCTGCTGCTACATTCGGCGAGGCGTATTCACCCGCCGCTTGGGCATGCTGATCGCCGGCTCCTGGTACTCAGACCTGTTCCCAATTCGCTAAAATGAACCCCTCGCAGGACTTCCCAAACAATTGTGTTGGTGATATGGCGGTCTTTGACTTCGGCTTTCGGTCTTTTCTATGGAACCGAAGACCCGACGCAGCAGACTGTTTCTCATGGGCGCTCTTGTCGGCGTCGCCTACTACGTCGGCGCCGTCATCGGCATCGCTCTAAAGTTTCCCGCGCACTCTCCCTCCGCTATCTGGCCTCCGAATTCGATCATGCTCGCCGCGCTGCTGCTGATACCGACGCGGCAATGGTGGGTCGTTTTCCTGGGCGCATTCCCCGCACACCTGATCACTCAGCTGCTGGGCGGCATCCCCGTCGGCATGTCGCTTTTGTTTTTTATCAGCAACTCATCTGAGGCGCTTATCGGCGCGGTTATCATCCGCTGCTGGATCGCTGGGCCGCTGCGCTTCGACAGCCTAAAAACTGCCGGAGTTTTCGTTCTCGCCGCCGTCTTCGTCGCGCCCTTCCTAAGCTCTTTTCTCGACGCCGGATTTGTGACGCTGTTTGGATGGAAAAACGACAACTACTGGCGCGTCTGGCGCATGCGGCTGCCGTCGAACGCGCTGGCTGCGCTCGCGATTGCGCCGCTCATTGTCCTCGCGGCGAATCAGGGCGCGATATGGCTCCGCAGCGTAACCCGCCGGCAACGCGTCGAGGCGGCCGTCATGATCGGCGGCCTCCTGGCGGTGAGCGCGCTGGTTTTCGCCTGGGGCTATTCGCGCCGCGGCACTGCGCCGGCGCTGTTCTTTCTGCCTCTACCGTTCCTGCTGTGGTCGGCGGTCAGGTTCGGCCCGCTGGGCACGAGCGCTTCGCTCCTCGTCCTGGTCTTCGCCTCGATTTGGGGCGCCGTTGAAGGACTCGGACCTTTCGTCAAAATGTCTTTGGAGCACAACGTTCTGTCCTTGCAAATGTTCCTTCTCGCCATGTCTGTGCCCTTGTTTTTTCTCGCCGCGGTCATCGAGGAGCGGCGGAAAAAAGAAGAATCGCTGCGGGAAAGCGAAGAGCGTTTCCGCACGCTGGCGGACAACGCGCCGGTGCTGATCTGGACTACGGATGCCGATAAGCGCTGCACTTATGTAAGCAAGAGCTGGCTCGATTTGACCGGAAAAACCCTTGAAGAAGAATTGGGAACGGGATGGGTCGACGACATTCATCCGAATGATCGCGATGCGTGTTTGGTGGCTTTCACGCATTGCTTCAATCGTCGCCGCCCGTTTACGCTCGAATACCGTGTGCGGCGGCACGACAGCGAATACCGCTGGCTGCTCGATAACGGTACGGCACGTTTCGCTCCCGACGGAACTTTTGTCGGCTATATCGGAACAGCCACAGATATTACCGAGCGCAAGCGCGCC
Source organism: Binatia bacterium (assembly GCA_036407055.1). Lineage (GTDB taxonomy): Bacteria > Desulfobacterota > Binatia > UBA9968 > UBA9968 > JAJPJQ01. The sequence continues at coordinate 30,523 of DASWZY010000107.1, forward strand.
GAAGAAGCGCTTGCCAAAAACGAAAACCAGGTACGCCTTTTCGTCGAACACACGCCCGCAGCGGTCGCGATGTTCGATCGGGAAATGCGCTATATCCTCACAAGCCGCCGTTGGCCGGTCGATTACCATCTCGGCGACAGAAACCTCATCGGACAAAACCATTACGATGTGTTGCCGGAGATTCCCGACCGCTGGAAGGCGATCCATAAGCGCTGTCTCGCCGGCGCGGTCGAGACATGCGAGGAAGACCGCCTCGTTCGGGCGGACGGAACTACCGATTGGATACGCTGGGAGGTCCGTCCATGGCGCGGCGCGGACGGCGAGATCGGCGGCATCATCATGTTCACCGATGTCATCACCGACCGCAAGCGGGCGGAGGATCGCTTGCGGGCGCAATACGCGATCACACATGTACTGGCGGAGTCCGCCTCGGTTGCGGAGGCGGTTCCGGGAATTCTCCGCTCCATCTGCGAATGCCTCAACTGGGATTACGGCGAAATGTGGGCTTTCGACGAGCGTCGAAGACAGTTGGTGCTCGAAACCTGGTTCTCGCATTCGGAGGCGTACTTTCAGGAATTCGCATCCGCCAGCTTGGGCTGCACGTTCCGGGCCGGCGTCGGGATGTCGGGCAACCTGTGGAACAACCGCGCGCCCGGCTGGTTCGATGATCTAACCTCCAACGGCGCCTTTGAGCGCGCCGCGATTGCCGCGAAAGTGGCTCTGCGCTCTGCGGTCGGTTTGCCTGTGTTCCAGGGTGATGAAATCGTCGGCGTATTTATATTTTTCAGTCGCACGTTGCGTAAAACCGACGCAGCGATGCTTCAGATGCTGGGCAATATCGCGACGCAGTTCGCGCAATTCACCGAGCGCAAACGCGCCGAAGCGGCGCTGCGCGACAGCGAGGCGCAGCTTAAGCTCGCTATGGAGGCCGCCGGTATCGGCTACTGGGAAACCGACCTCCTGACGCAGCGGATTGTCCGATCGGACAGCTATCGCGCCATCCTCGGCGTCGACTCGCCGTCGAGCGTCGCGACACGGCAGGACTTCTTCGCCCTGGTCCATCCCGATGACCGGCAGAAGCTTTGGGGGACAGCCGAGCGATGGATCGAAGCGAGGGCCGGCGGCGATACGGAATTCCGAATTATTCGCCCGGACGGACGGCTTCGCTGGATCGCGAGCCGGTCGCAACTGCTGACGAACGCGGACGGCCGTCCGGTGCGAATTCAAGGCATGGCCGTCGACATTACCGCCAGGAAAGAAGCCGAAGAGCAGATCCGCGTCCTGAAGGAGCGGTTGGAGGCCGAGAATATCTACCTGCGCTCCGAAGTGTCCGGCGCGCACCGCTTCGGCGAGATGATCGGCTCGAGCAAACGCATCGTGGCGATCGTCAGACAGGCGGAACTGGTCGCGGCGACGGATACGAGCGTGTTGATCCTTGGCGAGACCGGGACCGGCAAAGAGCTGCTGGCGCGCGCGATCCACGCCCGGAGCAAACGCAGTGACCGGCCGCTCGTCAAGGTGAACTGCTCGGCGTTGCCGTCGGAATTGATCGAGAGCGAGTTGTTCGGTCACGAAAAAGGCGCGTTCACCGGCGCATCGGCGCGGCAGATCGGACGCTTCGAGCTGGCCGACGGCGCGACGATCTTTCTCGATGAGATCGGCGATCTGCCTTTGATGCTGCAGGCGAAGCTGCTGCGCGTCCTGCAGGAGGGAGAATTCGAGCGCCTCGGCAGTCCGAAAACGATCAAAGTCAATGCGCGCGTCATCGCCGCGACCAATCGCGACTTACTCGACAGTGTACATAACGGCTCGTTCAGAGCGGATCTGTACTACCGGTTGAATGTCTATCCTATATACCTGCCGCCGCTTCGAGAGCGAAAGGAAGATATCGAGATTCTCGCGATCACGTTCCTCAAGGAAACAAGCCAGCGATTGGGTCGGACCTTCGGACCTATACCACATCGATTGCTCGAGACGCTGACCGCCTACGATTGGCCGGGCAACATCCGCGAGCTGCAGAACGTTATCGAGCGGGCGGCGTTGATATCGCCGGATAAGACCTTACAGTTGCCCGAGGGCTGGGAATCAGAGTCCTTCGATGAACAGCCCGCAGGGCTTTCGCGCACTGTTCTTCTCTCCGCCAGCGCGTCGCTGACGGAACAAGCGACGCTCAAGCATCTCGAACGCCATCACATCATCCAAATGCTCGAAAAAACCGGCTGGCGTGTCGAAGGCACGAAAGGGGCGGCGGCCCTGCTCGGCTTAAATCCGAGTACCCTTCGATCCCGCATGCAAAAACTCGGTATCAAGCGACCCGACCGGAGCGGATCCAATTGGAATTGACACTCCCCGTCACACCACGATATCTCACGGGCAGATAGCGGATCCCGTGAAGTCTCGTGGCTTCAAGGGCTTTTCCACAGTCCTGCTGTGGATAGCCTGTGAATAATCCCGCTTAGTATCTGATACTTAATATCTAAAGCATTCTTGGCATTGTAATTGCGGATAAATTTGGCCGGAGGGCCATGTCATGTCTACGATTGGCATCTTACCGGGTAACGGGCATATCTCACATATGCCTGCCGCGAAGTCTCTGCGATCACGGAATGTCGTCAATGGATCTCTGCCGCAGCAGATAAAGCAGACGTTGAGGGCCGTCAAGACCTATAACCGTACCGTAGGGGGAATGCTAAGAACAGAGCTCGACCGTGTCAGACAAAGCGAGCGTCAGGAAATCGCGAGCCGGCTGCATGACAGCATCGGCCAGGACCTCATCTTAGCGAAAATGAAGGTAGATCGGTTGAAAAGCCTGCTGCCGCAGAATTACGCAGGACTCGCGAAGGAGATTTCCGAGCTGATCGGACGCAATATCGGAGACACGCGAACGCTGATCCGCGAGCTTTCGGTGGAATCGCTCTCGGACGGCGATTTCAAGCAGACCCTAGACTCGTTGGCGGCAGAGATACAACTCAAATACCGGCTCGCCTGCGCTGTCGAATCGGAGGAGCCGCCGCCCTGGCTGGGAAACGACCTGCGCAGGATGCTCGGCCAGACCGTCCGCGAGCTTCTCGTCAATGCCGCCAAACACGCCGCGGCGACGCGCGTGAAAATAGTTTTCGAATCCTCCGCTCAGTCGATTCGCATCCAGGTCGTCGACAACGGACGCGGCTTTGACACCCGCGTCGTTTCGTGGCCGCGTTCGGACGCGGGTGGATTCGGTCTGTTCAGCGTCCGCACCCGGCTGGAGCGCGCCGGCGCGACGTTCTCCCTACAATCGCGGCGCGGTGCTGGCACGACAGCGACTATCATTCTGCCTTCGCGCGGCATCGCCTAGGGGCATCAATGGCGCCAAGAGTTGTAATCGCCGACGACCATCAATTGCTCCGCGCGGGACTTAGATCCCTTCTGGAAGATCAAGGTTTCGAGGTCGTCGGAGAATCGGAAAACGGACGCGGCGCGGCCAATCTTGTCCGCAAGGTCAAGCCCGACGCGTTGATCATAGATATAAACATGCCGATCCTGAACGGCATCGAAGCGACGCGGCTCGTCCGAAAGCAGGCTCCTCAGGTGAAAGTCA
>DASWZY010000108.1:0-45236 GCA_036407055.1 Binatia bacterium
CATGCCGAGCGTCAGCGCCGGCAGCAGGAGATGCGCGGGACCGCCGCGTCCGGAAACCGGCAGCCACCCGAGCTGGATCGAGAAGGCGATCATCAGCAGCGGGCCGAGCCAGAAATTCGGTACCGCGAGGCCGAATAGCGAGAACACCAGCGCGAGGCGGTCGGCGGCGGCACCGTGCCGCGCAGCGGCGAGAATGCCGAGCGGAAAGGCGAACAGCAGAGCGATGACCATCGCGGCGAGCGTCAGCTCGAGCGTCGCCGGGAAGCGCGCCGCGATCAACTCCGATACCGATCCCTGGTTATAGAGCGACCGGCCGAGATCGCCTTTTGCGAGGCCGCCGAGGAATTGGACGTATTGCGTCAGCAACGGCTGGTCGAGCCCCAGCTCGCGCGCGAGCGCGGCCTTGTCGGCGCTCGACGCCGTCTCGCCCAGCATCGCCTCGACGGGGTCGCCAGGAACGACGTGGATCAAAATAAAGACGAGCGTGACCGCGCCGAAGAGCGTGGGTAAAAGAAGCAGGATGCGATGGAGCAGAAATCGTTTCATCCGGCGGGCGGCGCGAAGCTGATGCGTTTTAACGAAATCAAGTTCCCGTCCGGGTAAAGCTCGAAGCCCCGGAGCGTCGGCTGTATGACCGCGACGTTGCGCCACCACCAGAGCGGAATATAGGGCAGATCGCGCGCGAGGATGCGCTGGACTTCGCCATAAATCAGCCGGCGTTTATCGACGTTCATTTCCTGTCTGCCGCGCTCCAGGAGCGCATCGATCTCGGCGTTGCGATAGCGGCCGCGGTTGTTGCCGTTGGGCGGTACGCTCGCCGAGTGAAACAGATGATAATAAATGTCGGGATCGACGACGCCGATCCATTCGAGCGAGTAGAGATGGAAGTTGCCTTTCTTCACGTCGGCGTAAAAGGTTCCCCATTCGTAGCTGCGCACTTCGAGCTCGATGCCGACGCGCGCGAGCTGCTCTTTCAGCGCCTCGGCGATTCGCTTTCTAAGATCGAGATTCGTGGTCTTGAACGATAACTTGAACCGCGGCAGCGGCCCGTCGCCGTCGGGATCGGGAAAGCCCGCCTCGTCGAGCAGCCGCTTCGCGCGCTGCGGATCGAAGCGGATAGGCTCGACCGACGGCTCGTAAGCCCAGTGCTGCGGCGCGAGCAGCCCGGTTGCGGGGACCGCGAGGTCTTTCAGGATGTGGCGGATGATCGCGTCGCGGTCGATCGCGCACGCGATCGCCTCGCGCACCTCGCGGTGTTTGAGTATCGGATGCTCGAGGTTCATGCCGATGTACTGGAAATTGGTTCCCTGGGCGCTGCTGACCGCGGCGCGGCTGTTGTGCTCGAGCCACGGGAGCATGTCGGGCTCGAAATAGTTTTGGATCAGGTCGACGGTGCCTTTGCGGAATTCGAGGACGCGGACGATCGCGTCGGGAATGACCTTGAAGACGACACCGGAAACGCGCGGCGCTCCGTTCCAGTAGGAAGGATTCGCTTTCAGCACGACGCGCTCTCCGGGGCGAAATTCCTCGAGCGCGAAAGGCCCCGAGCCGACGAGCCGGCCGCCGTCGACCGGCGTGCCTTGGGGCACGATGCCGAGCGTGAGTGTTTCCGTGAAGGGCGCGAACGGCGCGGTAAGACGAAAGCGGAGCTCGTAAGGGCCATCGGGCTCGACGCTTTCGATAAAGCGCAAAACCCCGCGCTTGGGCGAGCGGTTTCGCGGGTCGAGCGCCGAGCGGTAAGTGTACGCCACGTCCGCGGCCGTCAAATCCCTGCCGTCGTGAAATTTAATTCCGCGCCGGAGATGAAAGATGAACGTGCGGTCGTCGGGGGCGTCCCAGCTCTCTGCCAGCTCCGGCCGCGGCAGGAAGTTCCGGTCGGGGCGCGCGAGCGAATCGAAGACGAGCTCGGCGATGCGCTCGGAATCCGCATCGGTGGCGTAGCGCGGATCGAGGTTTGTGGGACCGCTTTCAAGGGCGACGACGAGAGTCCCCGGAGGGCGATCGCCGGCGCTTCGCGCGCAGGCCGAAACCCCTAGCGCGAGGCAGAAAAGCGGGATAGCGGCTCGTAGCTTCAAAGTTTTGACAGCAACATAGCCTCTTTGGTATAATCGGTCAATTTTTATGCGTGCGTGGAGGATTACGGGGCTATTCGGTCTCGCCTTGTCGGCGCTTCTGTGCGCGGCTCATGCGCGCGCTCAGGCGCCTGCGCCGACACCCACGCCGACTCCGACACCGTCATCGACAGCTATGCCGGCTTCAACGCCTGCTCCTGCGGCGGCGGTCGAGAACCCGCTGCCCGTGCTTCCCGGCCTCGAAAATGCCGTCGAGTTTTGGAAGCAGGTTTTTACGCGCTACGGCGCCAACGACGTAATCTTTCACGATCGGCAGGAGCCGTTCAAAGTCTACAAAGTCATTTCGATCGAGGATAGCCCCTCCGGCCGCAAGGCGATCAAAGAGGAGATCGAAAATATCTCGCAGAGCGAGCCCGGCTCCGACGTCCGCGCGCAGCGCGGCATCAGCGAGCGCTTCTCGTCCGGTCTCGCGGTGTCGCGCCGCTACATCGATCAGATGCGCCAGATCTTCCGCGAGGAAGGGCTGCCGGAAGACATCGCGTATCTGCCGCTCGTCGAATCGTCCTTCGATCTCAACGCGCGCTCGACGGTCGGTGCGCTCGGCATCTGGCAGTTTATGCCCTCGACCGGACGGAACTACATGCGCGTCGGACCGACGCTCGACGAGCGCCGCGATCCGATCGATTCGACGCGCGCCGCCGCGCGGTTTCTGAAGCAAAACTACAACGTTCTCGGCAATTGGCCGCTCGCCATCACCGCCTACAATCACGGAAGCGGAGGAATGCTGCGCGCGATAAACGAGCTCGGTACCGACGATCTCGTCGAGATCATCCGCCGGTATCAGGCGCCCTCCTTCGGCTTCGCCTCCAAGAGTTTTTATGCGGAATTTCTTGCCGCCGTCGAAGTCGCGCGCCGCAGCGAAGAGTTTTTTCCGGAGCTTCAGTATCATCTGCCGCTCGCGCTCGACGAGCTCTCGGTCGAGCGCAACGTCTCGCTCGCGGCGCTTCTCAAGCCGTCGGGTATCTCACAATCGGAATTCTTGCAGTGGAACCCGGCGCTCAGCACGAAGGCGCGCGATATTCCCGCCGGCTATCGCATCAAGGCGCCGTCCGACAAGCTCGCCTCGCTAAGCGCCGCGTACCATAAGCTTGCCGGCTCTGCTGCAGCGGTCGTCGCGGCGTCGAAAAGCTCGCTCGAATGGATTATGCACCACGTCGCGCCGGGCGAGACGCTCTACAAGATCGCCCGCAATTATCGCGTGACGGTCGATGCGATCCAGCAGGCGAACAAGCTCCATGGCCACCGGATCGCCCCCGGCCAGCAGCTCAAAATCCCGAAAAAAACGTAGATTTATTTTCTCCGCTCGCTTCCACAACAGCCGATATCCCGCTTTTCCTCGCATTTGAGCCGGCGGCGCTTTCGGGTATAAAATACCCGCCACAAGGCGATCATGATGGATATGGTTTTGTTCAAAGGGACTGCGCTGCTTTACCTCCTCGCCATGGGAGCGTTCTTCCTCTATCTCGTCCTCCTGAAAGACGTTTACGCGCGCGTCGCGCCCTTTATTCTGCTCGTCGGTTTCGTTTTCCATACAGCCGCGCTCGGCTTACAGATCGCGCATAACGGCTTTCCGGCGGTCACCGATCTGCACGAGGCGCTGTCGGTATACAGCTGGCTCATCGTCGGAGTTTATCTGCTCGTTCAGGTGAAATATCGCTTGACGGTGCTGGGCTGCTTCGTGGCGCCGCTCGCGTTTCTCATGGCGCTGGCCGGCCTCGCCGTTGGCCCCGGCGGAGGCGAGCTCCCGCCGGGTCTTAGAACATCCTGGCTCTATGTCCATGTGACGCTCGCGTTCCTGGGCAACGCCGTCTTCGCGCTCGCGTTCGCCGTGAGCCTCATGTACCTCGTCCAGGAATCGCGGCTGAAAACCAAGCGCATGACGGTGTTCTATAAGCTGTTGCCGTCGCTCGAGCGCCTCGACCGGCTGAATTATATTTTCCTCGTCTGGGGATTTCCGCTCATGACGCTCGGCATCGTCACGGGGAGTCTCTGGGCGGGGTTTTATTGGGGCGCGTACTGGTCGTGGGACCCGCGCTACATCGCCTCGGTCATCACGTGGCTGCTGTACGCCGCGCTGCTCCAGGGACGCATCACGGCGGGGTGGCGCGGCAAGCGCGCCGCTACGCTGACGATTGTCGGATTCGTCGTCGTGCTCGGCTATTTTTTATGGGGCGACGCCGTCTTCCCGAGCCGGCACGCGGGAAACTTCGAGTGAGCGTGAATCGAGACATCATCATCGTCGGACTCAATCATCGCACGGCACCCATCGAAGTGCGCGAGAGCGTCGCCGTCGAGGAGTCGCTGGTGCCCGCCGCGCTCCGGACGATCCGCGCCCTGCGGGCGGTTCAAGAGAGCGCGGTGCTCTCGACGTGCAACCGCGTCGAAGTCGTCGCGGCGACGTCCGACAGAGACGCGGCGTTCACCCAAGTGAAAAAATTTCTCCTCGATCAGGAGTCCGCGCCCGGCGAGAAAATCGTCGAGGAGCATCTGTACGCCTATGCCGGCGGCGAGGCGGTGCGCCACCTGTTCCGCGTCGCGGCGAGCCTCGACTCGATGGTCGTCGGCGAGCCGCAGATCCTGGGGCAGCTGAAGGCGTATTACTCCGCCGCGCAGGAGGCGGGCAGCGTCGGCGCGATTCTGCACCGGCTCTTTCACCGGTCGTTCACCGTCGCGAAGCGCGTCCGCACGGAGACCGGCATCGCGAGCCGCGCGGTCTCGATCGGCTCGGTCGCCGTCGAGCTGGCGAAGCGGATTTTCGACCGCCTCCAGGATAAAACCGTGATGCTCATCGGCGCGGGGAAAATGGGCCATCTCGTCGCGCGGCAGCTCAAGCGCGGCGGCGTAAGCAGCCTGATGGTGACCAACCGCACGTTCGAGACCGCCGTCGAAACGGCGGCGGAATTCCAGGGTAATCCGATCCGCTTCGAAGAATTGCATCGCTATCTCAAGCTCGCGGACCTCGTGGTCGGCTGCGCCACCGCCCCGGATTTCCTGCTCAAGACCGAAGCCGTCGAGGAAACGCTGAGAGAAAGGAAACACGAGGCGATGTTTTTCATCGATCTCGGCGATAGGCGGAACTTCGACCCCCGCATCAATGCGCTCTCGAACGTCTACCTTTACGACATCGACGACCTACAGGCGGTCGCGCAGGAAAACCTCGACGGCCGCGCCGGCGAGGTCGACAAGGCCGAGCGCATCGTCGACGAGGAAGTCGAATCCTTCCTGGGCTGGCTCGACTCCCTCGATCAGGTGCCGACGATCGTCGCGCTGAAGGAACGGCTCGAGACCATCCGCCGGAGCGAAATCGAAAAGTCGCTGCGCACGAGTCTCAAGGAGCTTTCGGAAAAGGAGCGGCGCGCGATCGACGATATGACCTCGGCGATGATCGGCAAGATTCTCCACGGGCCGATCTCGCGTCTGAAAAGACCGCTGGAAGGGGAGGAAGAGGCGCTGTACGTCGAGGCCTTGCGCAAGCTCTTCGGCCTGGACGAGAAATGACTCTCATCCGCATCGGCACGCGCGGCAGCGCCCTCGCGCTGGCGCAGACGGAATGGGTCAAGCGCCGGCTCGAAGAGCACGATCGCGAGATCCGGGTCGAGGTCGTCAAAATTAAAACCAGCGGCGATCGCTTTCTGACAAGCCCGACGCTCGCGCTGGGCAAAGGTATTTTTGTGAAGGAAATCGAAGACGCGCTGTTGGAAAAAAAGATCGATCTTGCGGTCCATTCGATGAAGGATCTGCCGACGGTTGCGACCCCGGGGCTCGCGATCGCGGCGGTGCCCGAGCGCGAGGACGCGCGCGACGCGCTGGTGACGCGCAGCCGCGCGTCGCTGGGGGATTTGCCCCGAGGCGCGAAGGTCGGCACCGGAAGCCTGCGCCGCCGCGCGCAGGTGCTGAACCGCCGCCCGGATATTGTCGTCGCGCCGATTCGCGGCAACGTCGATACACGGCTGCGTAAAATGGAGGACGGAGAAGTCGACGGGCTTGTCATGGCCGCCGCCGGTCTTAAGCGGCTCGGCCTCGCCGACCGCATCGGCGAATATCTGCCGCCCGACGTTTGCCTGCCGGCGCCGGCGCAAGGCGCGCTCGCGCTGCAGGCGCGCGACGGTGATCATGCGATCAATGTCGTCGCGTTTTTGCGTGACGCGGCGACGATGCTGGCCGTGACGGCCGAGCGCGCCTTGCTCGAGACCCTCGGCGGCGGCTGCCAGCTTCCGGTCGGCGCGCTCGCGTCGGTCTCCGGCGCCACACTGAATCTCTCGGCCGTCGTCGCCGATCCGAACGGCCGCAATGTGCTGCGCGAGGAGCATTCCGGAAGCGCGGAAGCGGCGGAGCGCATCGGAATCGAGCTCGCCGACCGGCTATTAGCGCGCGGCGCGCGAAAGCTCTTGAGCGGCGGAAATTAATCATGGGAGCGAGTCAACAAATAACGATCTCGCGGCCGCTTTCCGGTCGTCGGATCGTCGTCACCCGCGCGCGCGCGCAGGCGGGCGCATTTACGCGGGGGCTGGAGGCGCTCGGCGCCGAGGCGATCGAGTTCCCGACGATCGAGATCGCGCCGCCTGAGAGTTATCGATCGCTCGATAACGCGATATCGAATATCGAGAGCTACAATTGGATTATCTTCACGAGCGTCAACGGCGTCGATTATTTTTCTGCGCGGCTAAGGCTTCTGAACCGTGATTTGAACGTTAAGCTACGCGCGGCCGCGATCGGTCCCGAGACGGCCAAAGCTGCCGAGGCTCTGGGGCTGCGGCCGGAGGTCGTCCCGGAAGAGTATCGCGCCGAAGCGATTCTCGAAAAGCTCGGGCCGGAGGAGATGCGCGGCCGTAGAGTTTTGGTGCCGCGCGCCGCCGAAGCCCGCGACGTGCTGATCCGCACGCTGCGCGACTGGGGCGCTGAGGTCGACGTCGTCGAGGCGTACCGCACCATCCCGCCCAAAGCGGATCCCGCGCCGCTGCGCGCGCGTCTGCTGTCAGGCGAGATTGATATGGTGACGTTCACGAGCTCCAGCACGGTGAAGAATTTCAGCGCGCTCTTCGGGTCAGCCGATTTGCATCGGCTGCTGATCCGCACCGCTGTCGCGTGTATAGGTCCGATCACGGAAGCAACTGCCAAGGAATTAGGGATGCGCGTCGATGTTGTGGCCCAGGAATACACGATCGCGGGTCTCACCGACGCCATCGTGGAATATTTCAAAAAACGGGGATCGGGGAGTAGCCACTAGGGATTGGGGGAAATTCCGAACCAACTCCAAATCCCTAATCCCCAATGCCCAATTCCGGAGGCCTCATGGACTTTCCCGCTTATCGCCCGCGCCGGCTGAGGAGAAACGAGCGATTCCGCTCGATGATGCGGGAGACCGCGCTCGCTCCGACGAATTTTATTTATCCGCTGTTCGTCGGCGGCGGCAACAACAGCTCGCGGCCCGTCCCGTCGATGCCCGGCGTGGCGCAGCTATCGGTCGACCGCGCCGTGAAAGAGTGCGAAGAGGCTGCGACTCTCGGCATTCCCGCGGTGATTCTATTCGGCATTCCGGAGCACAAGGACGGCGTCGGCGCGGAGGCTTACTCCGACAACGGTTTTGTGCAGCAAGCGGTCCGCGCGATCAAGGAGCGCGTTCCTGAGATTCTCGTCGTGACCGACGTGTGTCTCTGCGAATACACCGATCACGGCCATTGCGGCGTGATCAAGAACGGCGACGTCGACAACGACGCTACGCTCGAGCTGCTGGTGAAGGAGGCGCTGTCGCACGCAGGGGCCGGCGCCGACATCGTCGCGCCGTCGGACATGATGGACGGCAGGGTGGGCGCGATCCGCAAGGCCCTCGACCGCGAAGGCTTCGAGCAAGTCGCGATCATGGCGTACGCCGCGAAGTACGCCTCGGGATTTTACGCGCCGTTTCGCGACGCGGCCGAATCGACGCCGCAGTTCGGCGACCGCCGCTCCTATCAGATGGATCCGGCGAATGCCGATGAGGCGCTGCGGGAAGTCGAGCTAGATATCCGCGAGGGCGCCGACATCGTCATGGTCAAGCCCGCGATGACATATCTCGACATCGTCTATCGCGTGAAGCAGAAGTTCGGCTATCCCGTCGCCGCGTACAACGTCAGCGGCGAATACTCGCTCATCAAGGCCGCGGCGCAGAACGGCTGGATCGACGAGCGCAGAATTGTCATGGAGCTTTTGCTGTCGATCCGGCGCGCCGGCGCGGACATGATCCTGACGTACTTCGCCAAAGACGCCGCACGCGAGCTTAGGGGAAAGTAAGAGCCTGCCGGGTTTCGAATCCCGTCATAAATTTTTAAGTTTGGTCCGCAGACTCTTTTCGCACTCGGCTTCGCGCCCATCGGTATGCACCTGAGCCTCGGAGAGGCGAAACAGCAGCACGCGGCTGCCGCGCGCGAGCCGCAGCACGTAGGTGCTCGAATCGGCGTCGTCGTAAACCGAGACGTCCACGCTCGCTCCGGCGGATTCGATGATGCGCTTGGCCCACCGCTCGATATCGGCGGCGGCCTGTTCGCGGCGCTTATCGGTGATCATTCTCGTTAGAAAAGATTATCCAGAGCGAAAGCGCCCGCGCCGCGCGCAGCAAAATACAACGCGAGCAGTACGAACAGAATATTCTCCTGCAATGTGGTCTCGTGCGAATGGTATGCGTGGCGCGCCAGGAGTTGAAGCTTCGGCCGCGCCGCTTCGGTTACAGCGCCGCTCACCTCCTCGATTATCGGCGGCAGCGCCTTCAGCCAGTGCAGTTGAATTTTGATGGTCGGGAGCAGAAACAGCGCGATCATCAACGCCGCGATGCGCGTCGCTAAACCGAGAATCAGTCCGGCCGCGCCGCCGACCATCAGAAAGACGGCGACAACGCCGAAAAATTTCGTGCCGAATGGGAAGACGAGCTCCGCGTTCCGGACGGGGTTCGGCCAGCGGCGGATGTTGCTTATGCCGCTGGTTAGGAAGCGCAGGCCAAACCCGATGCGCAGTGCCGTCTCGGCGATCGTCAAAAGCGTTTGCTGATCCACGGTGTGCCCGGCCTGACGCCTGGGTACCCCCCTTTTATCAGTGCAACTCGTGCTCTACAATATTTAAAGCGGTCGGTGTGCACCGCTATGGGGATGAGAGGAGGCGGGCTTTTCAGCAAGCCCGGTCGGCTCGATGGATTGCGAGGACGTTAAGCAGCTTTTTAGCGGTTTTCTCGACTCCCGGTTGACGCTGTTCCAGTCCGCGCTTTTGATCGAGCATTGCGATGCGTGTTCCGAGTGCCGCAGCGAGCTCATCCGCCTTCAAAAGCTGCAACAGCCTCCCACGAACGATTTCCGGCGGCTCGTTGTAAGGCTGCACGCCCTTAGAGCGCCGCTCGGAGGCGCGGGACTACTGCTCGCCGGTTTTTTTGCTTTTTATCTTTTTGAGCGCGCGCCCGCAGAGGCTCCCGCGGTGAAGCCGGCCCCGGCGTCGGAGTCCAATGTTCAATCCCGTCCGGCGGCGAAGTCTCTTGAGCATGGAAGCGATCCCGCCGCCGCATCTCTCGAAACAACTCCCCCGACAAAAACACGCGAGAAATCGTCTCCTCCATCGCCGAAAAAATTAAAGCCGAACGTCGCCGCGCCGCGGAACTCCTACGCGGCAGCGCGGCCTGAAAATCGCGGGAATCGCCCCGCGCTCGCAGAGACACAGAAGGCAACGTCGGATACTGATGCAGCGGAGAGCAGCGATGTTTCGGAATCCTCGAGCACGGCCCAAGATGAGGAAGCCGCGCCGGACGAAAAATCCGCCGACGCGGGCGAGCTGCGCTTCTACTCCGAAATTCCGCCTTACTTCTTCTTGTACAAGCCGTCGATGAAGCCGCTCTGATCGAGCTCCTTGATAAAGGTCAGGTCGACGAACTGCTCCGGCTTGGCGGTCTTGGCGCGCGGGTCTCGCTCCGCGAGATCTTCAATCACGAACTTGAGCCCTTCCATCGTCGGGAATTGCTTCTTCGGAAGGAGAGCCTCGGTCAGCACGTTCTCGCGGGACTTTTCCAGGATTTCACGTTCGACGCCGCCGCCCATATATTTCGCCAGGACTTTGATGGTCCCTTCCTTGTCGGTGTACATCCGGTGCACCGCCTCGACGTGGCCCTTGACGTAGCGCCGGACGATGTCCGGATGCTCCTTGATGAATTTTCGCGTCGTGGCCGGCCCGGTGTGCTGAAAAACGAGCCCCATCTTGGCGACATCGGCGAGAACGCCCAAACCCTTTTTCTCGGCCTGAAAGCTCGACGGCGGATTGAGGACGGCGGCGGTGACCCTACCGGTCAGAACCGCGGCGAGGCGGTCGGGTCCGCTGCCCACCTGTACGATCGTCACGTCCTTCACCGGCGTGAGACCGACTTTTCTCAAGGCGAAGCGCGCGATCGTATCGGTCGCCGAGCCGAATCGGCTGATCGCCACGCTGCCGCCTTTGAGTTGCTCCGCGGACGTCACTCCGGGTTTGCCCATCAGGACATAATTCAGCGAAGTCATTCCCCCGGCCACGAACACGGCATCGGAGCCGCCAAGCGCGCTGGAAACCAGGCCGGGGCCGGAGACCTGCGTGATCGGCACGTCGCCGGAGACGAGCGCCAGAATCGCCGTGCTGCCGCCGGTAAAAAATATCGGCTGTACATCCAGGCCGTTCTTCTCAAAAATACCCATTTCTTTTCCGACCCAGAGCGGCAGCTGGTCGCCGCTGATCGCGCTGTAGCCGACGTTTAGTTTGACGAGCTGAGCGGAAGCGGCTCCGGAAAAGAGAGAGATCAGGGCGAAGATGAGGGCGCTCGGTAACGCGCGATTTAGCGTCATAATGCTCCTTTTGTAATTTGATGTAAGTATGAGACTTCTTTAAATTTTTTAACCGCGCTTGTCAATGTAGCCCGCCGATGCTACCTGGCGCGATAGGTTTGCGGAGATGAGCAAAATAGGAATGAATTTTTTCGTGCGGTGCGCGGTTCTGCTCTAAGGGGCGAAGACGTTTTAGCTCTGGCCGACTACGACAAAGCGATTGAAGTCGAACGCGGATATGCCGCTCCGTATGCGAATCGCGGCGGTATTTACCGAAAGCGACACGAGTATGAAAGTGCACTGTGGAATTAGGGCCGCGCCATCAAGTTGGACCCCACCGATGAGCTTGCCTACTACGGTCGAGGACTCACGCACGGCGATCAACGGCATTTTGGGCAAGCCGTCTCCGATTTCACCAAAGCTGTTGAGCAAGGCATGAAAAATTACGATAAAACCTGGGACGATGTGCGAAAGGTCCAAGAACTTGGTGGCGCGTTCGACGAAGAATTTCTCAAAGAGCTCCGCAGGGTTTCTGGCCGGGTACAGTAAAACACAGCTCTCCCAAATCGACTACCACTTGATCATGTTCACGATGCCGAGGCTCAGCCACGGCACGTAGGTGACGAGCAGCGTTACGAGGGCGAGCACGACCGTGAACGGCCAGCCGGCTTTGAAGACTTCCCAGAAGGGCAGCCGTGCGATCGTGGCGGTGGTGAAGAGTACGGTCGCGACCGGCGGCGTCTGCTGGCCGACGCCGAGATTGATCGTAACGATGATGCCGAAATGGATCGGGTCGACGCCGATCTGGCGGATCAGCGGCATGACGATTGGCACGATCAGGATGATCGCCGCGGCCGAATGCAGAAACATGCCCGCGATGAAGAAAAAAATGTTGAGGAAAAAGAGGATCAGATATTTGTTGGTCGTGGTGTGCAGAATTGCCTGCGCGAACTTCTGTGGAATCTGCTCGCTCGTGAGATACCAGCCGAGCACCGCCGAGGAGGCGACGATCAGCATCACGACGGCGGTCTGCCCGGCCGAGTCCTTGAGCACGCGGATCGTTTCCGACGTCGGCAGCTCGCGGTAAATGAAAATGCCGATGATGAGCGCCGCCAAGACGGCGAGCGCCGCCACTTCGGTCGCGGTCGCGATGCCGAGGAAAATGCCGCCCCAGATGACGAGCGGGATGACGAGCGCCCAGAACGCCTTCAGCGTCGATTGGCCGACGGCGCCCCAGGAGAAGCCGTTCTCGACCGGCAGATTGTATTTGCGTGCGTAGTAGTAGCTCAGGACCATCATCGCGGCGCACGCGATGAAGCCGGGGAGGAAGCCGGCGAAAAAGAGTTTCGCCACCGAGGTTTCCGCCATCCAGGCATAGATGATCATCGGGATCGACGGCGGGATCAGGATCGCCGCCGAGGCGGCGTTGGAGACGATCGCGGCGCTGAGCGCGCGCGGATAGCCGCGCTTCTCCATCGCCGGAATGACCACATTGCCGATCGCCGCGGCGTCGGCGACCGATGAGCCGGAGATCTCGCTCTGGATCATGGTCGCGACGATCGTGACCATCGCTAGCCCTCCGCGGATGAAGCCGACGAAGCTGTTCGCCATGTTGACGAGCCGGAGCGAGATGCCCGAGGTGTCCATCAGTCCGCCGGCCAGGATGAAGAGCGGAATCGCGAGCAGCGGGAAGCTCGAGGCGCCGGAAAAAAGATTCAGCGGCACGATGCCGAACGGCGCCGTCCCTTTCCACAGAATCAGGACGATCGCCGAGAGCGAGAGCGCGAAGCCGATCGGAACGTTGATGATCGTCAGCGCGACGACTATTCCGAGGATGAGCCACTCCACGCGACTTCTCCTTCTGTTTTGCGCTCGCGCGCAAATGCAATGTCGAACAGCCGCATCGCCGTGATTATCAGCATCAACCCGCCGGTGATCGGCAGCACGCTGTAGATCCAGCTCATCTTGACCCACGGGAGTGAGACCGCGCGATCATCGCCCATTTTTTGCATCAGCTCCCAGCCGTAGTAGAGCAGCACGAATTGGAACGCGAGCACGAAGCACTCGCTCAAGAGATCGACCAATCTTCGGACCATAGGATCGAGTTTCTCGACTATGACCTCGAAACCGATGTGACGCCCTCGATACGTGGCGACCACCACGCCGTAAAAGGTGAGCCAAACGAGAAGATACGAAGCGAACTCGTCGTACCAGGCGAGGGACGCGTTGAGGACGTAGCGAAAGAAGACGCCGACGCAGACGAGCGTCACCATCAGCACGAGCAGCAGGACCGACCACCACTCGATGACAGCGATCACCTTGCGGAACAACCGTTGCATCAGCGCAGCGACTGGATCAGCTTCACCAGCTCCGCGCCGCCGGCGACTTCCTTGCCGAAGTCGTCATAGATCGGCGCCGACGCCTTGATGAAGGCGTTTTTATCGACGTCATTCGCCTTCATCGGCGGCACGAGCGTCGCCATCAGCTCTTTGTCGAGGCGCTCACCTTGCGAGCGGGCAAAGTCGCCGATTTCCGCGGCGATTTTCGCCAGCGCGGTCTGGACATCCTGCGGCAAGCGTTTCCAGGCGTCCTCGCCGACGACCAGATATCCCGGCGTGTAGACGTGGCCCGACAGCGAGAGGAATTTTTGCACTTCCTGAAATTTTGCCGAGGCGATCTGCGGAAATGGATTTTCCTGTCCGTCCATGACGCCGGACTGGAGCGCCGAATAGACTTCGGCGAGCGGCATCGGCGACGGATTGCCGCCGTAGGCCTTGAACATCTTCACCCGCCATACTCCGCCGGGGACGCGCAGCTTGATGCCTTTGAGATCGTCCGGCTTGACGATCGGCCGGACGTTGTTGGTGATATGCCGAAAGCCGTTCTCCCAGACTCCCAGGACGCGCATGCCTTTCGCCGGCAGGCCGGCGAAGAGCTGTGTCTGGAGCTGCTTGTTGTCGGCGGCCTTTTTCATCTGGGCGCGGCTGACGATCAGGTACGGCATCTCGAAGACGCCGAACTTTTCGTCCGCGCTGCTCATGACCGTCGAGGGCAGAAACATCTCCGGCGCGCCGACTTTGACGCCGCGCATCATCTGCTCGTCACTGCCGAGCTGGCTCGAATGGAAAACCTTGATCTCGACCTTGCCTTTCAGCTCCGCGTTCGCTCTTTTGGCGAACTCGTCGGCGGTAATCGCGAACAGCGACCCGGGGAAGCCGACATGGCCGAGGCGGAGCGTCACCTGCGCCGATGCGCTGATGCCCGTCGCCAGCAGACCGACAATCGCAATCAGAAAAACCGCGCTGCTTTTCTGTCGCATAGTCCCGTCCTTTCCGCCGCGGATGCGGCGCTAGTATTTCAAGCCCGCCGCGCGCTTCAGAATCCGCCGCGCGCGGGTCGTGTTGAACACGCCGCAGGAACAAAAGCGCGCCATATAGGCGGCCGCCTCATCGGGCGTCCTGCGGCTCTCCTTGACCCAATCGATCATTTTCTTCGCGAAGTCGGCGGCAATCATTCCATGGCCGCACATCGTCGAGAGCTCGAGCGTCGCCGCGTCCGGCAGCCGATCGAGGCGGCCGCGAAAACCCAGCGAGTACTCCACGCTGTGGCGCGCAATGCCGGCGTCCTGACAGCAGCGCTTCGCCTCATCCATGGGCGCGCTGATGTTAATCGAGATTCCGAGCCGCGCGTCCTTGAGATCCTCGACGAACGCCTCCATCGCCTCGTAGTTGTCGAACACGGCGGCGACGGTCGTATGGCCGGCGATACCGGCGATCACCGCCTCGGCGTCGGGGCGGTCTTGCCGCGTCCAATGCGCGGTCGGATTCATGTCCCGCCGCGGCCGGAGCCATCCGCCCTGCGTCGCGTCGCCGATGTTGACCGGATTGTGCTTCAGCGCCAAGAGCAAAAACGCGCGGTACTTCGCGACGAGGTCGTCGTCGTTGAGCCCTTTGGAGGCCATCGCGAAGACGATGTAGTCGTCGCGTATCGGCGCCGGGTCTGTCGCGGGGTCGGCGGCGTAGTGCTCGCTATAACGATGGAGCGTGTTCGTCATTGCGGCGCGGCGTTTTCTGCGGCGACTGTCACGCGTCCAAGGCCGAGATTGGTCTTGCCGCGGTAGACGGGATAGCCCTCGCGCGCGAGAATCTCCCGCAGCCGGTCGCCGCCGCCGGCGTCGCAGCGCGTCGACACGCCGATGGCGATGACCGTGTCGACGGAGCCTTTGAGCGCATCGATTCTCTTTAAGACGGCGGGCACCTGCTCGAGTGGGGTCTTGATCTCGACGATCGCCGAGAGGATTTTCTCGTCGAGAATATCCTCGCGGATGAGTCCGCGCGACGCGTCGCGCATGAGCGATGTGACGGGATTGTTTTTCTCGAACTCGACGCCCAACTCGGCGAGCGCGGCCGTCACTCGCTCGATGTCGCGGAAGCGGGCGCCGACGCCGGGGCGGCCGAACTCGACGACGAAGCCGGCTTCGCCCTCGCTCACGCGCGCGGTCACGTCGTTGGTTTTGACCTCGGCGGTGCCGCGGCCGTGGATGCCGGTCGATTCGTGCGGCACCTGCGGATCGGAAAAAGCGCGCCGCACAATCCGCGGCCAAGCGAGATCTTGTGGGGTGATCGCGTCGGTCGGGCAGATATCCGGCTCGGGATCGAAACGGAAGCGGAACAGGCGCGCCGCTTTGCGGATCGCCCGCACCAGCGCGGGATTCAAGTGCTCCTTCGACATGCCGCGATAGCATGTGAAGCATTCGACGCATGCGTCCTGATCGACCGTGGCGCGGCCGACCTCGGGATCGATGTGGATCGCGCCCATCGGACAGACGGGCACGCAGTTGCCGCAGGCTACGCACTTGTCGGGATCGATCTTCATGGACGCCCCCGAGCCAGCGGCACTCTATGCTTACTTCTTGCCTTTTTCAATCACCCCGCAGGCGATGCGGTCGCCGGAGTTGCCCGTGGGATCGGTCGTGTTGTCGTCGGCCGTCGCATGGACGACGATCGCGCTGCCGTCTTGATCGAAGAGTGAATTCGCTCCGGCCGCGAAGGTGACGGCGTCGGTCGCGGCCTCGAAGCGGCCTGTCCCGTTCTTTGCGACGAGAAGATCCGGAAGATCGCCCGCGTGCGGCCCTTCGGGATTTTTAAATCCATGTTTTTTCTGCCCGGGATTGAAATGACCGCCGGCGCTGGTGAACTGCGGTCCCTCGCACTTGCCGACCGCGTGGATGTGAACGGCGTGGAGCCCCGGCGATAGATCGTGGACGCGCAGCATCACGAGCACGCCTTCTTTGCTTTCTCTGAAGTCCGCGCTGCCGACGGATTTCCCCTCGGCATTTTTCAACTCTGCGCGCGCGGCGTTCTGCGCTTGGGCGGCGGGAGAGAAGACGAACAACGATACGATGGCAGCGGTGCCGAGAAGAATTTGCAAGCTCATGAGGCCTCCCTGAAACGAAGTTCGGTTATACCGACTTACGTGCCGGCCCCAGGCATGTCAAGCGGAAGCGTCAGTAAAGCTCATTCGATTTCCGCCCATTTTCCTGCGGCCGCCACCGCAGCAGGTAGGCTTCCGCCCGGCTGATGATCTCGTTGCAGATCACGACGACGAGCGCGAGGATCAGAATCCCGCCCAGGGCGCCCGTCGTCGAGAAAAGCGAGGTGTTGTAGTTGATGAGATAGCCGAGCCCTTTGCTCGCCGCGATGAACTCGCCGACGACCGCAGAAACGATCGCGTACGGCAGGCTGATCTTGAGGCCCGTCGCGATCCACGGTACCGTCGCGGGAATCGTTACTTTGAACAGGATCTGCCGCTCGCTCGCCCCCATGACTCTTAGAATATTTTTAAGCTCGACGTCGACGCCCTTGACGCCCGCGTAGGTATTGAAAAACGTCAAAAAGAAAACAACGGTGACGACGAGAATGACTTTCGAGTTCGGGCCGATGCCGAACCAGATGATGAAGAGCGGCGCGAGCGCGATCCTCGGGATGCCGTTGAAGGCGACGATGTAAGGATCGAGCACCTGCGCCAAGACTTCCTTGCGCGCGAGGAAAAAGCCGAGCGCGATTCCGCTGGCGGCGCCGATGAAGAACCCGACAAAAGTTTCGTACAGCGTGATAGCGAGATGGCCGAAGATCGACCCGTCCGCGAAGACGCCCCAGAGATATTTAAATATGTCCGACGGCCGCGAGACCCAGAACGGATCGATAAGTCTGCCCGAAGCCGCCTCCCAAACGGCGAGTAAAACCAGCCCGAACAGGAGCCGGTAAACGAAAAGTCTGCCGCGTCCCGTCATTTGGGAAGGAATTCGTTCGCGACCAGCTCATTATACGGCACGCGCTTTTTCAAGATTCCCGCCTGCTCTAGAATATCCTGCGTGACCTGGACGCTGCGCTCGCTCGTACGGCCGTCGGGGCTGATGGTCGGAATGACGGCCTTCGCGCCCGAGACCAGCAGCGCCGGGTCGATCTGTTTCATGAAGGGTCTAAGAGTCTCTGCCAGTTGCTCGGGCGTCGCCTGCGTCGTCCATTTATTCGCCTTGACCACGGCGCGCGTCATTTTACGCACGAGCTCCGGGTCCTTTGCGGCGGTATCGGGCCGAACGATAAGATTCTCCATCAGAAACTCCGGAGCGCCCAGCTCGGCATACTGCGTGTAGCTCAAGAATGGGATCGCGAAGCCGCGGCTGACGGCGGTCTCGGGAACCGGGGGCGCGGTGAGCGCAACGTCCACTTTACGATTCTCCAGGGCCGCGACCCACGTCGGTCCTGAGCCGATGGCGATCATGTTGACGTCCTGCTGCGGCGCGTAGCCGGCCTTGCGCGTGACGAAGCCGGCGAGATGCGCCGTCAGCGCGCCGGGATTGGTGAAGCCGATCGTCAGCCCTTTGAGCGCCTTCAGCTTGTCGTTGAGCGAAGACGCTTCGGTGATGCCCTTGGCCTTCGCCGATTCCTTGTGCATCGCCCAGTTGATGAAAATTTTATTGAGGCCGCTCGCGACCATCAGAAGCTTCTTGCCCTCCTGCTGCGCGAGCACGACGTTGTCGCCGGTGGTGAAGCTGAAATCGACGTCGCCGGCGATGAGCGCGCGGATATCCGGGCCGCCTCCGTTCGTCGACGTGACGTCGACCTCCAGTCCTTCGTCCTTGAAGTATCCCTTGGATTGCGCGACGTAGATCGGCGTCATCGAGTGGGCGACGACGGGGATCGTCATTTTCACCTTGCGGAGATTCTGCGCCCACGCCGCCGTCCAGCCGAGCTGGAAAACCACGGCGGTGAGCGCCAGAGCGGTCAGTCGTTTCATGATCGTCTCCTTTCCTCTGCTTACGCCGGAGCGACTTCCGGGCGGAGTTCGTTCCAGAGCTTATTGTATACTTCGCGAAACTCGCTGCTCATATGGATCTGATAGACGTCGCGCGGCCGCGGGATCGGCACCGCCGCGATATGCTTCACCCGGCCGGGGCGCGAGGTCATGACGACGACGCGGTCGGCCAGCGTGATCGCCTCGACCAGATCGTGCGTGATGAAGAGGATCGTCTTCCGCGACGCGCGCCACAGCTTGAGCAGCTGGTCCTGAAGCACGATGCGCGTTTGCGCGTCGAGCGGGCCGAAGGGCTCGTCCATCAGGATAAGCTCCGGGTCGTAGATCAGCGTGCGGATGATGTTCGCGCGCTGGCGCATGCCGCCGGAAAGCTCGTGCGGATAATGATCCTCGAAGCCCGACAGGCCGACCTGGCCGATCAGATCGATGGCGTGCCGGCGCCGCTCGCTTTTCGCCGCGCCGCGAATTTCCAGCGCTATCTCCACGTTCTCGACCAGTGTCCGCCAGGGCAGCAGGTTGTCTTTCTGCGTGACGTAGCCGATGTCGGTGTTAATGCCCTCGACGGCGCGTCCGCGGTAGACGATCCGGCCGCCGCTCGGCGGCAGGAGACCGACGACGAGATTCAAGAGCGTCGACTTGCCGCATCCGGAAGGGCCGACGACCGTGACGAACTCTCCCTCGTCGACGGCGAGATCGAGGGTGTCGACGGCGACGACCTGACGGCCGCGCACCTGAAACTCGCGGCGCACTTGATTGAGCGAGAGCAGCGGCGGCATGGCTTAGACGGATCGACTCTTTCAGTCGGCGCGTCGGCGTCGATTTATCGGATCCACTAAGGCTTGACGCGCGCGACCGAAGCGCCGACGCCGTCCAGCGCCGTCTTGCCGTTGGCGTCCATATTATCGCGCCGCGGCGCGTCGTAGTTGCTGATAAAGCCCGCATCCCCGACGAAAACGATCGCCGAAGGAAACTCGAGCGGCCCCTTGCTGTCGTTCTTCGCCACCTGCTCGACCTTACCGTCGAGCGAGACGGTTACGAGCGCGTTGCGCTCGTTCGCCGTGACCCAGAGCTTGCCGGTGCGATCGAAGGCGATGCCGTCGGCGCCTTCCAGAAGCGGATTCTCGGCAATCTTTTCCGGCTTACCGGGCTTGTCATCGCCAGCGATAGAAACGCGCCAGATCGCGCCCCGGGCCGTGTCGGAGACGTAAAGCGTTCCCTTGGCGTCGAAGGCGAGCCCGTTGGCAACAATCGATTGCTGGGTCTTGCCGTCGGGGAGCGTGCGCATAAAAGCGGGAATCTCCGCGAACGGCAGCGCCGAGCCGCCGCCCGGGCCGACGCGGTAAATCCTGCCGCTCCGTCCTCCCGCGATATACAGATTTCCCTGCTTGTCGAAGGCGATGCCATTGGCGCCCTCGGCGCCGGTCGCGAAAGTCTGCGCGTGTCCGGGCTTTTGCGGATTCAGATCGGCGGCGCGGACGCGCAGCACCTCGCTGAACGGGCCGCTCGCGATGAAGAGATCGCCCTGCCGGTTGAATTCGACGCCGCTCGCGTCGGCGTTGACTTTCTTGCCCGCGATCTCGCGCGGCTCGATGCGCGCGACCGCCTCGGGCTTCGGCGATTTGGGATCGACGCGCAAAATGTTCCCGCTCACACGGTCGCCCATGTAGAGGCGGCCCTGCGAATCGGCGGTGATGCTCTCGACGATGATCGTGCGATCCGCGCTCGCAGGATCGAGGTCGACAAGGATAGAGACTTTTCCGCCGCCTTCGCCGCCGCCCATGGCAGCGCAGCCGTAGACCGCGAGAGCCGCGAGCCATAACGTCCACCAACGTGCTTTCATTACCGCCTCCTTCCGTGCGAAGCCGGATCGAACGGCGCGGATTCTAGATGAATCGTATTTCAAAAGAAAGCGCCAAAAAAAAGGCCCCCGGGGTGTGCTCCAGGGGCCTTTTTGAGGAAAGACATGAGTTGATCAGCTTAATGAACCGGGAGCGGCAGACCGGGAATATCGAGCTGGATCAGGTTGCCGGTGGTCGCGTCTGTCATGCAGGAAATCTTGGCTCGCTTGCCGGGATCGGGATTGGCGAGCGCGGCGCCGGCGTTGATCTCGCCGCCGGACTGCGGGAAATTATCCCGCCGGTTGCCGTCGGACTGCGCGGTGCAAAAGCGTCTGCCGCTGATGAACGGGCTCGTTGGAAATTCGACGATGTGGGTGTTGGCAGCCGCCGTGTCACCGGTGTTCCTGAAGCCCGCGGCGTTGACCGGATTGCGGAAAACCTCGATCACCCGGCCGTCGTTGGTGACAACTGCGACCGCCTGCCGCTCGTTGGCGTCGACGTATACATTGCCGGCCACGTCGAGCGCGATGCCGTCTCCGCCCTCGAGCACCGGATGGGCCACGTACACGTGGTCGAGACAGAGGGTGTTATCCGTGAAGGTGCTGTCGCAGCCGGTATGAAGCTTCGGGTTGCCGTTACGATCGAAGTTGATCTTCCACAACGCGCCGCGCGCGGAGTCGATCACGAACATATCGCCGTCGTCGTCGAAGGCAACGCCGTTGGCGACCAAGTCCTGTGGATTTCCCGTCGCGACCGTGTGCGGGAATGTGCTGTTTTGGCGTCCGACACCCTGCGTCGGCGCGGCGGCCGGCGCCGGGGCCGTGATATCCCCGCCGAGCGCGGTGCCGTTACGCATCGGCTGGATGCGGAAGACTTCAGCGCACCCGGTGGGCGTTGGAGGCAGGCAGTTACCGCCGCCGACGCCGATTTTCCAGACTCTGCCCTGGCCGGTAGTTCCGTCGCCGGTCCAAAGGTTGCCGTCAGCGTCGAAGGCTAGCCCGTTCGTGCCCGGTACGTTGGTCGCGTAATTGGTCGATTGGGGGACTCCGCTGCAGGTCGGGTCGGTCGAGTCGTCGGAGGCGCAGCTGGTTCCGTTGGGGACTACTTTGCGGACGTTCCCGCCGGACGCCGCGTCGGCGATGTACAGGCTCCCGGCGGCATCAAACGTGATCCCCGACGGGTTGCAGGCGGGATTGTTCGGGATGAAGCCGATTGTGGTTTTGGTGGCGTTGAGGCCGCTTATCGCGATCTTCCAGACGGGGCACAGCTTCGTCGTATCCGGCTGGCGCCCTGTCGTATAGAGGTTTCCGCTCGCGTCGCCGGTAAGCCCTTCGATGGCGAACGGCAGCAGCAAGCTGTTTGCTGGGTTGGCGGCGTCTTTCAGCGTCGTGAACGACGCGTTTTGCGGGAAATCGTCGTCCTTGTTGTTGCCGTTGCCATTATGGTTGCCGTTGTTGCCGTTATTGTTGCCGTTATCCTTCGCCCAAGAGAGCGTACCGGTTGCTCCGATCAGACAAAACGCGATTAGGAAAATTACAACGCGGGTCTTCATCCGACCTCCTCCTATCGGTTGCGTGAGCCGATCCTATCCCTTTTTCTCCTCTGCGCGGAAATTCTTATGACAGCTGCCGCAGGCGTCGCCGAGCGCTTTCACTTTCGCGGGCAGTGCGGCGTCGTCCTTCGCCTTCGCGGCGGCGGCGACGTCATTGGCCGCTTTCTTCACCTGACCGGGGTGTTTGCTGAAGTCGTCCCATTTTTCCCAAATGGCCGGCAGCGCGCGCGACTTATCGGAAGTGCTGCCCTTCGGGAAGAGGTCGACGACCTTGTCCATGTTGTTGCCGATGTCCTTGGCCTTCGTCTCGATAGTCGCGTAATCCTTCGACTCGAGCGCGCCTTTGATCGCTTTGGCGTCGGCGCCGTTGCCCTTCATGAGCTTCTGCCGCTTCTCGATCACGTCCTGCTGCGCGAACGCCTGCGGTGCGATCAGAACCACGGCCACCATCAAAAACATTGCCTGAAACAGTCTACGATGCATCATCGTCTGCTCCTTTCGGGTGTGTTGTTTAGCTGCCTCGGTTGACTTTTTTGACTTCATTCAGAAGCTGGTCCGTCGAAAGAAGATCTTTTTCGCTGTTCGACGGCCGAACGTCGTAATATTTGACCACGCCTTCTTTATCGATGATCACGTAGGAGCGCTTTGCGACGCGGCGCTCGGGATCGAAGACGCCGTAGGCGTTCAGAATCTTGCCGTCGCGGTCGCTGAGCAAGGCGTAATGGATCTTGGCGAAATCCGCGAAAGCCTTTTGCGAGAAGGGCGCATTGGCGCTGATGCCTACGACTTCGGTATTTTCCGCCTGAAACTTGTCGTAACTGTCCGAACCGGACGCTTGCAGGTCCTTGATTCAGGTCGGGCTGAAGTCGAGGACATAGAAGTTGATGAGAACGTTTTTGCCTTTGAGGCTGCTGAGCTTGAGCTTGCCGCCTTTGGTGCTGTCGAGCTCGAAGTCAGGCGCCTTGTCGCCGACCTGGAGGGCGGCGGCCGGCAAGACCGCGGCGAAAAGAAACATGAGGGATGAGACGCCGTGGAGCGATAACCGTTTCCATCGTGTCATGATAGACCTCCTTCGTGCTTAGACGTCGAGAGCGCCCAAATCATGCTGGCGAGAAAATAAAAACGCAACTTATCTTGCCGTCTTGGACTCGTCAACCTCTCGAGAGGCACGGTTCCGGCGCCGATTAAGGCCCCCCGCGGACCTAAGGTAAATAGGGGATGCTTGTAACACTGTCAAGAGTGTCGCAAGGCGGGAGAGAGAATGAGTGAGGCTCCATCGGAGGCGGTCGGTTCACTGGAGTCGACCGGCAGATACTTTCCACTGCGCCATAACGCGAGCTGGTCGTTGTAATAAGGCGATAAAAAATGGCCCGATTGACCCGGCAAAATGAGAAAACGGGTTCGCTCGGCGTCTGCCAGGTCGGCGACCATTCTGAGCGAGGCGCCGACGGTATGCGCGTACGGATGAGAGCGGCGGAAAAAGCCCAGATTGACGGTCACGCCGTCGCCGCCGGTCGGCACGGGCGCCAACGACAACCAGCGCCCAATCACCCTCACATCATCGAACGGGTGGCTTAGGCGCAGCCGATGCAGATCGCCCCAGCGCCAGCCGCTCATGTCGCGGCCTAATCGCCGGGTGAGGTCCGCCACCGCAGCTGCGAGACTTGCCGCGACGAGCGTGCTGCGCGGGGTCTCGGCGAACCACGGCGACCGTTTGCCGCTCAAGATCGCTTCGATCGGCGCGAGCGATTGATTGAAGCTCTCGACGTAAGCGCGAAACAGATCCTCTCCAATCGCCGGCGCGAGAAGGCTCAGGCTCAGGTGATGGTAAAAGCATTGGAACAACGCAGCCGCATTGCTGCCGATTGCGCAATCCGCATCCCAGTCGAGCAGCAAATGCGCAGCGTCTCGAAGGCTTTGGTCGCCTCGCGCGATTTCTTCTAAGTCGCCGCGCAGGGCTTGAAGAATGCCCCGCGCGTGCAGCGATACCGTGTCCTGCTGGATGCGCGTCATGTCCTCGACGGACAGACGTTCTTTCGCCGCCAACAGCTCCTTGATGCGGCCGATGCGGTACGGCGGCTCGAAAAGGTCGGAGAGGTGATACGGGTAGTCACGGCCGGCGACGTCGTTGTTCGCCGTCGCGATAACTCCCTCGGGCGGATTGTAAAGAAACGGCAATTCCTCGAAAGGAATACAGCCTTTCCATTCGTCGGCCGGTTCGCCGCCGTCGCGCGGCAGATACGACGGCCGGCGGCCGCGGATGGGCACCGCGCCCGCCAGGCTGTAGCCGATGTTCCCGTCGCGATCCGCGTAGATATAATTCAGCGACGGCGCGGTCTGATGCGACAGCGCCGCGCGAAAATCGTTCCAGCCGCGCGCTCGATTCAGGTCGTAGACCACGCGCATTTCCCGGCTCGGCGCATGCGCGGTCCACTTGAACGCGAGCGCCGTCGAGCCGTCGACGCCGCATGGAACCGCATCGCTGACAAGCGGGCCATGCTCGGTCAGGCGAATTTTTTTGGTCAGCATTTTACCGCGGCGAACGGTAATCTGCTCCTCGATGATTGTCAGCGGTTTTCGGGCTGCGCCGGTGACGCAGAAGGCGGGATCGCTCGGATCGAGTTGCTCGCGATAGAGGTCGGCGTCGTCGCACAGCCCCGCGGTGACGCCCCAGGCGATGCGGCGGTTGCGGCCGATATGGACGCACGGCATTCCTGGGATCGTGCCGCCCCAGACCTCGAAGTCGCTGCCGGCCGCGAGATGCATGAGGTACCACGTCGCGGGAAGATCGAGCTTCAGGTGAGGGTCGTTGCAAAGAATCGCGCTTCCCGTCGCGGAGCGCTGCGGCGCGACGGCCCAGCTGTTGCTGCCCTGACCGGCGGCCGGACCGTAGAGCTCGAACGTGCCGCTCACGAAGCGCAGCAGCTCTTCGGCTTCGCCCGCCACCGCTCGCGTGATGCTCGGCGCGCCGGCGGGATAGCGCGGCAGCAGCGATGCCAGTTTTTCCGGCGCGTCTTTGAGGCGCGCCGCGAGCGCGATCCACGAGAGCCGCGTCAATAAAGAAGTCGACAGAAAAAATGCGAAGCCTTTTCCGAGCGTCAGCGTATCTTCCGGCCGCCACGGCTCCGGCTCGAACCGGAGCAGGCGGAATTCGAGCGGCAGGGATTTGCGATGCGTTTCGATGTAGCGATTGATGCCCGCGCTGTAGCTTTCGAGGACGGCGCGTTCCTCGTCGGAGAGGAGAGGGACTGAGGCTACGGCCGCGCGGCGCATGCCGAGCAGCCGGAGAAAATAGTCCAGATCCGCGAGCGTCTTCCCGCGGAAGTGGGCCGAGAGATCGTCGGGAAGCCGCCGGTCGCCGAAAATCTCGGCGGCGCGGCCGCAGAGCGCGCGCCGGTTGAGCTCCATTTGCCAGAGCCGCTCCTGCGCGTGCAGATAACCCTGCGCGAGA
The DNA here is from genome assembly GCA_036407055.1 of Binatia bacterium. Classification (GTDB taxonomy): domain Bacteria; phylum Desulfobacterota; class Binatia; order UBA9968; family UBA9968; genus JAJPJQ01. Next base: position 25,092 of record DASWZY010000108.1, read on the forward strand.
AAGAGGTCGCTTAATGTCTCGGCTTTGACGTGCGGAACGCCGTGTGGTGTCCAGGAAACTTGTACGTTGGCTTTTAGCCCTGAAAGTGAAATCTCGCCGCCGTACCGAGGCCCGCTCGTGCGTAGCCAGCACCGCAGAGGAATGAAAAAAGATCGTCGTCCGCTTTCCGGTTGCAAGTTCCCAGTTAAATCGGCCGGCGCCGATTTTTCAACCGGTCAGGGCGCGCGACGCAATTAGAGAATTTTCTGCACCGACGGTCGCTGCTTCATGCGCTCGATCCACTTGCCCACGTTCGGCAGCGATGGATCGGGCAGCACTCCCATGCCGGCCAAGCGCACGAATCTCGGGATCAGCGCGGCGTCGACCAGCGAGAAGTCGCCGGCGAGATAAGACTGATCGCCGAGCTCGCGCTCCAAGCGTCCGAGCAGGTGTTTGAGCTCCTTGCGCGCGCCGTCGATCAGCTGCTGATCGCGCTCTTTCTCGTCCTTCATCATCTCTTTCCGGATCTTCTGATAAGGCCCGTCGAGATGATTCATCCCGTAATCCAGCAGGATGCGCGCCTTTGCGCGTTTGCCCGGGTCTTTGGGAAGAAGCGGCGTCTCGGGATATTTTTCTTCGAGGTATTCGTTGATGACGAGCGATTCATATAGCACGGTCGCGCCGTCGATGATCACCGGAACTTTGCCGTAAGGATTGAGCTTCAAGAAATCCGGTTTTTTCTGCTCCATCTTTTTGAGATCGACCGGGACTTTCTCGTACGGAAGCTTCTTCTCTTCCATCACGACGATGACGCGCTGGCAATTGGGCGAGCTGGCGAAGTCGTAAAGTTTGATCGGACGTTCGGGCGGCATAAGAAGTCCTCCTGATCAGGTCTGATTTACTTCAGCGGCGAACGCAAGACAAGTCCGGTTTTATCGGTTACCGATAGCCGCTCGGGTCCTTTGCCTCTTTAGGGAAATAGCCGCCGAGGCGGTGATAGCCCTTCAGATAAATGATCTGCCCTTCGTTCGTCATCGCGTTTTCCAACACGCTGACCAGGCGGACGGCGACGGTCGGAAGCGGCTGAAATCTGGGCTCGTCGAGCTCGCGCGCGAGGTCTTCGGCGCTGAGCGATTTTAAAAATGATTTTGTCACCTCGTACACAGCGTCATGGTACGAGAGGAGCAATTTCCCGGACGCGCGAAACGCGCGCACCTGCTCGCGCGTGTGCGTGTGCGAGCGGCCGTAATCGGCGGGCTCGGGCGGCATGACGAAGCGCGCGGCCCAGCCGTCGGCGATCCAGAGCTGCTCGCGGTTGGAGAGCTGCGCGACGTTGCTGTCCATCACGCGTGTCAGCCTCCAGGCGAGCCACCCGATCGAAGGATGCGGCTCGCGGGCGAGCTCGTCTTCGTCGAGATCCGCCAGCGTGCGGTGAAGCGATTCGTAAACGCGCGCGAAGGCGTCGAGGAAAATATCGTTGGCGATCATTTTCGAGTCCTTTCTTGCGAACAATGGAGATTTTCCAATCGTTCATTGGCGTTGTCAATGTACTTTTACCCGGCGATGGTTGATCCATGGTGCGATTGATGTTATCGCCTAGCTTCCGACTGCAAATAAATTCCGGCACATTTGACCACCATGAAAATCGATATCGAGTTCAACTCCGGCGCGCAGCTGCCGATGGATGCGATTCCAGAGCTCGCGCGCCTCGCCGAAGCGAACGGCTTCGACTGCGCCTGGGGCGGCGAGGCGAACAACAAAGATCCGACGGTGATGCTTTCCGCCGTCGCGGCGGTGACGAAGACGCTCAAGATCGGCTCGGCGGTTTACCATATTCTCGGACGCACGCCGGCGACGCTGGCGCTGCAGACCGTTGGGCTCGACGAACTCTCGCAAGGACGCTTTCTGCTCGGTCTCGGCGTCTCTAATCCGACGATCGCCGGCTGGCACGGCCTGCCGTCGGATCGGCCGCTCGCGCGCGTAAAAGAATATCTGGAAATCGTCCGGCGCGCGATGAGCGGCGAGAAGCTCGATTTCAGCGGCGAGTTTTACTCCGCCCGCGGCTTCAAGATGGCCTTCAAGGCTTCGGGCAGAAAAATTCCGATCTATCTGGCGGCATTCGGCCCGATGATGACGAAGCTCGCCGGGAAGCTGACCGACGGCGTGCTGATCAACATGGCGAATCCGCCGGAAATCCGCCGCATCGCCGAGCAGGTGAGGGAAGGCGCCGAGGAGGCGGGAAAAGATCCCGCGGCGATGGAGATCATCTGTAAAGTACGCTGCTCGGTTGCGCCGGACCGCGCGCAGGCGCGCGAGGCGCTCAGCCACGCGATAACCTACTACACGCTGGCCGATTATTATCGCGATCTATTGACGCGCATGGGTTTCGGCGCGGAAGTCGAGTCGATGCGCGCGGCATGGAAATCCGGCGGCTTTCATGCGGCGCGGCGGCTGATCACGGATCGTCTTTTCGAAGGGCTGCCGATGGCGGCGGCGACATCGATCGCCGAGGTCCGCGAGAAGCTCAAACCCTATGAAGAAGCCGGCGCTACGCGCATGATTTTGCCGTACGTGGCCCAGTCGACGGACGTCGTCGGCGAACTAAGGAATTTCATCGCCGCCTGGGGCCGCGGCTAGAACTCGGGAGGAGGCAAGATGTCTTTCGAGCTTTTAAATCCGACGGGGCTGGAGCGGCCGGTCGGCTATGCCCATGTCGCAAAGGTCAACTCCGGAAGGACGGTCTACATCGCCGGCCAGGCGCCTTTCGACGCGACCGGCGCGGTGGTCGGAAAGGGCGACTTCGTGGCCCAATGGCGGCAGGTCATGGGCAACCTCAAGCTGGCGGTCGAGGGGGCGGGCGGCAGACCGGACCAGATCGCCGTTCTGACCATGTATGTGACCGACCTACCCGCCTACCTGGCGGCCAAAAAGGAGATCGCCATCAGCTACCGGGAAGTCTTCGGCAAGTACTTCCCGGCCATAACCCTGGTCGAAGTGAAGGGTCTTTACAACCCGGACTGCATGATCGAGATTTCGGCCGTCGCCGTCATCGATTAGCTTCAAATCTCAATTTTTCCTCGCTCCAGAACAGTAATTTTGTACCAAATTGCGGCAATTACTAACCAAACTTCGCCCTGAAGTACCTGTGTTCTCAGCGCCTCTCCTTAGAAAATCAAGTATTTATCACCGTGGCATATCGCTTGCTTTCTTCTCCGGGCATGAGCCAACTCGAAATCGTCAGAGATACGACGGGGATGCAGGGTTTCGACTATCCGACCCTCGAGGAGATCGTCACTTTGTGGCGCTCATATCAGGCCACAGGCGGCCTTCAGCCGGAAGAGGCGTGGGATGCTATCGCGGCGAGCCTCGCTCTGGATATGGCCTTTTCCGGCCACGTCCGCGCGAAGTTTTCTGAGCATTAAGGAGCGGCTAATTTTAGCGGTTTCAGGGGTTGTAAACCTTTCCTATAAAGCCGTTCTTGTCGAGCTCCCGCACGATACTCTCGTCCACGATATCTTCGAATTTTAAGTTCTGACCGGGCTTCCGTGCCACCTCCTGGATCTGGGCTTCCATGCCCGGCCGGGTGACCAAGGGCACGCGCTCGTAAAGCTTCGCCATCGCCTGCCACGAGTCCTCGAGATAGCCTTCGTTGTCCTGCCGGCTATATTTGGCGACGATCTTTTTCGTCTCTTCCTTGCGCGTCTTGAAGAAGTGCGTCGCCTCGATGAGCGCCATGACGATGCGTCGGACCGTGTCGCGCTGCGCGGTTAAAAACGGGCGCGTCGTGTTGGCGCAGATGTAGGGAAAGTCGAAGCGCTTCGGCAGATCGGCGGTGCTGATCAGCACCTTGTGCGGCATGCCTTGCGCCAGCTTGATGATGCCCGGCGGCGAGGGGAATCCCACGATGCGGCCGCCGCGGAAGGCCGCAGCCCGCTCTCCAGGTCCGCCGACCTGGATGATCGGGACATCCTTGACGGGCGTCAGCCCCAAACCGCGTATCAAGACGTGAGCGGCCGTATCCGAGGCGCTGCCGATTCGGCTGATGCCGATGCTCTTGCCGCGCAGATCTTCCGCCGACTTGACCGATTCCTGGACGACTAATTCGTACGGAAGCGTATTGATATAACAGCCCACCATGACCAGACCGACGCCGCCGGCGACAGCGCTGGCAACGGCGTTGCCGGCGGCATTGCCGACCTTCACGTCGCCGGCGATGATGCTGGTGACGCTGATGGGCGTGCTCTGGATATAGATTAGGTCGGCATCGATGCCGTGCTTTTTGTAGAAACCGGCGTCCTGCGCGATGAAGTACACCGAGTTGGTCGCGTCGGCGGAGCTGTAGGAAATCCTTACCTTTTCCTGGGCGGCGACATTTGTCCCCACCGTCAACGCGGCGAGGAGCAGGGACGCGGTCATGATTCGGTTCGGCATTTGGCTCGCTCCTTCGAAGACTAAAAACTCATGTCTGCTGCGCCTGAGGATCGGCGCGGGCAATCAGGTCCATGAAAATGCGCACGTGGTGGTTTTGCAGCTGCACGACCTGCCGCAGCAGCTCCGCGGCATCGGGTGATTTTTCGTTCAAGCGCGCGGCGCGCTCCAAAAAACGCGTCTCCAGCACGCTGTGGGCGCTCAAATCGCGGCCCATGCGCTCCCAATGGTTTCCGCCCGATTCTATATCGAGCGGCGTTTCGTAGAGCGTTCCGCCCGTCGCGTTTATCCTGTCGCGCAGTGTGTTGGCGGCCGAGCGCTTTTCTTCGGCGACCCGCCGTAGCGTCTGCGCGACTGCCGGGTAAGGCGCGCGCTCCGCGTGGTCGGCAATTTGTGCGGCGAGGCGGTTTAGCTCGCGGTAGCTTTCTTTCAGGGTGTCGAGAGGATCGTTGGATTCTCGGCGGCCGTTCGCTTCCGGCCTGAATATTCGCTCGATTCTTTTCAGCAGTCCCGGCAATGAGTTACCTCCCGTGCGCAAACATAAAAGCCGCGCCTTGGGTTGTCAAGGCTCGGGGCGCGCCGGTTGACTCTCGCACCGAAATCTGGTCAATTATAGGACTAATCGGAGGATCGCATGGCCCGTATTACCGTCGAAGACTGCCTACAAAAAGTGCCGAGCCGCTTCGAGCTGGTCATACTCGCCGCGCAGCGCGCGCGCCAGCTTTTCAAAGGCGCCAAGCCTCTGATCGAATCGGATAACCGCGAAGTCGTCGTCGCCTTGCGCGAGATCGCCGAAGGCAAAGTTAAAAAGGTGGAAAAGTCGCTCGCCCCTACCGGACGGGCCGCCTAGGCTATCCCCCTTCGGCTTTTCTCAATCTTGCCAGATTTCCCGTTCCGGGTTAAAATTTTTACAGCACGCCGGTGTTAGTGCTACGGCGCCGTTCGCTCGTCCTCGAGATTTGTAATGGTCAAGCCATCCGATAACCGCGACAACCGCGAAGACATTCCGCCCGCTGAAGCAAGCGATATTGGCAAAGAGTCCGGCCCGGCCGCCGAGGAAAAGCTGGCGAACGCGCTGGTTCCAACCGACACGCTCCAGCGATATCTTTCGGAAATCCGGCGTTATCCCGTTCTCAGCCGCGAGGAAGAGCACAAGATCGCGCTCGAATACAAAGAGCAGGGGAGCGTCCAGGCGGCCTACAAGCTCGTTACGGCGAACCTGCGGCTTGTCGTGATGATCGCGCGCGAATATCAGCGCGCGTTCCGCAATCTTCTCGATCTCATCCAGGAAGGGAACATCGGCCTCATGGAGGCCGTGAAGAATTTCGACCCTTATCGCGGCGTCCGCTTTCCATCGTATGCCGTCTGGTGGATTCGCGCGTATATCATCCGCTACCTCATCAACGATTGGCGCATGGTCAAGATCGGCACGACGCAGGCGCAGCGCAAGCTCTTCTTCAACCTCCAGAAGGAAAAAGAGCGACTCGAAGCTGAAGGCTTCACTCCAGGGCCGAAGCTCCTCGCCGAGCGTCTCAACGTCAAAGAGGGCGAAGTCATCGAAATGGAGCAGCGGCTCGCCAACCGCGATATTTCCACCGATGTTCCGATGGGCGAGGACGGCGAGGCCACGCTCTTGAGCTTTCTGCCGGACAATAGCGCGAATCCCGAAGAAAGCGTCGCCAACGCGGAATACCGCCAGGTGATGAGCGAAAAAATCGAGCAGTTCGCGAGCGGCCTCAAGGACAAGGACTTGGTCATCTTTCGCGAGCGCCTCCTTAACGAAGAGCCGCGGACGCTGCGCGAGATCGGCGAGCGCTACGGCATCAGCCGAGAGCGCGTGCGGCAGATCGAGGAGCGCCTGAAAAAACGGCTGAAAGATTATCTCAGCAAGGAATTTAAGGACGTCAAGGACGTCGTCGTCGACGATCCCGGCACATGATGAACCCCGCCGCGCGCCGCTCTGCTTGCGCGTTCCAGAGGTATTTGATAGCTAGGTGAAAATATCTGTAGAGGAGTCTTCGCTTGCGCTTCGAACGCGAAATCGATATCCGCAGCCCGAAAGAAAAAGTATGGCGTTTCCTCTGGGACGTTGATCGTTTCATCGCATGCGTTCCCGGCTGTAAAGAGGCTGGCACGGTCGAGCCGGGAAAGCGCTACACCGCGACGATGGAGGAGAAGGTCGGCCCGTTCCGCGTCGAGTTCCCGATGAATATCGACGTGCAGGAGAGCCGCGAGCTTTCCTACATCAAAGCGGTGGCGAGCGGCAGCGACAGCAAAATCGGCAGCCGCATGAAGGTCGAGCTCGAAGTGAACCTCGCCGGCGAGGGCGATCAGACGAAGCTCCTGCTCGCGGCCAACGTCGACATCCTCGGCAAGCTCGCCACGCTCGGCCACAGCATGATCAAGCGCAAAGCCGACCAGGTCATGGACCAGTTCGCTGGCAACCTCAAGCAGAAGCTCGAGGCCAACGCCTAGATGCTCAGACGCTTCCGCCTCGAAGAGCCGGAGACCATTCCGGAAGCTTCCGCATTGCTCGCGCGCCACGGTGAGAGCGCCCGCATCTACGCCGGCGGCACCGAGCTGCTGCTCGTGATGAAAGAAGGCCTCGCGCGCTACGAGCGGCTCGTCAACGTCAAAAAAATTCCCGGTCTGGATCAGATAAAGCTGGATAACGGCTCGATCTCAATCGGCGCGCTCGCGACGCACCGCCGTTTAACGCGCGATGCGCTGCTGGAGAAGCATCTTCCGGCTTTGGCGGCGCTGGAAAAAAACGTCGCAAATATTCGCGTGCGTGAAGTCGGCACGATCGGCGGCAACCTGTGCTTCGCCGAGCCGCACGCCGATCCCGGCACGCTCTTTCTGGCGCTCGGCGCGTCGGTGATCGCCGCGAAAGCCGACAAGAGACGTGAGATCCCGATCGAAAAATTTTTCGTCGACGCTTACGAGAACGCTTTGGCGGACGACGAGTTACTGGCCGAGATTCGCATTCCACGCCTGCCGGCGCGCTCTGCCGCAGCCTATTTGAAGTTCGGCTATCTGGAGCGCCCGAGCGTTGGCGTAGCGGTTTTTCTCGCCCTCGACGGGAACGCGGTCCGCGAGGCGCGGGTCGCGGTCGGCTGCGCCGGCCCGACGCCGCGCAGAGTCTCCGCAGCCGAGGAGCTTCTACGCGGCAAATCGCTCGACGAAGCGTCGCGCCGCCTCGACGAGGCGGGCGCTGTCGCGGGACGCGCGAGCGACGCGATCAGCGATCTCCACGGCTCGAAAGATTACAAAGAGCACATCGTCGGCGTTTTGCTCAAGCGCGCCTTTACGCAGGCGGCGGAGCAGTGCCGGTGACGAGAGAAAACCAATGGCGAGCTTGACGAACCGGCCGCACGGCGCGCAGACGATTCCGGTTTCTCTGGAGGTCAACGGCAAGACCTACGAGCTCGAGATCGAGCCGCACGAGCTCCTGCTCGACGTCGTGCGCGACCGCCTCGGCCTCACGGGCGCGAAGCGCTCGTGCGACGTCGAGGTCTGCGGCGCGTGCACGCTGCTGCTCGACGGCCGTCCGGTCAGCTCCTGCACGCTGCCGGCGTTCGAAGCCAGAGGCAAGCGCGTCGAGACGATCGAAGGCCTCGCCGCGGGAGGCAAGCTTCACCCGCTGCAAGAGTCCTTCATCGAGCACGGCGGATTTCAGTGCGGTTTCTGCACTCCGGGAATGATTCTGGCGGCGAAGGCGCTGCTAGCGGAAAATTCCAACCCCACGGACGAAGAGATCAAACACTTCATGCACGGCAACATTTGCCGCTGCACCGGCTATAAGAAAATTATCGAATCGATTCACGCCGCGGCCGAGAAGATGCGGCGCGGCGCTTAGCTGTCGATCCCGTAGTCTTTCCAGCGAGCCGCGACGCGGTCCAGATGGTCCTTCGGCGGCAGGGCGATCGCCGGGTAGTCGTGCTTGCGCGTCGCATCGATCGCGAGCCGTGCGCCGACGTCTCTAATGGGATCGTGCTGCGGCACCTGCTTAGGCGCCTGAGACGGGTCGAGTCCTACCGACTGTGTGTCGCGCTCGATATAGACGTCTTTGTCGGGCCGCACGTGCCAGCTGAGCGCCCAGTCGACGTCGAAGTCGTCCCATACATCGATATCCTCGTCGACGACGACGGTAATCTTGCCGAAGCCGGTGCGGAGCGACCAGATTCCGTACATTAGCTGCTTCACCTGCCCATTAAACTGCTTTTTCAGCGACGCTACGACGTAAGCGCCGCTGCCGCCGGACTCTTTCATGCGCAGGTCCTTGATCGGCAGGCGCAGGTTATACTTCAGATGCTTGAACAGCGGCCACTCGCGGCCGACACCGCGGATGCAGCTCGATTCCGAGGGCGGCCGCTGGCTGATGAACGCTTGGTAGACGGGATTGTTGCGGAACGTCATGCATTTGATGTTGAAGACGGGTCCTTTTCCGGCGGGACCCATGTAGCCGGTATACTCGCCGAACGGGCCTTCCATCTCGGTGAAGTTCGCGGGGATCTCACCCTCGAGAACGATCTCGGCGGTCGCTGGAACTTCGAGCGGCACCGTCTCGCAGGGGACTAACTCGACCGGTGCGCCGCGCAGCGCGCCGGCGACCGCGAACTCGTCGAGCTCCTCGGACATTTTCGATACGGACACGTAGCCGATGCTCGGGTCGGCGCCGATCACGACGGCGACCGGCATCGGCTGGTTGATTTCGTTATGCTTGCGGAGATGCCACGAGGCGTCCTGGCGCTTGCCGAAGAGAAATCCGGTCTTGTTCGGTCCCTTGACCTGCATCCGATACGTGCCGACGTTGCGTATGCCCGTCTCGGGATCTTTGGTGATGACATACGGTGAAGTGAGGAACGGCCCCGGGTCCTCGCCGACGGTCCAAACGGGCACGGGCAGCTTTCCGATATCGACCTGGTCGCCATGCAGAATATTTTCTTTGCACGGCCCGGTTTTCACCATGACCGGCGGAATCGGCTTCTCCAGCGCCGCGTCCCATTTGCGATTGATGCCTTCCACGCCGTCGGTCTCCAGGCCGATGGCGTAAATCTCGCGCGATGCGCCGAGCACGCCGGCACAGATCGGCGTATCGAAGCCTTTGACGTTCTCGAACATCAACGCGGGTCGGCGTTCCGGCGGTATTTTATAGAACGTCTGGCGGCAGACCGCGGCGACTTCCCAGTCTTTGTCGACTTCCTTGCTGACTTTCTTGAGCTTGCCTCGTTCTTCGAGCGCGGCCAGGTAAGCTCTTAGATCGCGGTATGCCATGAATTTTCTCCCTTAATGAGATGAGGTGTGTGTCATCTACATTAAATGATTTTTGCCTTAATAGTCAATACGTAAAATATATTCTCGCACGAGAAAAGACACGAATGTTCGGCCGGTTACGCGCGGATTTCCGTGCGCATGAACTTGATGTAGCAGATGGCGAAACAGGCGGCGACGATTGCGATGAGCGTCGTGAACTGCGGCAAGATCAAGAGCAAGCTTTGGCTGAGCGCCAGCGGCGTTAAAAGGATGCCCTGCGTCTGCTCCTGAAGCGCGGCGCCGAGGACGCGCGCGGTAGGATTCAAGATGATCTGCACGGATTCTTCATACAGCGTCGTCGGGGAAGCGCGACCAATCATGGATGCGATGTCGGTCTGGCGCACGACATCTTCGGGAGTCGTCGCATCGGGGACGATCTGCATCGCGACGACCTGCGCGATCAGCGGCGTGAAGATCGCGAGAAACAGCCAGAGCGCGAGCGACGCGAGCGCCGCGGTGACGGTCCGCTGCATGAAAAGCGAGAAGAGCATCGCGAGCGCGAGCCAGAAGCCGACATAGATGATGCCGATGATAGTGAAGATGAGCATGCGCCAGAGCTCTTCGGGGTTGGGCGGAAACCCGACCAGCACGACGCCGAGACCGATGACGAGCAAAAGAATCGACGCCCACAGCACACTCACCGTCGCGAGGCCGGCGAGGAACTTGCCGTTGATCAAGCTGTCGCGATAGATCGGCTGTGACAGAACGCGGCTCAAAGTGCCGCGCGCGTACTCGCCGCTGATCGCGTCGAAGCCGAGCATGATGCCGACGAGCGGCCCGAGCAGCGCGAGAAAGCTCGTCAGCGACAGCAAGCCGCCGCTCTGGGAAGTCAGCAACAGAAGAAAGACATATTCGGCGGGTGCGCTCTCCGCGTCCTGGCGGATCGATTGCCCCGCTGCGTAAACGGCCCAGACGCCGGTGAGGACGATGATCGCCAGCAGGATCATGAAACGGCGGCTGCTGAAATGATCGGCCAGCTCTTTCCAGAAAACTACGCTCATTGTTACGCCTCGCGAAAGTATTTCAGATAGATTTCTTCGAGCGTCGTGTCCTCCGAGCGCAGCTGGAAAAGCGACAGGCCTTTGTTCACGACGAGTGCCGCAACTTCCGGACGCACGTCGCGGCTGCATCGTAGATAATAGCCTTTTCCACGCTGTTCGACGCCCTGGACCCCGGGAACCGCAGCGAGATCGGACTCGATGCCGTCGCTGCGTCCGGCGCACTCGATGGAAAAATTCCACCGACGCTCTTCGAATGCGGCGCTGCCGAGCTTATCGACCTCGCCGGAGGCGATCATTTTGCCCCCCACGATGATGCCGACCCGGTGGCACATCTGCTGGACCTGGTGCAGCATGTGCGAAGAGAGGAGCACGGTGAGTCCGCGCTCGCGGCTGAGCCCGGTGATGAGCTCGAGGATGCGCGCCGCGCCGTCTGGATCGAGACCGAGCGTGGGCTCGTCGAGGACCAGCACCTGGGGCTCTTTCACCAGAACTTCGGCGATGCCGAGGCGCTGCTTCATGCCGCGCGAATATTCCTTGACGTTGCGGCTGCTGTCTTTGGTCATGCCGACCTGCTCGAGCAGCGCGCCGATGCGCCGTGACGCTTCGTCCTCATCGATGCGGTTCAGACGGGCGATGTAGCGCAAGTTTTCCCGGCCCGAGAGGTCGTCGTAGAAGCCGGGGTTCTCGGGCAGGTAGCCGACGCGTTTTTTGACTTCCAGCGCCTGGCGCGAGGGATCGAAGCCGCAGACGCGCACGCGCCCGCCGCTGGGCTCCGTGAGGCCCAGTAGCATGAGGATCGTCGTCGTTTTGCCCGCGCCGTTCGGGCCGAGAAAGCCGAAGATCTCGCCTTGCTCCACGGCGAACGAGAGGCCGTTGACGGCGATCAGGTTGCGGTACCGTTTGGTGAGATTCTCTGTCTCTATTACAGGCATTATCGCCGGCCCAGGCGCCAGAATACGATGGCGAGCCCCAGCACGACGGCGGCGACGATTGCCGCGCCGACCCATCCCCAAAGCGTCGCGGTCGATACCGTGACGCGGAAATCGACCGATTTATTCGCGTCCGCGCTGTTCGCGGCGACCGTGATCGCGTAATCGCCGGCGATCGCGCGCGCCGGCGCGGTGATCTCCATCGATACCTCGCGGACTTCACCGGCGTTCAGCGCGTCGATCTTGTCGGGCTTGAAATCGATCGTCCACTTGTCGGGCTTTTTCGTGACGAACGCGAGATTGCGGATCGGCGCCGTCCCGCTGTTGGCGACCAGGAAGGGCACGGGGGTCTTTTGACCAGCCGTGACTCCGGCGTTGAGCGTTCCGCTCGCGGTGCCCATCTTAAGATCGGTGACGCCTCTCAACGTGACTTTCAGATTGGTCGATGCCTCGAAAGCTCCGGCGCGCGCCCGGATCGTTACCGGATATTCCTGCGCTTCGGCGCGGACCGGCGAATCGATCTCGACGCTGAGCGTCTCGGTGCCGTTTTCCTTCAGTTGAATCGAGGATATCTGCGTGTCGCCGAACTGCGGCTTGAAGCGGACGGCCCAGCCGGTCGGCGCCTCGGCGTTGAGCGACGCCGTGAGCGGCTTGTTCGTCTCGTTCTTGAGGTCGACGGTGAATTTGAGCGTCTGACCCGACGGCGTCGTTAGAACCGGATACTGGCTCGTCAGTTTGAGCCCGCCGGTCTCGACTTTTTTCGACGTGACACGAAAGGTTATTTTTTCCGTGAAGCTCGTCTTGCCGTTTTCGTCCTTGGCGGTGACTTTCGTTTCAAAGCTGCCGGGCTTGGTATTTTCCGGCACCTTCGCCTTGAACTCTACCGTGGTCGACTTCTCTCCCTGGACCATCACCGAGCGAACCGGATAGCTCGGATAGCGGGAGTTGAAGCCCACCTCCCAGCCTTTCGGCACGCCGTCGATGTTGAGACCCACGGAGACGGGGTTCTTGGTCCGATTGACCACTTCCGCATCCATGGTGACCTCCTGGCCCTGGCCGACGGTCAAGTCGGTGAAGGGCAGGATCAGGTTGAATGATTCCTTGGGCGGCTCGTAAGGCTCCTTCTTTTCCGCTTCGGCGGCGAAGCCGGGCAGAGCGCTTACAAGCAAGAATAGCGCGACGACAACAAAAGCAGACGAACGTCGATTGATAGAATAATTCCAGTGTGAGGAACTGAGCCCCATGTAAATCCCCCTATTAAGATCAGGTATAACCCTACAGATAATCACAACGGCGCGGCAAATCAAGCGGAGAGCCGGCCGAGCTGCCGGAGGCCTTCGTAGACGACGATCGAGACGGCATTGGACAAGTTGAGGCTTCTCACCGCCTGCGTCATCATCGGAATGCGAAAAAAATCGTTTGCGGGACGCTCGAGCCACGCTTCAGGCAGTCCGGTTGTTTCGGGACCGAATACAAGAAAATCGTCGTCGCGATATTTCGCTTCAATGTAAGACTGCGCGGCTTTTTTGGAAAAGAACAGCCGCCGGCCGGCGCCGTACATTTGCAGAAAGTCCTCCCACGATTCGTGCAGCCGCACATCGACGTACGGCCAGTAGTCGAGTCCGGCGCGCTTCAAATGCTTGTCGTCGATCGCAAAGCCGAGCGGCTTCACGAGATGCAGCGGCGTGGCGGTCGCCGCGCAGAGCCGCGCGATGCTGCCGGTGTTCTGCGGGATCTCGGGATGGTAGAGGACGACGTGCATGTTCAGCTCTCCAGCATCAACGTCACCGGCCCGTCGTTGACGAGTGTCACGGCCATCGTCGTTTGGAAGCGTCCGGTCGCTACGTGGAGGCCGGACTCTTTGACCTTGCCGACGAAGTAGTCGTAAAGCCCGCGCGCTTTCTCCGGAGGAGCGGCGTGGCTGAAAGACGGCCGCCGGCCTTTGGCGCAGTCGCCGTAAAGCGTGAACTCCGACACGACCAGAATATCGCCGCTTATATCCGCCACCGAGCGGTTGAGCTTTCCGGCCGCGTCCTCGAATATTCTCAAATGAATGGCTTTGTCGGCGAGAAAGTCCGCCTCCGCCGTCGAGTCTTCGACCGCGACGCCGACGAACAGACAAAGTCCGCGTCCGGCGCGGCCGACGGTTTCGCCGTCGACGCGGACTTCCGCCGATTCGATCCGCTGGACCAACACACGCATCGACTCGATAGAAAAATATTTTTCGAAGAAAAACAAGAAGGCGCCGGGAGCTTCGTTTGCGGGAAGGGCGGGTGCCCGGATGTCTTCAGCGTTTAATGCGACGTTTCGCCGCCGGTTTGGCTGGAAAGCTTGTGTTGCAGTCCGTCCACCGAGATCAGCACGAGATAATAGCCGCTGCGCCAGCCCTCGTTCGAATGCGCGTGCGTCTCTTCGTCGTCCAGGCCCACGACGACGAAGCTGCGCTGGTCGCCGAATTGCCCGTGCCGGTCCGCGCCGATCACGAGCGTCTCCGACGAAGGCGCGAGGCGGCTCAAACGCCGCAGTCCCAATTCTTCGACGCACCAGTCGAGCGGTTTCTCCGCGACCGGCACTCCGCCGAGAGGTTTTCCTTCTTCTGCCTGCCAGATCTTCGCCATGTTTGGTCATGGTCCGTAGCAGAATGCTTCGCGCGAGGGAATCGGGCTATTGCCCGAATCGGGTAAAATCTCGGAAGAATGCTTTTGTGCCGGATTTCTGCTAGGCTAATCGTTAAACTTCGAGGAGATCTGAATGATTCCGGTGCTTTTCCATATCGGCCCCATCCCGGTTTACAGCTTCGGCGCCTTCATGGCGCTGGCCGCGGTCACCGGCGGCTTGGTCGCGTGGCTGGAGCTCAAGCGCTACGGCTACGACCCTGAGATTTCCTCCTCGCTCGTTTTCGCCGGGGCCATCGGCGGCCTTCTCGGCGCGCGAATATTATTCATCGTCGAAGAGTGGGGCCGCTTCGTCCAGCATCCCTGGGATTTTATTCTCACCGGCGCCGGGTTCACCTGGTACGGGGGCGTGATCGGCGGCATCCTCGCGGCGACCTGGGTCGTTCGCCGCGAAGGTATTCCTTGGCTGAAAGCCGCCGATATCTGCGCGCCGGCGCTCGCTCTCGCGTACGGCGTCGGACGGATCGGCTGCCATGTCGCGGGCGACGGCGATTGGGGCATCGAGACGACGGTTCCATGGGGGGTCGCCTACACGAACGCGATCATCGGCTGGGTGCATCCCGACACCGGAATTCCCTATCCTCCCGGCGTCAAAGTACATCCGACGCCGATTTATGAATTTTTCGGAGCCTTGGTGATCTTCGCGATTCTCTGGCCGCTCAGAAAGAAAGATTATCCCGACGGAACGATTTTTTGGCTCTATCTCATTCTGTCCGGCGTCGCGCGCTTTATCGTCGAATTTTGGCGCATCAACCCCGCTATCGCGGGCGACTTGACCGAGGCGCAGTGGTTCAGCCTCGGCGCCGTCGTCCTCGGAACTCTGCTGCTATATCTTCAGCCGGGTCGAGCGCGCGCGGCGGTTTGATCCTTCCACTCGCCCGAAAACTTGACAAAGGCGCGGCCGGATTTTACCAGGCCGCGAGCATGACGTTCGCCAGCCGCCGGCGCGTCTGCTCGTTGTGCAGCCCGGCCGCCTCCAGCTCGTTGCGGCAGATATGATTCATAAAACCTTCGACCGCCTGGGCCACGATCATGCCCCGGCCGTTGACGGCGCGATGGCCCGTTTGCCGCGCGTGGCGTAAGAAAACCGTCTCCTCGGGATGGTAGACGAGATCGTAAAAGACGGCGTCGGCTTGAGCGCTGCGCGCGATCGAGAGCGACAACCGGTCATTGTTCTCTATATCCGACGATGAGGCCGGCGCGAGCGCCGAATAACGCTCGAGCGACGCCGTATCCTCAGCGCGTCCGGCCTGTCCCTTGGTCGTGCAGTTGACGATCAGCTTAACGCTCGGTGCGACCTCCGAGATTTGATCCTCCCGGATTGCGTTTACCTTCGGATGGTACGGTGAAATCGCCTGCGCGAGCGCTGCGGCCGTCTCTCGATGGCGATTTGCGATGGTGAGTTTTCCGCTGGCCAGCCGCTGCGCCAGTGCGAACGCCACCGCCCGAGCGGAGCCGCCGGCGCCGAGTACCAAAGCGTCGATGCCCGAGAGCGTCGAAAACAAAGGCGCTGCGCCGCCGTATTGCGCGCTCAGCAGCGTATCGACGAAGCCGATGCCGTCCGTGTTGGCGCCGACGACGCCGCCCGAAGGCGCGCGCGTGATCGTATTGACGGCGCCGGTCGCCTTCGCGCTTTCTTCCAAGCGATCCAAATATTTCATCACCGCGAGCTTGTGCGGCACGGTCACGTTGAGCCCTAAAAACGAGGGCGATTCGCCGACCGCGCGCAAAAAATCGCCGAGGCGGCTTGGCGCGACGTCGAGCGCGACGTAGCGCGCGTCGATTTTTAGCGCCTGAAATGCGGCGTTCCAGAGCGCCGGGCTTTTGCTGTAGCGGGAAGGAGAATCGCCGATCACGCCCGCGAGCCGGCGCGCGCGCCGGGCTTGCGGATCGATCGGGTTCAGCACGCAGGCTTGAATGCGGTCGAGGTCGGTCATGCGAAGGCTCTCGGCTTCGGCTCCTGCCGATCATAAACCACGAAACCGGAGAGTCGCAACGGAAAGTTTAGTGGACGGGCTTGATCGTAAGCTTGTCGTCGGCGAAGCAGAGCAGCGACTGCTTGCCGTTGATCTCGGTTTCGAGGACGACTTCGCGGCTCCAGAGCAGGTGCAGGTAGCGCAGCGTTTTTTCCGCGTATTCAAGCTGGAGGTCGCGGCCGTCGTGGTGGTGGCGCAGGAACAGCACGCGGTTCTTGTTGTAGTCCGCGTCTTCGATCTTGATCACGGGAATCGTTCCGGTGCCGACGTTTTTGATCAGCGTCTCTTTGATCGCGCGCCAGTTCTCGTCGTCCGCCACTCGGGCCACGACCTGATCGCCGCCGCGGCTTTGATACTCGAAGAGATTGAGCTCGCGGATGAGCTCTTCGGTCAGGTAGCGGCGGAGGAACGAAGCGTCGCGCTCGACCTCGCGCACCTCGAAGACTTTTTCCCTGCCCGTTTTCGGCTTGACGCCGGTATCGCGCTTCTCGTCGATCGCCGGTTTGTCCCAGCGCTGCTCGATATCCTCCCACACCTTCATGCCGAGATGATACGGGTTGATCGAGCCGCGCGCGGGGCTGAGCACCTGGTTGTGTCGCACGACGAATTCGATCTGCATGCCCTGCGGCAGCTGGAGCTCGTCGAGGATGCGCTTGTGCCAGAAGCTCGCCCACCCTTCGTTCATGATCTTCGTCTCGATCTGCGGGATGAAGTATTGCGCCTCTTCGTGCACGATCGTGAGAATGTCCTTCTCCCAGTCGCTGAAAACCGGGTTGTGATCGCGGATGAAGAGCAGCAGGTCTTCCTCGGGATAGAGGGGCACGCGGTTCAGGTCCGGCGCGACGTAGTCCTGGCGCCGGTGGATGGAATGAAAGGGATCGTGCGCGGGCGACGATTCCGAGATCCGCCGCGCGACGTCTTCTTCCTGCGACGGCTTGCGGATGGCGAGATTGCGCCGGCACTGCACGGAGAGAGCGTGCGCCGCATCGAGAATCGGCTCGACTTTCTCGAGACCGATGCTCGGGTCCTCGATGTAATGCCGGATGCGGTTGGCGTGCGCCTTGAACGTCTCGATCGTGTACTGCGCCCGCGTCGACTTGAACGTGAAGTTGTTCTTGAAAAAATCGTTGTGGCCGTAGACGTGGGCGATCGTGAGCACCTGGAGCAGCAGCGAGTTGTCGCGCATCAAGTAGGCGATCGACGGGTTGGAGTTGATCACCATCTCGTACGGCAATCCGCTGACGCCGTAGTCGTAGAGCGTCTTCAGCTTCTCGAAGTTTTTACCGTACGACCAATGCGGATAGTGCGAGGGCATGCCGGAATACACCATGTAGCCCAGCATCTGCTCGTGGTCGCAGATCTCGAACTCCTGCGGATAGGGATCGAGGCCGAACTTTTCCACGAGCGCGAGAATCCGCTCGTTCCACGATTCCAGCTCCTGGATGGTGAAGCCTGCCGGCATGACGAAATGATTAGGCGGCGTCGTCGCGCGTGCGCTCGCGCGAGAGAAAGCCCTTGAAGGCGGGCCAAATATCTTCTTTACGCTGAATCTGCACGGTTTGAAAGTTGTCCGCCGCCAGCTGCGAGAAAAATTGGATCATGCTGCTGCCGTAGTAGCCGGAGCCGAGCGGCTTGATCTCGCCGTAGCCGAATAAATTCGATACGGCGGCGAGCTCTTTGGCGGCCTGGAGCGCCGCCGTGTTGTCCGACTCGAAGTTGTCGCCGTCGGAGCAGTGGAACACGTAGACGTTCCAGAGCGACGGGTGATAGCGCTGCTCGATGATTTCCAGCGCCTTGCGGTATCCCGAAGAAATGAATGTCCCGCCCGCCTCGCCCTTATGGAAAAACTCGTCCTCGGTGACCTCCGACGCTTCGGTGTGGTGCGCGACGAAGACGATCTCGACGTTCTGATATTTCGTGCAGACAAACCGGTAGAGGAGAAAGAAAAAGCTCCGCGCGAGATACTTCTTCATCGTGTCCATCGAGCCCGACGTGTCCATGATGCAGACCACGATCGCGTTCGACTCGCGGCGGACCTGCGTGACGGTGTGGCGGTAGACGAGGTCGTCTTTATGAAACGGGAAGCGCTGCGGACGGAGCGCGAAGGCGTCGGCGCGCTGCACGGCCTTCTTGCGCTTGACGCGCGAGACCGCCGTGCGGCGCTTGTCGAGGCGGATGCGGATGCCTTTCTTGCGGTACCCTTTGCGCTTGTAGAGCTGCTCGACCTCCATCTGCCTGAGATGCTTGCGCTCGAGGTAGGGGAGCTCCAGGTCCTCGAACATCATGTCGATCAGCTCGTCGAGGGCGACGTCGGTCTCGTAATAATCGACCCCCGGACGGTCGCCGGCCTGCTGGCCGTCGCCGCCCTGCTCGCCCTTGCCGATCACTTGGCCCGGCTGCGTATCGGGCCCGCCCTGGCCGACGCCGGGCGCGTTGTCGCCGTAAACGAAGCGGTACTCTTTTACGCCGCGGATGGGGACCTTGATGATGCGGTCGCGATCCTTGCCGATGATCGACTCTTCCGAGATGATATCGGCGATGTTCTGCCGGATCGCCTCGTGAACTTTCTCACGATGGCGCTGGCGGTCTCCCGCGCAGCGGTCGCTGCGCTGGCCGGAGGAGGAGTCGTACGAGCGGAAAACCGTGCTCATGCTGCGATCGGGGGCGCACGCCGCCCGTCAATCCTTCCACAGGTTGTTCGCCGCGTACTTCAAGATGACGTCGACGCAGTTCGGGCAGTAACCGTGATCGAGGAGGTTCTTCACCATCGCGTTGTATTTCTCGCTCTGCTCCTCGTCGCGCGTCCGCGCTTTGGTGATAATGCGGCTGATGTCGCGCACGGACGTCATGAGCTTTTTCTCGATCGCCTCTTTCAGCGGCTCGTAGCTGCCGTAATCGATCTTTTCGCCGCGGCGGTTCGCGGCCCATAGATACGCGATCACTTCCTGGCGGAAGCCGTCTGCGGCCGATCCGATGATCGCGATCTGCTCCTCGATCGACTTCATGAAGCTCTCGTCGGGGGCGAGCTCCTCCTTCGTGTTGCGGTCTTTCACCTTGCTCTTGTTGACGTAGGCCTCGGCGTGGTCGAGGTAATTCTGGAACAGCGCCTCGGCCTGCTCCTGATAGGAATAGACGAACGCGCGCGTGATCTCCTTCTCCAGCAGCTCGAGATATTCCTTGTGCAGTGTGTCCTGCAGGAATTCGAGATACTGCTTGCGCGTGTCGTCGGGCAGGTCGGCCTCTTTCACCATGTTGATGAGCGCCTCGCGGACATTGATCGGGTTGATGCAGTTGCCGGTCGTGTTGTCGGAGAGCGCGTTGTCGAGCGCCTTCATGATGAAGCGCGTCGAGATCCCGCTCATGCCCTCGCGCTTGGTGGCCTCGCGCAGCTCTTCCACGTCGACTTTCTTCGTGCGTCCTTTTTCGACCACCTCTTCGCCGTTGTAGAGCTTGAGCTTGGTCATGAGGTCGCATTTGTTGGTCGGCTCGAGACGCGAGAGAATCGCGAACATCGACGCGATGTCGAGCGTGTGCGGCGCGACGTGCGCCTTGAAGTCCGAGTGGCGGATGATCTTCTGGTAGATCTTGATCTCCTCCGACAGGCGTAGATTGTAGGGCACCTTCACGACGACGATGCGGTCGAGGATCGCCTCATTCGTGTGATCGGCCTTGAACTTCTGCCATTCGGCCTCGTTCGAGTGCGCCACGATGACCGTATCGACGTAGACGAGGCCGTGGCGGCCCGGCGCCGGAATGACTTTCTCCTGCGTCGCGGTGATCATGCAGTGGAGATATTCGATTTCGTTTTTGAATACCTCGATGAACTCCACCATGCCGCGGT
>DASWZY010000109.1:0-12467 GCA_036407055.1 Binatia bacterium
AGCCATCGATAGCTGTACTTGAGAGTGGTCGAGATCCAGCCGAGCGGCCAGTATTCCACTCCCGCGCCGGCGCGAAAAACTTTGAGGTCGAGATCTTTAGAGTCGAATAGGTTGTAGTCGGTGCCGAGGCCGGCCATAAGTCTTTGCGTAAACCGGATGTTGAAACTAGCACCGAAATCAGTGCTATTTCCGGCGTTGGAAAGTCCAAGACCGGTGGTGAGCTCCCGACTTGCCGAGATACCGAAGACCGCGGTGGGCCAGAGCTTGATCAGAGCGATGCGCCCATTACCCGTAACACCCGGACCATTGCCGACTTGATTGAAAGAGACTCCGCCGGCGCCGGCGATCGTCAGCGTCGGATCCAGCTTGATGTTGAGCAGTCTATAACTGCTGAAATAATCATCTCCGAAATCGAACTGATGGATGATCTTTCCATCGGACCCGAAAGTGGCCGCGTAGCCGGCGTGCAGGTTGTGCTCCTGACGCCAGTTGTAAATAAACCTGGCCCCGACGGTATGGTCGATTTCGGTTCCGTTGGTTGAGAGATCCGAAATCGAGTTGGCATAGAGACCGGTGACGGTGAAGTTAGGAGCGATCCGGTAAGCTCCGTTCAACACCAACTGATTGCTGACACTGCTGCCGCTCGAGACGAGTGCCGTGATCGATTGCATGAAAGGAACCGGCACGAAAGTTCCGGCCGCGGGAAACATCGTCGGCGTGGTCGGTATGAGAAACGGGGTATCCACCCCCCCGCTGGAAAACGCAATCTTCGTATCACTCCCGCGCCTAAGCGTATCGGTAACATTCAACTCTACATTCGGAGAAAACCGATAAATGTAGTTGACATCGAAAGCGGTGTTTTTACCAAAGTTGCTTAAGCTTCCGTGCTGCGCGAATAACTGTGCCTCCGGGCTCAGTCTTGCCGATAAGTCAGGAACGCGCTGCGAACCGGGCGCGTAGTAGAACGTGAACGTAGGGATGACATAGGTTATAAAGTCTCGCTTCTGCGTGTTATCGAAAAATATGTTGTCGTCGTACACCTCTCCGGTCGTAACCGTCAGTCCGGCGGCTACCGCAGCATTGACATTGCGGACCAGCGCCAACTCGCCGCACAACAACACGGCGAGGAGATATACGACAAGGTGAGCGGAACGGAAACGGAGGAAACAAAAGTTGCGATGCGAAGTTCGAAGCGATCGACCTCGCCCATTCGAGCGACTTTGAAACCGCTGCTCGCACAACCTCTGCATCGGCGCAATTTAACATAGTCCTAGAACGCCTTGCAAATCCGCAAACCCAGTCCAGCAAAAGGTTTTTCGTTGCCATAGATCCCCCTCTCAGCGGCTTTTCATGGCGCGGGCGTCCGAATCAACCCACCTGTTGGCAGTCGCAAGATCCCACGCCTGATAAGCCGCTTGCTGATTTTTAAGCCCGCGAATCTCGACGCGATAAAGCACGATCTTGGGAGAGATTTGACGCTGGGAGATTGTCGGATCGTAACCTTTCGCGGTTACCGCCTTACTGAACCGCTCAGCCTCCTGCCGCTTCGAAAAAGAATCGAGCACGAGAGAATAGCTGTCGTCCGACTGACGGCGCAGAAGGGTATCGCGCGTCAGCGGGGGGAGAGAAAGATTCTGCCCCGCCACGATCCAATTGACATCTTCGATTCCGGGATTCGCCTCTTTAAGAATGTCCATTGCCAGCAGCATTCTATTCCGACCGTATGCTTCCGTGGCGATGCGGCTGATCGTGGTGCCCCATGAAACCACGACGGCATTATTCTGCGGGTCCGGCGATTTTGTCGGCTCGGCGGTGGCCGGTTCTGAATCGGCAACGGGCGCCTGTTGTGGACCGCGCACTTCCGTCTTTGCGACGGCCGCTTCGACTTGGCGCGCGGTTGCGGGTTCGCTGCTAGGTGCCGGCCGGGCTTCGGAAGCGATAGGCTCATGTTGCGACGAGCTCGCGCTCGATGTCTTTGCCGCCGATCTGATCCGCGCTAAGAAATCAGACCACCAACCGAGGCTGTCGGTTTGATAGAGAACCACACCGGCGAGCACAAGGACGAGCACGGAGAAGGTAGTGGGTCCGAAAACGCCGCGCTGCTTTCCGTCTCGTTGCCGCCGGAATGTATCGTTTGTCGGTCTTAACGGTGGTTCGCTTTTCTCGACTCTTGCGGTGGTCATGACGGGGGTAGGCTCTATGGGCGCTCGGTTCACGGGCGGCGGTTCCACCAACGGAGACCGTGCCGGAGGAGGAGCCTCAGGCAAGCGATTCTCCTGTCTAAGACTGAGGTCGCTCGCAACCTCTTGGATCATTTCCGCGGAAACCTTGGTTTCAGAGGCGGCATAACCGATTAGCAGAGCATTGTCGCAAAGAATGTTGATCAACCGGGGAATGCCCCGGGAGTACAATGCGACCGCCTGGATGGCTTCACGGGTAAAAAGCTCCCGGTCGTAGCCGGCGACATGGAGTCGGTGCTGAATAAAAGGGCCGACTTCCCGATCCTTCAGCCGGTCGAGCCGGCAGTGAAGCGCGACGCGTTGTTTTATCTGGCGGAGCTGCGGTTGACTGAGCTTGGTATCGAGCTCGGTTTGACCGACCAGAACGATTTGTAAAAGCTTCTCGGTCGGGGTTTCAAGATTGGACACGAGGCGGAGGTTTTCAAGCACGTCGTCCGTGAGGTTTTGCGCCTCGTCTACCAGCAAGACCACGGTACCACCACGGAGGGATTGCCGCATTAAAAATTCATTGAGCGCGCGGATCTTCTCGAGTCGTCCGGCACCTTTCACATCGAGACGTAGCTCATCGCAGGCAAAGCTGACCAGCTCTTCAAAGCTCAGCGTCGTATTGTAAAAAAAGACGTACCGGACGTCCTCTTCCGGCTCACTCATGAGCCGCCGGAGCAAGGTGGTCTTTCCCGTTCCGACCTCCCCTGTCAGAACGATAAAACCTTTCCGCTCCCGAATGCCATACAGGAGGCTGGCGTAAGCCTCCTGATACACGGGATTCTCGTAAAAATATTTCGGATCGGGCGTTACGTTAAAAGGCTTTTCTCTAAAACCAAAGTATTCGTTGTACATAGGTTGGCCCCGAATGAATCCTTTGGAAATCTGCTTGGGGGGAGACGATCGGTAAAAAACGGAAAGATTTTATCTGGCGGCGGATATAGCTCCGCCACCTAGGGCTGGGCCCTATTTTAAAAACCGCTAGGGAAACAAAAAGCTCTCAGGCGTGCGCCTGAGGCGTACAATCTTCCAAATTAAACAGATTCGATTTGGAAGATTCGGCAACCCAGCCGCAATTTAAAAACCGTAGCGGCACTTCGACGTTGACGTCGCGGCTCAACAGCCGCATTAGGATCTTGACGCGGTCCTTCGCACCCGGCGGCTCCTGGATAATCCCAGCGAGCCCCGCAAATGGGCCACCTGTAATCTGGACCTCTTGACCCTTTCGCAAATCAGAACGTGCGGAGATCATTCCGTCCGGTGTTCCCTGCGCCTTTAGAAAGGAGATTACGGTGTCATCGATGGGCGCCGGCGTACCGTTGAAGCTCACTACGCGGTTTACGCCCGGCGTCCAAATAATCGCTTGATACTGAGCTGCATCGTTAATCTGGGTGAAAAGATAGCTCGGGAAGAGGGGAACAATTCGCTTGCGCTTCTGCAAGGATGCGGGAAACAAAAGCTTTGGAAGAAAAACCTCAACTCCTCTATGGCGAAGGCAGAATTCCGCGAATTCCTCTTTCTGAGGCTTCGAATACACGACATACCACTTCTTCGCTTCTATACTGCTCATAATATCCCTACAGCCCTGACTGGAGTAACCTTCGCACGGAGCAATAGAGGTGCCATCAGTTTCAAGCCCGCCAAGATGGCATTAAATTATTGAATTATTGATGGTTTATAAAATACCGGCCAACATCGGAGGCGGGGTGTGGAATATGATATCGGGCATTTATGCCCAACATCCTACCAAAATCTTTGTACGCATGGCCTTTCTCATGATAGTTCATTTTCAGGCAGAAATGCCTGATTGGGCAGGTATTACCCGCATACAAGTAAATCGTAAGAAGTGGCAAAAAATCAACTTTTAAGGTGTATTGCTGCATCCCATGAAGAATGCAGGGGTTTCTCAGAAAATGAAATTTAGCTGAAAAGAAGAATCTTCATGTCTGCCGGCCGAATTTCAGCGGCAGAACACGCCAGCGGCCGTAAGCAACGAAGGCCGCGAGGATGCCTGTGACTAGTGGGATCAGGACCAATAGGCCGCCGCCGATCATGATTGTTAGGACCGTCGCGCCGATCATAATAACGACTAGGCCCGCGGCAGCGAGCGGCGTAAGAGCGGTTTTCTTGGCGAATAGGCCCGGCAGGATAAGACCTAGGCCGCCGAGCACCTCGACGACGCCGATGAAGTGCAAAAACCACCCCGGCATCGCGATCTGCTTCGTCATCTCCTCGACCGGGGTGATAAATTTCATGGCGCCGGAGAATAAAAATTCCGCCGCCAGAAGAACCTGCACGATCCACAGAACGATATTCATACTCCTCCGCCGGCACCCGCCGCGTTATTTGCCCGGGGTGCTTTCCGCCACCGACTTCATTTGCGCGAGCCCCTGCTCGAAGTCGCCGCCGATCATTTTGTCCATGCTGATGAAAAGGTGTATCGCCTTGCCGATAAAATTTTTCTCTCCAGCGATGCTCCACGTAACCGCGGTGCGATCGCTCTCGGGTTTCAAAGCGAACGTCGACGCGGCGGTACCGGCGAACGGTCTAAAAAATTCGAGCTTTATCTTGACGAACTCGTTCGGCCGGCTTTCGATCACCGTCATCCGTCCGGCGCCGACGTCTTTGTTGCCGTCCCATATATAAACCGCACCGGTTCCGGCTGGCAATCCTTCATAGGTCTGCTTCATCGCCGGATCGCGCCGCGCCCACGGCGACCACGCTTGCCAATTGTGAAAGTCATTCACCTGCTCGAAGACCAGCGCCGGAGGCGCGGCGATCACTGTCGAGCGCACAACCTGATATTCCGCGGGCTGCAGCCCCACGATGACGGCCAATGCAGCAACGATGATAAGGAGAGCGAACAGGATTTTTTTCAGCATGGTCCCTCTGTGGATTACCGAAGCGAAATGTTTGAAGTTGACGCCTAGCCGCCTGCGATCGCGCCGATGATAAGGAAGGGCTCGGCGCCGCTCGCGATCGCCTCGGGCAGCGGCGCGTCGGGCGATTCGTGCGAGAGGTCCTGCTGACAGGCGAAGAAGCGCACGAACGCGCGGCGCTTCTGCGTCGTGTGGTCGCGGATCGTGCCGCGCAGCATCGGATAGCGCGCCTCGACGGCATCGAGCACCGAGCGCTGCGTGACCGGGCCGGCGACTTCGACCTGGACCTCGCCTTCGACCTGCGCGAGCTTGCGCAGGTGCGCGGGCAAAACGACGCGGATCATGCGAGCGCCTGCGCCTCGATCGACACCACCGCCGGCAGATCGCGCACGATCGCCGTCCAGCTCGCGCCGCCGTCGGCCGAGCCGTAGACCTGCCCGCCGGTGGTGCCGAAGTAGACGCCGCACGGATCGAGCGTATCGACCGACATCGCGTCGCGCAGCACGTTGACGTAGCAGTCGTGCTGCGGCAACCCCTTGGTCATCGGCTCCCACTCGTTGCCGCCGCTCTTGCTGCGGAAGACGCGGAGCTTTCCGTCCATCGGAAAATGCTCCGAGTCGCTCTTGATCGGCACGACGAAGATCGTGTCCGACTCGTGTGCGTGCACGTCGATGACGAAGCCGAAATCGGTCGGCAGATCGCCGCTCACCTCGCGCCAATTCTCGCCGCCGTCGTCGCTTCGCATCACGTCCCAGTGCTTCTGCATAAAGAGCACATTCGGCCGCGCGGGATTCATCGCGACGTGGTGAACGCAGTGGCCGACCTCGGCGGTCGGATCGGGAATGTATTGGGAATGGAGGCCGCGGTTGATCGGCTTCCACGTCTTGCCGCCGTCGTCGGTGCGAAACGCGCCGGCCGCGGAGATCGCGATGTAGATTCTCTTCGGGTTGGACGGATCGATGATGATCGTGTGCAGGCACATGCCGCCGGCGCCGGGCTGCCACGCCGGCCCGGTGCCGTGGCCGCGAAGGCCCGCGAGCTCGTGCCAGTTTTTGCCGCCGTCGGTCGAGCGAAACAGCGCGGCGTCCTCGACGCCTGCGTAAACCGCGTCGGGATCTTCGAGCGACGGCTCGAGGTGCCACACGCGCTTGAACTCCCACGGGTGCGGCGTACCGTCGTACCATTGATGCGTCGTGAGCGGCTTGCCGGTCTCGGGCGACGTATCGTAGACGAACTTGTTGCTCTCGGCTTTGGGGAACCCTTCGGGCGTCCTGGTCGGCTCTCCCGGCGGCGTGCCTGGCTGATGCCAGGTCTTGCCGCCGTCGTCGGAGCGCTGGATGATCTGCCCGAACCAGCCGCTCGACTGCGACGCGTAGATGCGATTCGGATCGGCGGGGGAGCCCTTCATGTGATAGATCTCCCAGCCTGCGAAGTGCGGCCCACTGACTTCCCAGTTTTGCCGCTTGCCGTCCGACGTGAGAACGAACGCGCCCTTGCGCGTGCCGACCAGTACTCGCACTCTGCTCATTTTTGACTCCTTTCGATATTCGCGTTTGCCGAATCGGGTCCGTGCGGGAATTTGGGCAAATTCGGATTCATATAGTCCCACGGCTGCGCGCTCGCGGTAAAGACATCGACGGACGGTTTGTGCCACGAGGGATCGTCGAGGCTCGCGGCCGGTATCGCGATCATGTCCGGCATCCGCGCGAGGCGCGCGACCACCGGCGAGCCGCAGACGCCGCAAAAGCCGCGGCTGATCTCAAAGCCGCTGTCGCCGCGGCGCGTATAGTAGGTCGGCTCGCCGCGCGTCAGCGCGAACGCGGCCGCCGGGACGAGCATGCCGGAAATGAACGCGGAGCCCGTAAACCTTTGGCAATCCCGGCAGTGGCAATTGAACGTCACGACGGGTTTGGCTTTGCACTCGTATTGGATCGCGCCGCATGCGCAAGCGCCTTGGAATGAATCGGACATCGCTTCCTCCTGTAATCATCGCCGGAGAGCTTCGCGTTTAGTGATGTTCCTTCTCAGCCGACGCGGCCAGCTCGGCGGCGCGCTTTTTCAGCTCGCGCGGAGGAATGTCCCGCACATGCGTCGCGATGTGCCACACATGTCCGAACGGATCCTCGAGCGAGCCGCTCCGGTCGCCGTAAAACTGGTCCGCGACCGGCCGCAGCAGTTTTGCGCCCGCGGCGACCGTCTTCTTTACGACCGCGTCGGCATTCTTCACATATAAATGAAGGTGGACGGACGTGCCGCCGAACGCGCGCGGACTCAAAAAGTTCATCTCGGGATACTCGTCGGCGAGCATGATGCGGTAGCCGCCGATCTCGATCTCGGCGTGGCCGATCGCGCCGCGCGGTCCGGGCATGCGCATGATCTCTTTCGCGCCGAAGACTTTTTTATAAAACGCGATCGCCTCCGCTGCGCCCTTGATGCTCAGGTACGGCGTCAGCGCGTGATAACCCTTCGGCACGGGACTCGTTTTCTTCATGATGGCATTCCTCGATTCATCCCGGCAGACCGGGAAGGTCGATCACCGGACGTACCTCAACGGTGCCCTTCCGCGCCATGGGAATGCGCGCGGCGACGGCGATCGCCTCGTCGAGATTTTTCGCGTCGATGAGAAAGTAGCCGCCGAGCTGTTCGCGCGTCTCGGCGAACGGCCCATCGGTGACCATGCGCTTGCCGTCGCGTACGCGCACGCTCGTCGCCGTTTCGCTAGGATGAAGCGGATTCGCGCTGACATACTGGCCGTTAGCGTGTAGCTGGTGCGCCAGCTCGGTCGATTCCGCGTAGCACGCCTGACGCTCGGCCTCGCTCAGCGGATTTTTCTCGTCGAGATAGATCAGCAGCATGTATTTCATCTTCGCCCCTATCGTGCGTAGGCTTCCTGCAAGCGGTTTATATCCAGCTTCTTCATCTGAAGCAGCGCCTGCATCACCTTGTCGGCCTTCTTCCCGTCTTTGAGCAGCTCACCGAGAATCTTTGGAACGATCTGCCACGAGATGCCGAATTTGTCTTTCAGCCAGCCGCACTGCTGCGCGTTTTTGTCGCCGCCCTGGGAAAGTTTTTCCCAATAATGGTCGATTTCTTCCTGGGATTCACAGCTCACCTGGAACGAGATCGCCTCGTTGAACTTGAAGACCGGGCCGCCGTTGAGCGCGGTAAAGGTGCGTCCATTCAGCTCGAATTCGACCGTCAGAACGGAGCCGGCGGGCATATGGTGAATGTCGTATCCCGCTTCGGTGTAGCGCGATACGTTGAGGATCTTGGAATTTTTGAAAATCGACGTATAAAACTTCACCGCTTCCTCGGCGTTTTTATCGAACCATAGGCATGGCGTAATTTTTTGCATGGGTGTTCCTCCCAATCATCGTCTTTGCGCGCGGCGCGCTTCGCTGGCGCGGATCATCTCGGTCATATCGGCGGCCGGGCGGATTTCCCACGGGCCGCAGTTGAGGCCCGGGTGCTTCGAAATCAACTCTATGGCATGCTTTAAGTCGTTCGCTTCTAGCACGAGGATGCCGCCGATTTGTTCCTTGGTCTCGGCATAGGGGCCGTCGGTGACGACCACATTGCCGTCCTTGAGTCTCAGTGTCGCAGCATTGCTAGCCGTCTGCAGCGCCTCGCCGCCGAGAAAGTGGCCGTTTTTGCGCAGCACATCGTCATAGGCAAAACATTCGTCGGCCAGAGCGTTGAACTCCCGCTCAGATTTTTTCTCCCAAAACTTCTCGTCGATACATCCCAGGCAGATGAATTTCATAAGGCCTCCGCAGAACCGCCGCCGCTCAGTGCTCGACGACGATCATCCATAAGACGCCGAAGCGGTCGGCCACCATGCCGAAGAGCGTTGCCCAGAAGGTCTTCGCAAGCGGCATGTGGACCTGCCCGCCGTCGGCGAGCGCCTTGAATTTCTTTTCGGCGTCGGCCGCGCTGGCGGCGTGGATGGCAAGCCCGAAGCCCTGGAAGTCCGTCTTGCCGGTGCAGCGCCCGTCGGAAGCCATGACCGTGGCGTCTGCGATATGCATTTTCGCGTGCATGATCTTGTTGTCCGAGCCGGGCGGCAGCATGCCGGGCTGGGGCGGCTCCGGGCTGTCTTTGAAGCGCATCACCATTGCGACTTCCGCGCCGAGGGCCTTTTTATAGAAATCGATCGCCTCTTCGCAGCGGCCGTTGAAAAAAAGATACGGTTCGATATTCATGTTCGTTCTCCCAGTTAGAATTTTTCTTCAATCACCGTTTTTTGTTGGCCCGCACTTTCGATCCCACCCGCATCCGCTCTTCTTTCTCACGCATCTCGGGCGTGAGCGCATCGCCGAAGTCTTCGGCCTCGAAAATCTGGCGGATCTCAACTTCACAGTCTTCGTTTTGCGGGTTGGGGCAGCGTTTGACCCACTCGATCGCTTCTTCCCTCGACTTCACCTGCCAGATCCAGAAGCCCGCGATAAGCTCTTTGGTCTCGGCGAACGGCCCGTCGACGACCGTCCGTTTGCTGCCGGAAAACTTGACCCGCGCTCCTTTCGAGCTCGGCTGCAATCCTTCGCCGGCGACCAGCACGCCGGCTTTCGCCAATTCTTCGTTGAAATTGCCCATTTCGCTGAGAAGCTGCCGGTTGGGCATCACGCCCGCCTCGGAATCCTTGCTGGCTTTGACCAGAACCATGAATCGCATGTCCACCCCCTAGATATTCCCTTTATTAATCAGTCGTTTGACGGGTTCTCAAATCGAAGGCTGAAAACACACTTATATCGGCATTTCCCAGACCGGCCGCACCTCGACGCTGCCGAAGCGGGCCGAGGGAATGCGGGCGGCGGTCTGGATCGCGTCGTTCAAGTCTCTGGCCTCGATCAGATAATATCCGCCGAGCTGCTCTTTCGTCTCGGCGTACGGGCCGTCGGTCGCCACGACGTTGCCGTCGCGCACCCTGACGGTCGTCGCCGTCCGCGCGGGCTGGAGGCGATTAAGCCCGACAAGGCGGCCCGATTTTTTAATATCCGCCGTAAAATCCATATATTCGGCGTACATCCGGTCGATCTCTGCCTTCGGCCGCTCCGCTGCCACCGCCTCGTCTTCGTAAATCAAGCACAAATACTGCATGATTCGCTCCTTTCGATTCGGTATCCGGCTTCTACTTGATTGTCGTTCGGTAAGGCGTCAGATCGACAACGCGATTATATTTATTTTAATTGCGCGAGCCGCCGCTCGAGGAAATGGCGTTCCGGCTCCTGCTGCGCGAGCGCCAGCGCCCGCTTATATGATGCCTGTGCTTCCGTTGTTCGCCCGAGCCGGCGGCAGAGGTCGGCGCGCGCCGCGTGCGCGAGGTGATAATTCGACAGCTCGCCGCCGGACATGATCGCATCGATGAGCGCGAGGCCGGCCGCGGCGCCGTCGCGCATCGCGACGGCGACCGCGCGATTGAGCTCCACGATCGGCGACCGCTCGGCGCGTAATAGCAGATCGTAGAGCGCGACGATTCTGGCCCAGTCGGTCGCATCCGCCGTCGGCGCGTTGGCGTGAACCGCGGCGATCGCCGCCTGCACGGTATACGCGTCGAAACTCCACGATGCGAGCGCGCGCTCGACGAGCGCCGAGCCTTCGGCGATCTGCTCGCGATTCCACAGCGAGCGCTCCTGCTCGTCGAGCAGGATCAATTCGCCGTCCGGCGTGCTGCGCGCCGCGCGACGCGACTCGTGCAGCAGCATGAGCGCGAGCAAGCCGGCCGCTTCCGGCTCGGGCAGGAGCTCGATCAAAAGCCGCCCGAGCCTGATCGCTTCGCTCGAAAGATCGTGGCGCGTGACCGCCGCGCCGCTCGACGCGGAGTAGCCCTCGTTGAAAACGAGATAGACGACGCGGAGGACGGCCTCCAGCCGCTCCGGGAGAGCGGCGCGCCCCGGCACTTCGTAAGGGATGCGCGCGCTCTTGATTTTCGCCTTGGCGCGGACGATGCGCTGCGCGAGCGTCGGCGCGGGCACGAGAAAAGCACGCGCGATCTCTTCCGTCGTGAGCCCGCAGATTTCGCGCAGCGTGAGCGCCACCTGCGCCTCCGGCGCGAGCGCCGGGTGGCAGCAGGTGAAAATGAGCCGCAGCCGGTCGTCGCCGACCGCCTCGCCGTCAAGGGACGCGGGATCGCCGTTATCGGCCGCGAGCCGCTCGTTCATGTCGTCGGGCAGCGGTTCGACGCGCTTTTGGCGCCGGAGCGCGTCCAGCGCCTTGAAGCGCCCGGCCGAGACGAGCCACGCGCGCGGATTCTCCGGCACGCCGTCGTGCGGCCACTGCTCCAGCGCCGCGCGAAACGCGTCGGCCAGCGCCTCCTCGGCGCGATCGAAATCGCCGAGCAGGCGGATCAGCGTCGCGAGCACACGGCGCGATTCCTCGCGGTAGAGCGCGTCGATCTTTTCGCGGATCGCGGCTTCGGCAGTGTCTGCCGGATTTTGCGGCCTTCGTTCCATCATGTCGCCTATGGGCGGCACCGACAATGTGCAGAAAACTTGACAGAGAGAAATGTGTAGTGAAGCCGCCTTACAACCTCCGCCCATCCACCTTGACGATTTTAAATGACGCCGGATCGATTCCTTCGAGGCAGCGCGCGTTGATCGCCGCGGTGTCGGCGCCGCCCAGCCCTTTGCCCTGGCCGAACGGCGCGCAGCCGCACTGCGGACAAAAGTGATGCTTGATCACATGCTTGTTGAACGTATAGGTGGCGAGATCACTTTCGGGAGTCTCGAGCTTCAGCTTCTCGCGCGGCACGAACCACAAAAGATATCCCTTGCGGCCGCAATGGGAGCAGTTGCACTCCATGAGCTGTTCGATGTCGCCTTCGACCTCGAAGGCGATCTTTCCGCAATGACACGAGCCTTTGTAGGTCATGAAGCCTCCAAAGTTTTTTCGCGATCAGTTCTTCAGCCGGTAGCCTGTCTTGAAGATCCACGCGACGACGCCGAGGCATAGAAATAAAAACACGAGCGTCATCGCGAGGCTGATTTCCACCGAAACGTCGGACGTTTCGTGGAAGCTCCAGCGGAACCCGCTGATCAGATAAACGATCGGGTTGAATAGACTCACCGTGCGCCACGCCGGCGGCAGAATGTCGATCGAGTAGAATGCGCCGCCGAGGAAGGTGAGCGGCGTGATGATAAGCATCGGGATGAATTGCAGCTTCTCGAAGCCGTCCGCCCACAGGCCGATGATGAAGCCGAACAGGCTGAACGCCGCGGCTGTCAGCACGAGAAACGCGATCATCCAGAACGGATGCAATATCTGGATCGGCACGAACAGGGCCGCCGTCGCGAGGATCACGAGCCCGAGCACGATCGATTTCGTCGCGGCGGCGCCGACGTAGCCGACGACGATCTCGAAAGCCGAT
>DASWZY010000110.1:0-3978 GCA_036407055.1 Binatia bacterium
AGCCGGGACGTGCCGTTTTTTTCCTCTTTCGCTTCCAACAGCGGCGCGACGCCCCGCGTGTGCTCGGCGAGCAGGCGGTTGATGGTCTGCTTTGAGTCGTCGTAGAGCGCGAAGATCGGACTTAAATTGGCGTGCGTCGACAGCATGATGCGCAGCCGGTCTTCTTTCGGTGCCGCGAGCGTCCCCTCGTGGGGCCGTATCGCGCCGCTGGAGAAATCCTCCAGGCGCGCGACCGCGAGAAAGCCCGAGCGCTCTTTTTCCTGCTTGTCCTTGAGGCTGAAGCGCTGCCGCAGAAAATAGATCGCGGGTTTTTCGTCGCGCACGAGAATGCCCTCGCGCTGCCACTCGTCGAAAATCCGCGCGACGGTGTCGTACGGCTCCGGCTCCTGGTTGAGAATCAAGCGGACCACGTTGTACGGCGAGCGCTTGTAGAGCTTTTCCTGCTCATCCGGTGAGATTACATCGTACGGCGGCGCCACGACCTTCGATGCGTCGCCGATTTTTTTTGCGTTGTAGAGGATGCCGCGAAACGGAGCGATTTCTGCCATAGTCCTTTAAGATACCGAAGTGGGAATGCAGAATCCAGAATTTAGTGCGATGTCGAGTATTTAATATAATATGGAAGCGCCGTTTCTGCCATTGAGCCAACGCGTTGATCGGGGCGCGCCGCTATGCGATAAAAAATCCGTGCCGCAGCCGTGGCTCCAGCTATCGCTCAAAGCGCCGCCGCCGGCGCACGACGCTGTCGCGAATTTTTTCATCGAGCGCGGCTCGCCCGGCGTCGTTTTCGCGCGCGGCGAGGTGCGCGCGTTCTTCCGGCCGCTCCAGGCCGCGGCGGTGCGGCGGGACGTCGGGCCTTTTCTCCGCGATCTGCGGAAAATATACCCCGGCTTCGCCGACAAGCCGCTGCGCTGGAGGCCGTTGGCGGAGAAAAATTGGGCCAAATCCTGGCGGCGTTTCTTTGCGCCGGTGAAGATCGGCCGCACGCTGTGGATCGCGCCGCCATGGATCGATCCGCCGAAGAGCCGCCGCCACGCCATCACGATCGAGCCGGGCATGGCTTTCGGCACCGGGACGCATTCGACCACGCGCGCCTGCCTCGAATTTATCGAGGAGATAATGCCGCGGTTCGATCGCGGTAAGCTGCGCGCGCTCGACATCGGCACCGGCTCGGGCATCCTTGCGATCGCCCTCGCCAAGTTCGGCGCGGCCTCGGTCGTCGCGCTCGACAACGATCCGGTCGCGCTCAAAGTCGCGCGCGACAACATCCGCGTCAACGACGCCGCGCGGCAAATCCGCCTCACGCGGACTAAA
This sequence comes from Binatia bacterium, assembly GCA_036407055.1. Classification (GTDB taxonomy): domain Bacteria; phylum Desulfobacterota; class Binatia; order UBA9968; family UBA9968; genus JAJPJQ01. Next base: position 1,315 of record DASWZY010000110.1, read on the forward strand.
GTCGGTACGCTCGGCGGGCGCTTCGGTATCGTTGTCGCTAACTTGATCTCCGAAACGATTCTCGAGCTCGCGGACGCGCTCGCGGCTTGCGTCGCGCCGGGCGGCTATCTCGTGCTTTCCGGCATTCTTTACTGGCAGGGCGACGAGATCGTGCGCCGCTTTGTCTCGGCGCGTTTCAAGATGGTCCGACGGCGGCGCGGCCAAGAATGGGTTACGCTGCTGTTGAAGAAAAAGAGCTAGACGTGGCGCGCTTCTTCATAGCGAAAAAAGATATTCAAAATGGCCGGGCGACGCTCGCGGGCGCCGAGCTCGAGCACATGCGCAAGGTCCTGCGCCTCGGCGCGGGCGACGCCGTGACTTTATTCGATGACGAAGGCTTCGAGCACGAGGCAACCATCACCTCGTACTCCGCCGGCGCGGCGGAGATCGCGATCGCGAAATCCTTCCGTCCCGAGCGCGAATCGCCGCTCGCCGTCACGCTGGCGCAGGCGCTCGGAAAGGGCGACAAACTCGACCTCGTGGTTGAGAAAGCGACCGAGCTGGGCGTGGCGGCGATCGTCCCGTTCGTCTGCGGCCGCACCGTACCGAAGCTCGACCGCGACGCGGCCGCGCGCCGCCGCGAGCGCTGGCGCCGCATCGCGCTCGGCGCGGCGAAGCAGTCCGGCCGCACACGCGTGCCCGAGATCCATGAACTGATCGATTTTTCGGAGCTCGTCCGCCATCCGGCAGAGGCCGATCTAAAAATTATCTTTTGGGAAAACGAGCAGGCGCGCGGCTTGAAGCAATTGCATGCCGAAAATCCGCGCATCGCTTCGCTGCTTCTCGTGATCGGGCCCGAGGGCGGCTTTTCGGCGGAGGAGGCGGCGCTGGCGAAAGAGCACGGCTTTTGTTCTATCGGCCTCGGCCGGCGCATCCTGCGCACGGAGACCGCCGCGTTCGCTGCCGTCGCGCTCGCGCAATTTCTTTGGGGCGATCTCGGCTAGCCTTTCCTTGTGCCCGCTTACGGTCTAAACTCGTCCGATCGTCTATGGAAATCGGCAATGAAGATGCGCCGCGCCTGAGAGCTGTAGTTGAACGCGAATACGACCGCCTCTACGCACGCCTCAAAGACGAGGAAGCGGCCGCCGCGGTCCGCTGGGGCGGATTTTTCCGCCGCCTGGCGGCGTTCATGGTCGATATGTTCGTGCTCGCGCTGTTCTCGCTGTTATTGTTTCGCCTGAGCGGCCTCGGGTTTCGCGTCGGCATGGCGGCGCACGCGCACAGGATGTCGCTCGATATGATGGAGGGCCCGGTGCGCGCGGTCGTGCTTGCATGGATCGCGCTCGCGGCGAGTTATTTCGTCGTGCTTCACGCGCACGACGGCAGCACCGTCGGCCAATGGCTCTTCGGCTTGCGCGTCGTCGACCGGCGCCGCGAGCCGGTAGGCTACGGCCGCGCGCTCTGGCGCTGGACCGTGAGCATTCTCACGTGGCCGCTCCTCATCGGCTATTTGCGCATTTTCTGGCATCGCGAGAAGCGCGGCTGGCACGACTCGCTGGCTGGGACTTGGGTCATCAGGGAATGAGGTGGTTATGGCGGGGCTGAAGATCGGCGTCGTGATGGACCCGATCGAAAAGATCAACAGCAACACCGACACGACGTTCGTCGTCATGCTGGAAGCCGAGCGGCGCGGCCACGCCATCTATTATATGCAGCAGGACGATCTCACGATCCGCGGCGGCACGCCGGAGGGACGCTACAAGAAAGTCAGCGTCGCGCGCGCGACGCCGCATTACAAATTCACCGGCGAGGGCGCCGGACCGCTCGACGACTTCGACGTCATTCTCATGCGTAAAGACCCGCCGTTCGACATTAAATATTTCTATGCGACGCACCTCCTGAGCCTGGTCGACCCGAAGCAATGCGTCGTCATCAACGATCCGCACGGGCTCCGCGAGGCGACCGAGAAGCTCTACGCGCTGCGCTTTCCCAAGCTGATTCCGCCGTCGCTCGTCACGAGCGACATGGGAATGCTCAAGAAATTCATGGACGCGCAGGGCGGCGAGATGATCGTCAAGCCGCTCGAAGGCGCGGGCGGTCGCGGCGTGCTCTATCTCAGCAACAAGGACCGCAACGTCGGCGCGATCCTCGAGATGATCACGGTGGAAGGCACGGTGCCGGTGATGGCGCAGCGCTATCTCCCGGAGATCCGCCAGGGCGACAAGCGCGTGCTCGTGCTCGACGGCGAGCCGATCGGCGCGCTGCTGCGCATCCCGAAGGAGAACGACAACCGCGCGAACCTCCACGTCGGCGGCGCGTCCGCGCGCGGCGAGGTCACCGAGCGCGACCGCGAGATCTGCCGCGCGCTCGCGCCGGATTTCAAAAGATTGGGACTCTCTTTTGTCGGGCTTGACGTCATCGGCGGCTGGCTCACCGAGGTAAACGTCACGAGCCCGACGTGTGTGCAGGAGATCGACGCCTTCGACGGCGTCAAGCTGGAAGAGAAGATCGTCGATTCGATCGAGAAAAGGGCCGCCGCGCGCCGCAAAAATTGATCCGCAAACTTGACTCCCCCACCTTTTTAGGCAATATTTTCACCTTCGCGGCCAGGTAGCTCAGTCGGTAGAGCAGAGGACTGAAAATCCTCGTGTCGGCGGTTCGATTCCGTCCCTGGCCACATTTACT
>DASWZY010000111.1:0-1736 GCA_036407055.1 Binatia bacterium
GGTACTTTAATGAGCGGCTCCTCCTGCTTCATCAGCTTTCGCTCTTCGACTCCCTGACCGATCACGATTCCCAGAAAAAACGCGACCACGCATGTGGCCGCACATCCCGCTGTGATGAGAACAAGTTGCGACCGGTTTAAAAAGTACAGTCCGATTTCGGAGCCTTTGCGATTGTCCGGCATCGTTCACTCCATTCGGTTCTGCAAATCGACTAATTGTCCGCGCGCGACGCCATCTTCAGCGGCGCATTGACGCCCAGGAGATTCAACCCGCGCGCGACGACTTTCTGCACGTTGCGCAGCAAAAAAAGCCTGGCGGCGGTGAGCTCCGGATCGTCGGTGATGACACGGAGGCGATTATAGTAGCGATGAAACTCGCCCGCCAATTCGAGGAGGTAGAAGGCGATGCGGTGCGGCTCGAGCTCCGTGACGCTGTCCCGAACCGTCTCGGCGAACTGAAGCAGGCGCTTGATGAGACCGAGTTCCTCCGCCTCGACCAAATTCTCGAGGTTCACGCCGCGATCAAGCGCCGCCGCGCCCTTGTCGCGCGCCTGCTCGAAGATGCTCGCGATGCGCGCGTGCGCGTACTGCACATAAAAGACCGGATTCTCGCTCGATTCCTTTTTCGCGAGATCGAGATCGAAGTCCAGATGGCTGTCGGATTTCCGCATGAGGAAAAAAAACCGCGCCGCGTCGGCGCCCACCTCTTCGAGGACCTCGGCGAGCGAGACGAATTCGCCCGACCGCTTCCCCATGCGCACCGGTTCGCCGCCGCGCGTCAGCTGCACGAGCTGCACCAGAACGACGCGGAGCCTCTCGGGATCGTATCCGAGCGCCGCGAGGCCCGCCTTCAGCCGCGGCACGTAGCCGTGGTGGTCGGCGCCCCATACGTTAATCAATTGCACGAAGCCGCGCTCCAGCTTGTCGCGGTGATAAGCGATGTCGCTCGCGAAATATGTCAGCTCGCCGTCACTCTTCACGAGCGGCCGGTCCTTGTCGTCGCCGAACGCCGTCGACTTGAACCACCGGGCGCCGTCCTGCTCGTAGAGCATGTCGCGCGCGGCGAGCTGCGCGAGCGTCTGCTCGACCGCGCCGCGCGCTCTCAGCGCTTTTTCGCTGACGAAAGAATCCAAGGAAATCCCGAACGCCGCCAGGTCGTCGCGAATGATTTGCAGCAGCCGCTCGCCGCCGTATTGACGGAAGAAAGCGACGGCTTCGTCTTTGGGCGCAGCCAGATATTTACCGCCCCAGCGCTGCTTCGCCTCGGCGGCGACGTCCTTGACGTATTCGCCGGGATAGCCGTCCTCGGGAAAATCGACTTTTTCCCCGAACAGCTCGCGGTAGCGCGCGTAGATCGATTGGCCTAATTTCTCCATCTGGTTGCCGGCGTCGTTCACGTAATATTCCCGCTCGACGGCAAAACCCGCGGCGTCGAGCAGCCGCGCGAGCACGTCGCCGATCACCGCGACGCGCCCATGACCGACGTGCAGCGGCCCGGTGGGGTTGGCGCTCGCGAGCTCGACCTGGACCTTTTCGCCGCCGCCGAACCGCGGCACGAGCTCCCGCTCGGCGTCGAGCTCCTCGAGGCGCGCGTAATAGAACTTCGGCGAAAACGTGAAATTCAAAAAACCCGGCCCGGCGATCTCGACGCGGGCGAGCATGCGCTCGGGGTCTTCGATATTCTTCGCGATCGCTTCCGCGACGGCGCGCGGCGGCCGGCGCAGCTGCTTCGCCCAC
>DASWZY010000112.1:0-4344 GCA_036407055.1 Binatia bacterium
ATTCTTCCGAGCATGTCGTAGAGCTGGCGCAGGTGATGCGCCGTGTGGCTCAATACGAGATGGAAAAGCTCGTGGCCGTCGGTCTTGCCGGCGTAGCCGTCGATCTCGCGATCGAAGTCGGCGCGCTTGAGATCGATGCCGGCGCGGCGCACGCGGTCGCGGCACAGCTCGCCGAAGCTCGCAACGTCTTCCATCGTGTCGAAGAGCGCCGCCTTCTCGGTGTAGGTGAGCTTGAAGCCGCCGTCGTACTTGCCGCCGCTGATCGCGTCGAGCACGTGAATCGGATCGATGAGTATATGGTAGCAGAAGACTTTGAGCGGCCGGTCGCGATCCGGCGTCGTCCAGTTGATATATTCCGCCGGCACCTGGCGCGTCGCGCGGACGACTGCGCCCATGATTTTGTCCACCCGTTCGAAGAGACTCGTGTCGGCGAGCGGCTTGTCTTTCTTCTGTTCCAGATTGAAGACGCGCGTGAGCTCGCGCCGGTCGAAGCCGGTGACCGCCCGCCCGTCGACGACGGTGACGGGAATATTTTTAATACCCAGAGCCTGGAGCTCGGCGAGCGCGCGGGCGTCGTTCTCGACGTCGCGCAGCTCGAATTGAATCCCGTTCTGCGAAAGAAACTCTTTCGTGCTGGCGCAGGTGAATCAGCCGGGGCGGTAATAGAACTTGACGTCCATCGTCACTCCGCGGCGGCCTTCTTGTAGCGCTGGCGCGGCACGATCTCCAGGATCGTCCCGCCCGGCGCGCGGAATTTGACCGGGATCACGCCCGGATCGCTGACGATTTCGCAGCCGTGCTTCTTGATCTGCTCGGTATAGCCCTTCATGTCGTCGACCTCGATGCCGATGTGATGGATACAAGGGCCGAGGCCGGCGGCCTTGGACTCCGCCGACTGCTCGCTGTCATATTTGATCAGCGCGAGATCGATCGTGCCGTCGCTCAGGTGGAGCGATGTGTGGTCGCGCACCTTGGCGTTGTCCATTTCCTTGAAGCCGAAAACGTTGCGGTAGAACTCGCCGGTCGATTCGAGGTCTTCGACCTTGACGGCGATATGGACAATGCGATTGTTCATCGAGGCTCCTCTCCGGCTGATCTTTATCAGCCCGTACGGAACGGTCAAGACGCGTCGGCGATCTCGGCGGGCAGCGCGAAGTGGATATTTTCCTCGACGAAGCCGGTCTTCGCGACCGCCGCGCCGTGCCGTTCGAAGAAATTCACGGCTTCGTCAACCAGCCGCTCCGGCGCGGACGCGCCGGAGGTGACGCCGACGCGCTCGACACCTTCGAGCCATTTGGGATCGAGCTCGCGAATGTCGTTGATGAGATAGGCCGGCACGCCCTGCGCGCGCGCGACCTTGCGAAGCTGGTTCGAATTCTCGCTGTTCGGCGAGCCGACCACGAGCACGAGATCGACCTTGCGGGCGAGCTCCTTGACCGCGTCCTGGCGGTTCTGCGTCGCGTAGCAGATGTCCTCTTTCGCCGGCGCGACGAGCTTCGGGAAGCGGCGCTTCAGCGCGTCGATGATTTCCCTGGTGTCGTCGACGCTGAGCGTCGTCTGCGTCAGCACTGCGACCTTGTCCGGATCGGGAATCGCGACCATTTCCGCCTGGGCGACGCTTTCGACGACGACGATGCGGTCGGGCGCCTCGCCGCTCGTACCGACGATCTCGTCGTGCGTCTCGTGGCCGACGAGCACGATCCAGTAGCCCTTGTCGGCGAATTTTTTGACTTCGCGATGGACCTTCTCAACCAGCGGGCAAGTCGCGTCAATGACGACTTGGAGGCCGCGCTCGCGCGCCTTGCGCCAGATTTCCGGCGCGACGCCGTGCGCGCTGAAGACGAGCCGCGCGCCGGCGGGCACCTCATCGACCGAGTTAACAAATATGACGCCGCGCCGCGTGAAGTCTTCCACCACATGGCGGTTGTGGACGATCTCGTGAAAGACATAGACTGGCGCGCCGTATTTCTTGAGCGCGCGCTCGACCGTCTCGATCGCCATCTCGACGCCGGCGCAGAAGCCGCGCGGCTCGGCGACGACCACCTGTTTCACCGCCATATTCGCAGTGTGGATGAACCCCGGCGGGGTGTCAAGCCGACCCGGTTTCCCAAAAACGCCCGGATTTGCTATATTAATGGGATGGCGCTCAGGTCCATTGGAGGGGCGACGATCTCCTTCGGGCTGGTCTCGATCCCGGTCGAGCTCTACACCGCGACCTCCTCGCAGCGCGTCTCGTTCAACCTTCTCCACGCCAAGTGCGGCTCGCGCATCAAGCAGCAGAATTTCTGCCCGACGTGCAATCTCGTGGTCGAGCGCAGCGACCTCGTGCGCGGCTACCAGCACGCGAAGGGCGAATACGTGCAGGTGACCGAGGACGAGCTCGCGGCGATGGAAGAGGAATCGTCCAAGGTCATCGACATCGCCGAGTTCGTGCCGCTGCCGAAGGTCGACCCGATCTATTTCGAGAACACCTATTATCTCGGCCCCGACAAGGCCGGCGAGAAGCCCTACCGGCTCCTCGCCGACGCGATGGCGAAGACCGACCGCGTCGCGCTGGCGAAGTTTGTCATGCGCGGCAAGGAGAACCTGGTCCTCATCCGCCCGGCAGGCGACGGCCTCATGCTGCACGTCATGCGCTACGCCGACGAGATCCGCGACTTCGGCGAAGTCGACAAGGGCAACAAGGCGGCCGTCAAAGAAGCCGAGCTCAAGCTCGCGATCCATCTGATCGACCAGCTGACGAACAAAGAGTTTCATCCCGAGCAGTATCACGATCAGTACCGCGAGCGCGTGATGGAGCTGGTGAACCAGAAGCTCGAGGGCAAGAAGGTCGTGCGGCCGCCCGCAGCCCCCGCGCGCGGACAGGTGATCGATCTCATGGAAGCGCTGAAACAGAGCCTCAATGCGGAGACGCCGGCGAAAAAAGCCGCCCGCGCGCGCCGCGCCGAACCGGCAGCGACGCCGGCGAAAAAGGCCCGAGCCAGCCGTAAATGAAGCAACACTTCACCACCCGCGAGGTGGCGAAGATATTATCCCTTCCCGAATGGCGCATCCGCTCCTGCGTCCGCGCCGGCTTTCTAGCGCCGGAGCGCGGCCCCGATAAGCGAACCGTCTTCAGCTTTCAAGACCTCCTGCTGCTCCGGACGACGAAAGGTCTATTAAATGCGCGCGTGCCGCTCCAGCGCATCCGCCGCATTCTTCAATCGCTCAAGAAGCAGCTCCCCGAAGATAAGAATCTCTGGAACGTGAGCGTCTACGCCGACGGCAAGCGCGTGGTCGTGAAAAACGGCGACGCGCGCTGGCAGCCCGACTCCGGCCAATTCCTTTTCAACTTCGCTGCGCGCGAGCTGGCGAAAAAGATGCGCCTTCCGGTGAAGAAGAAGATGCCACCGCCGGACCGGAGCGCGGATGACTGGTTCGATTTCGCGAGCGAGATCGAGGGGAGCGCGCCGCAAGAGGCGATGCGCGGCTACGAGCAGGCGCTAAATTTAGATCCCGGATTAGCCGAGGCGCACGTCAACTTAGGGCGTCTCTATCACGAAGAAGGAAAGTACGATCGCGCCGAAGGCCACTACCGCGCCGCGATCGAGAAGGACCCGGAGTACGCGCTCGCGCATTTCAATCTGGGTGTGCTGCTCGAAGACGCCGAGCGGCCGAAAGAAGCGGCGGCGGCGTATCGCAAGGCTCTGGAGTTCGATCCGGCCTTTGCCGACGCGCATTATAACCTCGCGCTTATCTACGAAGCCGAAGGCAACCGCGCCGAGGCGTTCAAGCACCTCTGGACCGCCAAGAAGATTTACCGGGGAAGAAGGTAAGCGCCGCGCGGCGGCTTACTGGATCGTAAAGTTCCCGTCACTCACATCGCAGATAATCGGCGCGGTCGTGGTGCAGACGCGCATCCGGCCCTGGCCCGTCGGCAGCTTGTTGACCTTCCATTTTTGATTGCCGTCGTTCGCCATCGGCTTGATGATCGTCGTCCAGCTCGATCCGCCGTCGGCGGAATAGTCAACCTTCACCTTGGCTTTGGCGTTCATGCCGGTCGACGTCCAAGCGATCGTCTGATTCGTTCCTTTCCTCCACACTTGTCCGCCGTTCGGCGAGAGAAGCGTCAGCCGCTTCGTGAAGTTGGCCGTGACTGCCGTGTCGGCATTCATCGTGACGCTGCATGCGCCCGCGCCGCCGCACGCGCCGCCCCAGCCGGTGAAGACGGAGTCGGGGGATGCTGTCGCAGTCAAATTCACGGACGTACCGATGGAGAAGACTTCCGCGCAATCACTGCCGCAACTGATTCCGAGAGGAGAGCTAGAGATGGATCCGCTGCCGGAACCGTCGATAGCGGCGTTG
>DASWZY010000113.1:0-9010 GCA_036407055.1 Binatia bacterium
GAGCCGGTTGACGTAGAGCGCGAGTAAGGCGACGGCCAGCACAACGAGCGATATCGCTCCGATGATATGCGACGGGAGGAGATGATCGGCGGGAAGCATGAAGCCGGTCACGCTCGTCAGGATCGTCGTCGCGAGAAACAGCGCCGTCCAGCCTTCGAGCTTTTTCGACTTGAACATTCCGAACAAAACGACGAATCCGGAAAAGATTCCGATCAGGCTTATCACGACATGCACTGCAGTGAAGGTGGGAACCGACATGCCCAGGATCATGACATTCCTTTCGTTGCCTAATCAATATTCGGCGAACGCGTCGTCGGGATAGCAATAGAGCCAGCGCTCTCCCGTCTCAGCCGAGGCGATCACGGGATGCTGGGTGCTGCGCGCGTGCGCGGTCGCGTGCCGATTGGGCGAATCGTCACAGCAAAGCGTCGCCGCGCATTACTGGCAAATCCTCAGGTGGACCCAGTCTGCGCCGATCTTTTCGCACTCCTCGCAAACGAGACGCTTCGGTGTTTGACGGTTTTCACGCTGTCAATATGACGGCAAGCTGCGCTAAGCATCAGACGCCTCCCCTTACTCGCGCAGAGTGCGATGGACGAACGAGATCGAGATCGATCCTTCGCCGACGGCCGAGGCGACGCGCTTGATGCTGCCAGCGCGCACGTCGCCGATGGCGAATACGCCCGGGAGACTGGTTTCGAGAAGAAATGGGCTACGCGCGAGCGGCCACTTTGCGGCGGCCAAATCCTCGCGCGTGAGATCCGGCCCCGTTCTGATGAAGCCCTTGGCGTCGAGCGCGACGCAGTCGCGCAGCCATTCCGTGCTCGGGATCGCGCCCGCCATGATAAACACGTGCCGGATGTCACGCGTCTCGACCGCGCCGGTTTTGTTGTTGCGCCACGTGACGCGCTCGAGGTGATTGCCGCCTTCGAGCGCGACGATCTCCGTCGACGGATGGAAGGTGAGGGCGGGATTTTGCTCGATGCGGAGAATCAGATAGCGCGACATACTTTCCGTGAGGCCCGCGGCGCGCACGAGCAGGTGGACGCGTTTAGCGGTCTGCGCTAAAAAGACCGCCGCCTGGCCGGCCGAGTTGCCGCCGCCGATAACGATCACTTCGTCGCCGCGGCATAGGTTGGCTTCCATAAAGGTCGCCGCGTAGTAAACGCCGGTGCCTTCAAATTGAGATAGATTCCCCAGCGCCGGCTTACGATACGCGGCGCCGGTCGCGATGATCACCGTGCGCGCCTGGACGCGCAAGCTATCGTCGGTCGCTACGGCATATGGCTTCAGCGCGCATTCGAGCCGCGTTGCGCTCTTTGCGATAACGACTTGCGCGCCGAACTTCTCGGCCTGGGTAAAGGCGCGCCCCGCCAGCGCCTGACCGGAGATTCCCGTGGGAAAGCCCAGATAATTTTCGATTTTCGAGCTGGACCCTGCCTGTCCCCCGGGCGCGTTGGTCTCGAGCACGAGGACCTTCAGTCCCTCCGACGCGGCATAGACAGCGGCTGCGAGCCCGGCGGGCCCGGCGCCGACGATCGCGACATCGCGGACCTGCGCGTGGTCGATCGAGTCGTTAAAGCCCAGGCAGCTCGCGATTTGCTGATTGGTCGGATTGCGCAGAACGACATCGCCGCGGCAGATGACGACTGGGATGTCGGTCGGCGCGATATGAAAACGGTCGAGGAACGACTGGACGTCGGCGTTGCGGTCGAGATCGATGAACTGATGGGGGTGGCCGTTGCGCGACAAGAACTCCTTGACGCGGAGCGTTCCGGCGCAGTGCTCCGAACCGAGGAGCACGACGTTGCCGAAGCCGTGCGCAATGAGCTCCACACGACGCAGGATGAATGCGCGCATGAACAGCTCGCTGAGCTCGCTGTCGGTTTGCACGAGCGCCAGGAGCTGCTCGCGGGTGAGCTCGATCGCCTCTCCCGGCTCGGCGGCGCGCGCGCTGACAAGCGCGCTGCGGCCGGAGAGTAGGTTGACCTCGCCGGTAAATTGGCCGGGCTGGTGGATGGTTATGAGCACTTCGCCGTCCGGGGAATGCTGCACCGCCTCCAGCGCGCCGGCCGTCACGACGAAGAACGGCACGACCGGCGCGCCGGCTTCGAGAAGCACTTGGCCGCGCTCGAAACGGCGCTTGCGCCCGTGCACGGCGATGCGCGCGACTTGCGCCGGCGTGAGCGTGGGGAAGATCTGCTGCGCCCGCGCCGGCGGCGGGAGAGTGATTGTCCGGATGCCGTCGGACATGAGTGATGCCTCAGCAGCTGAGAAGTGTTTTTCCATCGATCACGCCTTGATGAACGCGAGCAGATCTTCGTTCAGCTGGTTCTTGTGCGTCGTCGCCAGGCCATGCGGAGCGCCTTTATAGATTTTCAGCTCGGCGTTCTTGACGATCTTCGACGACAGCATCGCGGAGGCGCCGATCGGTACGATCTGGTCGTCGTCGCCGTGGACGATGAGCGTCGGCACGTCGAATTTCTTGAGGTCCTCGTTTTGATCCGTCTCGGAGAACGCCTTGATGCAGAAGTATGAGCCGGGAAATCCGCACATCATGCTTTGGAGCCAGAACGACTCGCGCACGCCTTCGGAAACTTTGGCTCCCGGCCGGTTGTAGCTGTAGAAGGGGAGGCTCAAGTCTTTCCAGAACTGCGGGCGGTCTTTAAGCACGGACGCGCGCAGCTGGTCGAAGACCTCGATCGACGTTCCGTTCGGGTTCGCGGGTGTCCTCAGCATGAGCGGCGGAATCGCGCTGACGAGCACGGCCTTGGCGACGCGCTTGGTGCCATGGCGGCCGATGTAGCGCGCGACCTCGCCGCCGCCGGTCGAGTGGCCGACGTGGATCGCGTTCTTCAGGTCGAGCGCCTCGCAGAGCTTCGCCAGGTCGTCGGCATATGTGTCCAGATCGTTGCCGCCCCACGTCTGGGTCGAGCGGCCGTGGCCGCGGCGGTCGTGGGCGATGCAGCGGTAGCCGCGCGCGGCGAGGTAAAACATCTGATCCTCCCAGGCGTCGGCGCTGAGCGGCCAGCCGTGACTGAAGACGATCGGCTGACCGCTCCCCCAATCCTTGTAGTAGATATGTACGTCCGAAGTTTTTTCCTTACCGACAGAAATATAAGGCATGGCGGGTCTCCTTTCCGTAACTCTATTCTCGAATAATTTTTAGAGAATCGGCTTCATGCTCCGGAATGAATGAAGCATCGAGAGACGAGTAGACCGGCGCCGTTGACGACCTTGTCAGGCGCTCATCGAGGACAGTTGTGAAAATGCTCGTTTAAAAAAAGTGTAGGGCTGCCTTTGCGGCAAGTCAATGTAGGAAGGTAAATTTTCTTGTGAGGAGCAGCCGTGTCGCCTAAAGGCGGTTGGCATGGCAGGCGCGGACCAAGGCGGCGAAGATTTTCCGCTGAGCCGCGTCGCGATGGACGAGAAATTCAGGATGCCACTGCACGCCCATTACAAAGCGGTGCGCCGCGCTCTCGATGCCTTCGACGATGCCGTCTTCAGCGGTCGCGTTGACGAGGAGCTTTTTCCCCGGAGCTTTCACCGCCTGGTGGTGGGTCGTATTGACTTCGAGCGTGGGCTTGCCGACGATGTTGCGGAGTTTCGTGTTCGCATGAATCTTCACCGCGTGTCCCCCGCGGTCCTTGATCTGCGAGCGCTGGTGCTCGATGCGATCGGGATATTGCGTGTCGATGTCCTGATAGAGCGAGCCGCCGAGCACGACGTTGATCGCCTGCGCGCCGCCGCAGATCCCCAGCACCGGCATATCGCGGGCGAGCGCGAGGGCGATTAGCCCCAGCTCGAAGTCCGTCCGTTCTTCCTTTATCGCGCCCAACGCCGCGATCGGCTTCTCGCCGTAAAATTTAGGATGGATGTCGAAGTTGCCGCCGCTCACGACGATTCCGTCAAGGGCTTCGATCATCGCCCGCAGGGTTCGCGAGGACGGCAACGGCGGCAGGATCAACGGAACCCCGCCGGCCTGCTCGACCGAGCGCGCGTAGCGCTCCTGAAGAATCGTGACAGGCTCTTTCGCGGTCACGCTGACAGAAACGTCGGGCGTGATGCCGACGCGCGGGCGCTCGCGCTGCTTCATTTCTGCTCGCTGTAAAGTTTTTTGTAAACGCGGACGTTGCGTAAGACGAGCTTCACGTAGAGCTGCGTCTCCGTATAGGGGATGCGCTCCACAAACTCGTCGTCTTCCGCCCCCGCGTAGCGGCTTTCCCATCGCGACACGGCCTCGGCGCCCGCGTTGTAGGCCGCGATCGCCTTGACATTGCTGTTCGAGAAGCGCTGCAGCAGCTCTTTCAGGTGATGAACGCCGAGTTTTAAATTCAGTTCGGGGTCGAAAAGCTTCTCGCGCGTCGGCGCCGCCAGCTTGAGGCGGGCCGCGGTGCGTGTTGCCGTGGAATGCAGCATCTGCATGAGGCCGTGCGCCGCCGCGGGAGAGAGGGCGCGCGGATCGAAGAGACTCTCCTGGCGCATCAGGGAGACGACGAGGTAGGGATCCATGCCGCTTTCTTTGGCGACTTTCTGCACGGTGTCCCAGTAGGCGAGCGGGTAGCGGTAGCGCAGGAGCTCGTCGCCATAGCGTGTGAGCGGCGACTGGTTCGATAGCGTGACAACGCGATGATACGCGCCGCTGCGGCCGTACTCTTTGAGCAGCAGCAGCCGAGTCCCCGTGTCTTCGGACGAAAGGCTTCTCACCTCGTCGAGCTCGGCGACCGCGAGCGTTTGCAGCGAAATTTCCGTGAGCTCCTGCGCCCGCAGCAAGTGAAACGACTGCGCGGATGTGAGCGCGGCCGATTTCGCTTCCGGCGGCGCCGCATCGAATTTTTTCTCCTCCGGCGCAGCGCCGAGCGCCGCTAGCCGCGTCGTCGCCGCGGCCTTGTAATAACTCTCCTCGCCGTCGTTCAGGATGATTAGATAGAGGCGCTTCGCGTCCTCGATCTGCTGCATCCGCCCGGCGGTTCGCGCCTGCCAGTAAATCGCCGCCAGCCGGTACTTGTTCGCGTCCTTGCTCGCGGCCAGGCGCTTAAACCCGGCGTTGGCGTTGTAATCGTCTTTCCGGAAGTAATAAATCCAGGCGGCGCGCCACGCGCCTTCTTCGCGCCATTGGGCCTCGGTGCCATGCTTGGCCAGCGCCTGGTAGGCGGCGAGCGCGTCGTCGGTTTTCCCCGCCGACTCGTAAATGCGGGCGCTGGCGTTGGCGGCGAAGTCGGCGTAGGGGCTTTTAGAATACCGGTCGCGCATCAGCTTGAAGTATTCGAGCGCCTTCGCATCGTCGTCGCGGTTCCAGTAAATCTGCGCGAGCTGATGGAGCGCCGGCGGCGCCTCGGCGCTTTCCGGGAAGCTCTGAACGATTTCGGTGTAAACCGGTATGGCTTCATCGCGCTTGCGCTGTAGGCGGTAGAGGTTACCCAATCCGGAAAGAGCGCGTGCACGGAAATTGCCTGTGGGCGTTTGATCCAGAAGCTTGCGATAAATCTTTTCCCCGTCGCCGTAAGCCTGCTCCTTGGTCAGGAGGTCGGCTTCGGCGAGCTGCGCTTCCTGCGTCGCCGGCTGAAACTGATCGGGGAATTTATCGCGCAGCGCGGCGACCGCTTTGCGCGCCGGCGCATCCCAGGCCGAAAGCGGCGAACTCCGGCGCAGCTCCTGATATCCAGCGTACGCCTGCTTCCAATCACCGTTTCCCTCGTAGGCCTGCGCGATCAGGTATGCGGCCTCGTCGGCGATCTCCCTTTTCGCGCGCAGCGACCGCAGCGCGCGGCCGAGCTCGATTACTTTTGCATAGTTCTTGTCCGCCAGCGCAAATCTCGTTAGCTGGAGATCCGCGTGCGGCAGCCAGATGCTGTCAGGGAATTTTTGCTGAAGCTGGCCGTAGTATTGCCGCGTAGCTTGCGGATTGCCGGCGTTAACTGCGATCTGCGCCAGCAAGTGCAGGCTGTAATCTTCGAGAATAAAGCCGCGGTCGAGGGTGCGTATCAAATACTCCTCGGCCTGTCGCGTGTCGCCGCCCGAATACAATGCGTATCCCTTCGCGAACAGCTCGCGCGGCGTCGGATCCTGAGAATGGCTTGTGGATGAAAAAAACAGGACGAAAACAGCAAGCCAAAAGGTCGGTTGTTTTCGCATGAATTAGCTCGATTGTAATCGACCCGGGGCGAACATTCAACGACAATTGCTTGAAGCCTGTGTCGCCGCGTGATAGCTGAACGATGTTCCGATGAAGATCGAAGGCACATATACTTTTAAAGCGCCGCGCGATCGGGTCTGGCAGGTGCTGCAGGACCCGAAGGTCATGGCACAATGCATGCCCGGCTGCGAAGAGATGAAAGAGATCGGTCCCGACCAGTTCGAGGCGACGATGAAGGTCGGCGTGGCTTCGGTGAAAGGCACCTATAAGGGCAAAGTGGCGATCAAGGACAAGCGCGCGCCCGAGCACTACGTGCTCAGCGGCGAGGGCGCCGGCGGTCCCGGATTCATGAAAGGCGACGTGGCGATCGATCTGGAGGATCGCGGCGGCGAGACGCTGCTCAAATACAGCACCGATGCGAAAGTCGGCGGCATCATCGCCGGCTTGGGCCAGCGAATGGTCGGCGGCGTCGCCAGAATGCTCGTCGATCAGTTCTTCAAAAAAGTCGAAGAATTTATCTAATCGCTACGTCACTGCTGAGGAGCGACTGGCGCGGGTCGATCGGCACTCCGTTCACGCGCACTTCGTAATGGAGATGAGGGTTTGTGCTCAGGCCCGTGCTGCCCACCTCGGCAATCGCCTGGCCTTTGCGCACGTGCTGGCCGACATTCACGTGGATCTTGGATAGGTGCAGATACTGCGTTGTGATTCCCTGACCGTGATTTAAGACGACCGTCCGGCCGTTGCCGTTCATCTCCCGCGCCGCTTCTACCGTTGCGTCGCCCGGCGCATATACCGTCGTTCCGGTGGGATTCGGGATGTCGAGGCCGGCGTGAAACTCCATTTTTCCCGTCATCGGCGAGACACGATCGCCGACGCCGGAAGTTATCTTACCCTTCGCGGGCCATTCCGTCGGGATCGCCGCGATCAGGCGATCAAGCTCCAATTGCAATCGATCAAGGCTGTGCTCCATCTCGGCGACCGCGAAACGGCTTTTCGCGCCGATGCGCTTATCGGCCGGCACGGAAGGGTCGACTTTTTCGCGCAAGCCCTGCCAGTCTTCGAGCAGCGTCTGAATTCCATCGGCCTTGTCCTTAAGACGGGCGAGCTCCTCGCGCTGCGCCTGGGCTTTTTTCGCGCTGGCGACTTTCCATTGGTTCCAGAGAAAATTACCGCCGAGCCAGGCGCCGGCTACGAGAAGAGCGACCGCCGCGGAAACCGCCACAGCGGCGGAGACCCGGGTGACTTCCAGCCGGCGAACGCGCGCGTCCCACGGCGCGAGAATAAGAATGGAATAGCGCCTCTGCATGGTTCAAGAGCTTTTTTGCTCCACCGCAACCTCACCGGTCATCATCTTACAATTGCCGTCAAAGACGACGCCTTCTTCGAGCACGAGCGCGGGCGTCGTGATGTCGCCATCGACATGCGCGCCGACCCGCAGCTCGACGCGCTGTCCGGCCACGATGTTGCCGTTGATGTGGCCGTTGACGATCGCGGTGCCGACCCGCACGTTGCCGTCGACTTCGGCCGTCTCGCCCGCCAGCAGCGTGCCGGAAGAGAATATCTCACCGCGAAACTTGCCGTTGAGAATGAGCGTCCCCGAGAAACGGAGCCGTCCTTCCATGTCCACACTCTGATCGAGAACGGTTGTGGAGTTGTTGTCGGCCGGGCTAGTACCGTTTAAACGCCACACGGGAGCGGGCTCCTTTCCGACCGCGAGCGAAAAGCAGGCGATCAAGCGATTCGATCGGATTCTGTATCGGCGAAAGAGGGTACCTCAGGCGAAACGCATCGATAGTATTAAAACTCCGTAAAAGTTGTCAATAGAATTGTTCTTAAATTTTATGCTCGCTTGCATTGTCGGACGTCTAAAGTTACCTAAGTAGGTCATGCCGCGCGTGAGCGTGATAATTCCTGCTTACAATCGCAAGGCGATGCTCTGCGAAGCCGTCGATTCCGTGCTCGCGCAAAATTATCGCGATTTCGAACTTTTCGTCGTAGACGATGGATCGACGGATGGCACCTCCGAGGAGCTCGCAGCGCGCTATGGGGGCCGCGTTCGCATGTTGCGCCAAGCCAACCGCGGCGTCGCCGCCGCCCGCAATTTCGGCGTGCGCTGTTCCGATGGCGAATACGTCGCGTTCCTGGATTCCGATGATCTATGGCGGCCGAAAAAGCTCGCGCTTCAGGTGAAATTCATGGAAGCCGACCGCCGGCGCCGGATCTGCCAGACGGAAGAGATCTGGATTCGCAACGGCGTCCGGGTCAATCCGAAAACGAAACACCGGAAGCCGTCAGGAGAGGTCTTTCGCGCGAGCCTGGAACTCTGCCTCGTAAGCCCTTCCGCCGTCTTGATGACGCGCGAGCTGTTCGACGATGTCGGTGGATTCGACGAGACGTTTTCCGTATGCGAGGATTACGACTTGTGGCTCTGCATCGCGCGGGATCATCACGTCGAACTCGTGCCCGAGTCGTTGGTGATAAAGCGCGGCGGGCACGCTGACCAACTGTCGCGCTCGACTTGGGGCTTCGATCGCTTTCGCGTGCAAGCGCTGAAAAAGCTGTTGCGGTCGGGTCTCTGCGGCGAGAAGCGAGCATGGGCGATCGACGCGCTGGCGCGCAAGGCGCGTATTCTGGCCGTGGGTGCGCGGAAACGCGGGCGTGAAGCTGAAGCTTTAGAATACGATAGTTTACTAGCTGAATTTATTGGAGAAAACGATGGACCAGGAGATCCGGTCGTATTGCCGGAGCAAGGGCTTTCACCTGCATACGGAGGCGCGCTGGCTCGGCTATAACGAAACCGACCGCGGCGCGCTGCTGCAAGTCATCCGCGAAGTGAGGCCGGGTGAAAATCATTTCAAGGATCTGCTCGAC
>DASWZY010000114.1:0-7735 GCA_036407055.1 Binatia bacterium
AGGCCTTTGAGCGCCGTGCGCACGCGGTCGTAGTGCGTTTTGACCGCATAGCAAATCGAGATGAAGCCCGCCGTGATCGCCATCGTCACCCAGCCGCCCTCGGTGAATTTCTCCACGATCATGATCGCGAGGATCGAGAGACAGAGGATCAGGCCGGTGATGTGAATCGAGATGTGCCGCTTCCAGTCGTGATACTCGCGCCGGTGGTGGATCCAGTAGCGCACCATGCCGGACTCCGACAGCGAGAAGGTGAGAAACACGTTGATCGAGTACATGAGCACGAGCAGGCTCGTCTCGCCGCCGGTGTAGAGGAGCGTCAGCGCCGCCGCGGTCGAGATCAGCACGACGCCGTTCTGCACCGTGAGCCGCTCGGACAGATGCGCGAAGCGGTGCGGCAGCCACGAGTCCGACGCCATGTTCGCCATCACGCGCGGGCCGTCGATGAGGCCGGTCTGCGCGGCGATGAAGAGAATCGCCGCCTCGCTCGCGAGCGTGAGGACGATGATCCAGCGGCCGAGCGGCAAACCGGCCCAGTTGAATCCCGCGGCGAAGCGCTCGATCAGCACCGCGTTCATCGTCTTGCCCTCGACCGGAATCGCGTGGATCAGCAGATAGCAGAGTAGAATCCCGCAGGCGGTGAGCGCGAGCGACGTCGCCATGTAGAGCATCGTCTTCTTGCCGGTCTCGACCGTCGGCTCGCGCATGATCTGGAGCCCGTTCGAGACCGCCTCGATGCCGGTGTAGGTTCCGGCGCCGCGCGTGTACGCGAAGAGAAACAGCGCGGTGAGGCCGCCCCAGCCTAACGTCGCGCGGCCGTGCGCGAAGCCCTCGCGCACTTCGACGGCGACCTGTGGAATCGCGCCGAGATGGAGGCCGATCGTGCCGAGAATGACGACGACGTGCGTGAGGATGAACAACATAAAGATCGGCGCGATTACCGTGACCGATTCCTTGACGCCGCGCATGTTCATCAGCATGAACGCGCCGATCGCGGCGAACTCGACCGTCAGCTTCCATGCGTGCACGTCGCGCGGCAGAAAGCTGAAGATCGCGTCGGACGCGGCGGCGATCGAGACCGAGATGGTGAGAATGTAATCGACAACCAGCGCCGAGCCCGAGACGACGCCGAAGCCCGAGCCCAGGAGCTTCGTCGCGACGATGTAGCCGCCGCCGCCGAACGGGAAATGCTCGATGATGCGCGAGTAGGCGTAGGCGATGACGAAGATCGTGACGCTGGTCGCGACGATCAGCCCGACGGCGAGGTAGTGCTGGTCGCCGAGCGCGCGAAACGCTTCTTCCGGCCCGTAGGCCGACGAGCTGAGCCCGTCCGAGCCGAGGCCGACCCAGGCGAGAAAGGCGACGAGCGAGACCTGGTGAAAGACCTTCGGGTCGAGCGGGTCTTTCGGTTTGCCGAAGATTAGCTGCTTAACCGGATTCTGCCGCTTGGCGGTGGCCGGGGAGTATGCGCTCATGCCCCGATGGTAAGAGGCCCGGCGCGCGCCGCCAAATTAAAACCGGGGCTGGAAGCATTAAAAGAATGTTAAAGGACAAGCAGGCGTTTTTACGCGGGATACGCCGTACTGGCTCACGTCAAACCGGACGATGAAATCGGCGGAAATTTCGGCGCCGGCGGAAATCGCCGCTTACAAGAAAATGTTAAGCGCCGGCGCGGCGAAAGAGGAAAAAAAAAGAATTAACAAACGCGCGGGGCTAGAGCAAAGTTCCGCGCAGCACCGTGCCGGCGATCGTGAAGTAGATGATCAAGCCGGTCACGTCGACGAGCGTCGCGACCAGAGGCGCCGACGAGGTGGCGGGGTCCAGGCGAAAAAAGCGCAGGATGAACGGCAGAATCGAGCCGGCGAGGCTCCCCCACAGGACGACCCCGATCAGGCTGAGCGCGACGGTCAGAGCGACCGATAGATAATGCTCGCCGTAGGAGTGGAACAGGTACTGCCACAAAATGATCCGCGTAAGCCCGATCGACGCGAGAATCGCGCCCAGCGTGACGCCGGTGGCGATCTCGCGCCGTATGACGCGCCACCAATCCGCTATCCTGAGCTCGCCGAGCGCCATCGCGCGCACGACCAGCGTGGAGGCCTGCGAGCCGGAGTTGCCGCCGCTGCTGATGATCAGCGGGACGAAGAGCGCGAGCACGACGGCGCGCGCGATCTCGACTTCGAAGTAACCCATGGCGGTCGCGGTCAGCATCTCTCCGATGAACAAGAGCGACAGCCACACCGCGCGCTTGCGGATCATGTCGTGAAACGGGATCTGGAGATACGGGCCGTCCAGCGCCTCCATGCCGCCGATCTTCTGGATGTCCTCGGTCGCCTCTTCCTGAATCACATGCACGATGTCGTCCAGCGTGACGATGCCTTTGATGCGTCTTTCGGAATCGACGATCGGGATCATCTGGAGATTATGCCGGGTGAAAAGACGGCCGAGCGCCTCCTGATCCAGGTCCTCCGGCGCCGTGATGCAATCTTTGCGCGCGATCTCGCCGACCGTTTTGTCTCTCGAGGCGTTGAACAGATCGCGGAAGGAAACCACGCCCAATAGACACTCGCGCGGATCGACGACGTAAGCGTAATAAGCGGTTTCCTTGCGGTTGCGGGCGTCGCGCCGGAGGTAGCTGATCGCTTCGTCGACGCTCATCTCCGGCCTGAGCCGCGCATAGCGCGGGTTCATCAGGCCTCCGGCCTGATCCTCCGCGTAATCCAATAATCCTTTGACTTCTCTCCGCGTCGCCTCGTCGAGCAGCAGGATCAGCGCCTCGCGCTCCTCGGCGGGCGCCTCCTGAATGACGTCCACCGCCTCATCGGGCGCCAGCAGCCGTATCCATAAACGCCGCTCGCCGGAGGGCAGAGCGCACAGCAGCTGCAGCTGATCGGCCGCCTTGAGCGAAAGAAAAAGCTGCTCGGCCTCCTCGCGGTGCAGCAGCTCGAAGCCGTCGATGCGCTCGACCAGCGACAGCACCGGCCAGGCTTCGTAAAGCTCGGGAAGCGTCAGGTTCGATCCTTCCATTTCGTCCTCCGCTGCGAAGTACGACAGGCAAGATATCACAATTGCGGACGCAAGCCGTGAAGATTCGAAGATTCGACGATGAGCTCGGGCGCGGCGATGAAAAGGACGCGCGATGATTTCCTATGCGGCGCCGGCCGCGGCGGCGCTCAGACGCCGCCGGCCGGCTTCGAATAAAAATCCGGCGAAAATAAAAACCGCGGGCAGGGCTTCGACGACGAGGCGCGGCTCGACGGCGATGGCGAAAGCCGCCGGCGGCGCCGAGCGGCCGATGACGATCGCGAGCAGCAGGAGGGTGATGTCGAAGCGATGTCTCAACCCCCAGCATGCGCCCGCCAGTGCGGCGAGCAGAAGCAGGATCCAAGCCGTGCGCACGGCCGAGCTTTTCGCATAGCCGGCCAGGTTGAGCCACGTCGAGGCGACGCGGCGCAGCGGCACGACGACGAACGTGCGGAAGGGGCGCTCGCGCCGCGCCTTGGCGCCGAGCGCGTCGAAAGTTTTGTTCACCGGCTCGATCTTCAAACTTTCCGTCGCGCGCGCCTGGGCGAGCGCGGCCTCCGCCAGAGCCCGCTCCTCTGGGTCGATAACCTTGTCGGACGGAAAAGTAGACGGCGAAGCGGGATCCCTCGGATACCACCAATAGGGCGCGAGCTGGCTCACGTCGTCGACCCACGTATCGAGCCAGCGCACGTACGGGTGTTCCAAGATGTCGCCGTAAGCGTTCAGCGGCGCGATCTTCCCGAGCTGAATATAATTCTGCGCCAGCCACGGCGTCAGCGTCGCGGCGAAGGCCACGGCAGCGAGAGCGGCGCGGCCGAAGGGCAGCGCGCGTCCGCAGATCATCAACATCGCGGCTGAGAGCGAAATGATTGTCGGCAAAAAATCCGGCCGGATAAGCCAGCAGAGAGCCAAGCCCGCGCCTGCAAGTATCCACGCTGTCGCTCGCCCGTTGCGCACGGCGGCGAGCGCTGCAAGGACCGTCAGAGCGAGAGCCGCCGTCGCCAGGGTTTCGCTCCAGATCGCGCGCGCGAGCAGCGGCAGCACCGGACATAAAAGCACGATTGCAGCGACGACCGCTCGGCTCAGCGGCGCGAGATCGGCGCGGCGCGCGAGGATGAGAAAGATTATCACTGTCAGAGCTTCGAGAAGAGCCTGCGCGATGACGACGGCGCGGCGGCTTTCACCCGCGACGGAATAAACCGCCGCGAGGAAGTAGGGATAGCCGGGCTGGTTAACTCTGATTGCTCCGGTCGATGCGGCAAACCGGACGATGCTTCGGCCCGCGAGTATCTGGCGCGCCTGAGGCTCGTAGCGGTCGGTCGAGTCGGGCGTGATGATCGGCGGCTGCGCGACCATGTAAAGGCGCAGCGCGAGGCCGCCGGCGAGAGCGATAAGCCAGATCGCCCGGGTGATATTCGATTCGTGAATGGTTGCTCTCAAAAGGACGCGCTAAGGCCGATGAGTTGGCCTATTATACGGAAGGAAGGTTTTTGAAATCAAAGTCGTTTTGCAAAGAAAAGAAAGGCTGCGCGCCGCCGGTCCTACCGCCCGCTGTAAAGCTCTTTGACGAAGCCGGAGTCCTCCAATTCCTTCAGCGGGCGATTGTCGAAGAAGTCTTTCGGATCGGCGGAGGCGGCCTTCGGATGGTCCGAGAGCGCGAGCACCGTGCGGATCGCCTCCTCGGGCATGTAGGGCACCTTCAAGAACAGCGGCGCGGCGCCGTAGGCGTCGTCGAGCATCTCGGGGTCCTTCGTCAAATAACGCGCGAGCGCGCGTTTTGCGGTCGCCGGCTCCTCGTGGACGATCTTGATCGCCGCGACGTACGATTTGAGAAAGCCCTTGATCAGCTCGGGGTTCTGGCGCACGAGCGCGCGCCGCGTCGCGATCGCGTTGTGCGGGTAAGGCAGCTTGAACGAGGCGATGTTGACGAGCTCCTTGTACCCGAGCCGCCGCGCCGCCACGGTCGTCGGCGACGAGAGCACGCCGGCCGAGACGATCCCCTTGTCGAGCGAAGCGAGCAGGTCCCCCTGGCGCGCGTAATAGAGAAACTGCACGTCCTGTCCGGCCTTCATACCGTAGCGGTTGAACAGCGCGATCGCGGCGTGGTCGGAGGACGCGCCTTTGGTAATCACGCCGAAGACCTTGCCGCGGAGGTCGCCCACCGTCTTGATCTCCGGCCGGGCGTAAACGCTGAAGGCGTAGGTCGAGAGGCCGATGCCCGCGTAGACGAGCTCCGCGCCGCTCAAGATCGCGCCGACCACCGCGCCGCCGGTCAGCGCGACGTCCACGTCGCCGGCGATCAGCGAGCGCGTGAGCGTGGCGCCGCCCGCGATATAAATCGACTTCACGTCGACGCCGTAACGCTGGTCGAGCCTGGCGTCGGTCATGACCCAGAGCGGCATCGAGCCCGCGCTCAGCTGCGGATAGCCGATCCTGACGGCCGGCGCCGCGGCCCCTGCCGCGTCGACGACAGCCGCCAACGCGAGCGGCAGCAGAAAAGCGATCCAAGACGATGGACTTTTCATAGGACGCCCGAGCGGTCTCTTTCATGACGCGCAGGCCCTGCCGTGTCAAGCAGGCGAAACCGGGGGGCGTCGCAGGCGCCCTAAAACGGCCGGGCGGTGGGGGACCGAGATCACAGCGCCGCAATTTGACTGCGACGGTAGTTTGGAAATACCGTACCGGCTGATGGACGAAAGTTTCCAGACCGTCTACCAGCGGCTCGAAGCGCGGATGAAAGCGCTTGCAGATGACGACCGCACTGTTTTTGTTCCCAATCCCGTACCAGCCGCGCCAGTAGACTATCTTTTCGTATGCATGGAACCCTCGCTGGGTCGATGGGCTCGCTCGGCAGTTGATGCGAGAGCTAGATTAGACGAGGGCTTTAAGAATTTTCTCGAATCTGTTGAGACCTCGATTTTCCATTATTGCATTCGACACTATCTGTGTGGATCTACCGAACGATACCATCTTACCGATTTATCCAAGGGAGCAATGCTTGTCGAAGATGCAGGTATCGCAAGAATCCAACGGTATGACAGATGGTATCCGCTGTTGCAGGACGAAATAGAACTCGTCGCTAGTAAGGACGCCATGATTATCGGCGTTGGAGGCGAGGTTTATCGATATTTGAACGAGAAGTCTTCCGGCGAACGAGTATCGGGACGAATCTTACGTACGGTAATGCACTACTCTGATCAAGCGGGACGTGCGCGCAGCAAGGGTATCTCGGGTCATGAACAGGAATTCGAGGCATTCAAGAACTCGGTCACCCTAGAAGATGTGCGGGCTACGGCGGAGGACGTTATCAAGGACGCTTGTGTCCCTCCAAAAATTAAGGAACGAGTTCTATTGAGATTGAAGGAGAATTGCCTGACCCTTTCTCGTCAGCGGCTCATGTTCAACTACAAAATGCGATTCGAATCGCTTCGCAACGAAAAGTCGAGATTCAAGACCTGACCCTGAGCCCGCCACGTTTTTTATTGCTCGCGTCTTGTTTCAAGGTTTATCACACACCCTAGCAGTACAATTAGGACTGCTGGCGCAACATTGGCGGGGGTGATCCAAAACGTTTTATAGGCGAGTAAGGCTGCGGCAACAGGTGGTGCTAGAAGCAGTAATCTGAATACTAATCTAGACGGGGCGCTCCTTGAAAAAACTCCGAAGAGCGTCCCGGACGGCGGAAAGTTATCGGATGTCTTTGCTTCACGGAGATAAAGCCAAAAATAGATACTCGTTAAGAGAAGTGCCATTTCAACTAAACTGGCGGCCGGAATAATGTTGAACGGAATTCCGACTGATGGAAGAGTTAACGTTGCATCATCTCGAACCAGAGCATCGAGTTTGGTTTCCTCAACAGGCTCATAACTAGCGAGTTCAATTATTTCGGGTATTGTCAATGCAAGAAGGTCGTCGCGAGTTACTGATGGCACGTAGGCGGTCTTCTCGTCCGGAAAATGAGTTACGATTTCTGTCTGCCTTTTTCCTTTTGAAAATAGAACGATCATTGTCCGCAAATACGTCCACCGATATATCGAACGATTTATTTGGTTGGAAAAACCCCGAGCGTGCGACAGCAAACTGCCGTCACCTAATAGTGTAAGCTCGAATTCAATATCGCGTGGTGCCTGAAGAGTCATGCCGGAAGCAAGCATGCTAACACCCTCGCCAAGGAACTCTTCTTTGCTTTTGGTAATTAACCCCGGACGACCTTCCGGATGAACCTTATATTTAAGAATTGTATCGAGGGTCCACTCTTTAGCTGCTTGTCGACCCAGCTTTTCGTCTTTGAGAAGCAAGAGCCAGTTGGGGTCTTTGTCGAGCCGATTAATTGCGTCGTGAAGCGCGAGTCGTCCTGAATAGTATTTGGTAACCGCATCAAGCTGCTGGCTCTTCGTCAGCGGTTGCAACATTCCGAGTGCTACGGCCGAAAGTAAAAGGGCAGCAGCGCCAGCCTTCGTGCAAGCATTTGAGCAGCGAATATCAAACTCTTGGGCTTGGTTATCCATTCAGCAAAAATTGTCTCATTGCATCGGCGACCGTTTACTTATGGCCTAACCCCGAATACCTGGAGGGAAACGAATACATCGTTATCAAAGTAGAAGTACGCGATACCTCTGTACACCCATTGTTCATGCACCAGCCCGGCGGAAACGGTTGTATTTTTATAGTCCGGTGGGCCGTACGACAGATACATTTGGTCAGTGGTCATTCC
>DASWZY010000115.1:0-18495 GCA_036407055.1 Binatia bacterium
CCAGCAGCGTAAACAGCAGGAGCAAAAGCAACTTCAGGATCAACAACGCAAAGATCAGGAACGCAAGCAGCAGGAGCAGGATCAGCAGCAGAAAAAGCCGGAGCGCGATCAGAAGCAGCTGCAGGACCAGCAGCGCAAAGACCAGGAGCAGCAACAGAAGGACCAGCAGCGTAAACAGCAGGAGCAGGACCGAAAAAACCAGCAGCTGCAAGAACAGCAGAAAAAAGATCAGGAACGCAAGCAGCAAGAGCAGGAGCGGCTGCAAAAACAGCAACAGCAGGATCAAGACAGAAAGAACCAACAGCTGCAGCAGCAACAGCGCGATTTACAGGAGCAGGAAAACCAGCGCCGCAAGCAGCTACAGGACGAACAGCAGAAGCAGCGGCAGCTCCAGCAGGAGCAGCAGCGGCAACAGCAACAACAGCTGCAAGATCAGAAGAGGCAGGAGCAGGAGCAGCGCCGGCAGGATCTCGAGCGCCAGCGCCAGGAGCAGCTCCAGCAGAAGCAAAATCAACAAGATCAGCGGCGCGAGCAGTTGCAACAGCAGCAGCAACAGAAGAAAGGCGCTCCGCCCGACGACCGGCAGCCGCCGCGTAAAGGCGAAAAGAAAGACGAGAACGGGAAGGCGCCGCCGCCTCCGCCGCCGCCGCGGTAAAGGGCGATAGTCTCGAGCTGTAAGAGAAGAGAATTCGTAGGGGCGGGTAAAACCCGCCCCTACTTTTTTATCGACTATTTATACAGGCCGTCGATGAAGCCGCTGTTGTCCAACTCGCGGAGATAGTGCAGGTTCCACAGCGACACGGGGCTATATTGTCTCGCCTCGGGGATTTTCATCAGACACAATTCGTACGCGTTGCCGATCGCATCGAGCGTCGGATACGGCTTGATCGGCATGCGGGTCAGGCTCTCGTAACGGACGGTGCGTGCTTCCGGCTCGCGCTTGCGCAAGCCCTCCAAAATCTTTTCCGTCTCTTCCTGGTGCGTGCGCGCGTAGTGAATCGCTATGACGAGCGCTTTGACCATGCGCTCGCCCAAACGGTCCTTGCGCGCGAGCGCCGTTGTCGCCGTCGTCATCGTCGGCCCGTTGATCATCGGCAGCGGCTCAAGCGGCAGGACGTTTAGGCCGGCCTCCTCGTATTGCGCGGTCGAACCGGTGATCAGCGCCGCGTCCGCTTTGCCCGATACCAGCATCTCGAACTGCTCTTTGCGGAACGCCGGGGTGATGTCCTCGCCGATCTCGACCCATTTCACGTCTTCGAGCCTGAGCCCGGCGCGAAGCACATAAAGCGCATGGTTGCCCCGCAGGTGATTGAAGCCCGCGACGCGCCCTTCGAACGCGAGATCGACGACTTTCTTGCCGCGGAGCTCCGCGAGCGAGCCGATCTTCTCGCGCGACACGAGCCGATCGCGCACCTGGTTGCTCGGCGAGGCGATGCAGACGATCGGCCTCCCCTGGCCGACAAGCGCGTACGGCGTGATATGATTGCCGGAGATGAAATCGATCCTGCCGTCGAACAGCGCGCCTTCCGCTTCCGGCGGGCTCGCGCAGAATTCCATCCCGCGCAGCTTGATACCGACTTTTTCCCACATTCCCGCCTTGTCCATCACCTCCCAGATCGGCAGATGCGAATAAGCGCGAAAGTACCCGCGTATCTCGATCGGTTCGTAGTTCATGCTGCCTCCAAAAACTTTACACTCAGCGAAGCTATAGGCCGGATCGGCGGCTCGCGCAAGCGCGCCTTGACCCGGCCTCGGCGCGCTGAATATACTCGTGTTCGAATCATGAGTAAGGCATTCTTCAAAGTCGTCGCGCCGAGCGAGGCACGCGATATCCTGCTCCGGGTCTCGCCCGTGGCGACGGAAATGATCGAGACGGTGCGTGCGCGCGGCCGCGTGCTCGCGGAAGATCTCTATTCCAAGGTCGACCTGCCGCATTTCGCGCGCGCCGCGATGGACGGCTACGCCGTCATCGCCAAAGACACGTTCGGCGCGAGCGCGAGCCAGCCGGGATACCTAAAGCTCGCCGGCACAGTCGATATGGGCAAAGAGGCGACGCGGCCGGTCGCGAAGGGCGAGGCGGTTCGCATCTCGACCGGCGGCATGATGCCGCCCGCGAGCGACGCCGTCGTCATGGTGGAATACACCGAAGAGGCGGCCACCGATACGGTGGAAGTCCACCGCAGCGTATCGCCGGGGCAGAACGTGATCCAGGTGGGCGACGATATCCAGAAAGGCGCGCCGGTTTTTTCGCGCGGGCGCCGGCTGCGCGCGCACGATCTCGGCGCGCTCACCGGCATCGGCGTGTCGAAGATCAATGTATATAAAAAGCCGCGTGTGGCGTTGATCTCGACCGGCGACGAGATCGTCGAGGCCGACCGTGAGCCGCTGCCGGGACAGGTGCGCAACATCAATCAGCACTCGCTCGCCGGTCTCATCGACGAGTGCGGCGCCGAGCTGAAAGACTTCGGCGTCGTAGCCGACGACCGCGACGCGCTGAAAGAGGCGCTCGGGCGCGCGCTCGACTGGGCCGACGTCGTGATGCTCTCGGGCGGCAGCTCGATGGGCGCGAAGGACATCGCGCTCGATGTGATCCTCTCGTTTCCCGCCGCCGAGATGATTTTTCACGGCATTTCCGTGAGCCCCGGAAAACCCACGATCTATGCGCGCGCCGCGGGCAAGCCGGTGCTCGGCCTGCCGGGCTATCCGGTCTCGGCGCTCGTCATCTTCGAGCTCTTCGCCGCGCCTTTGGTCCGCGCGCTCGGCGGAGAGGCTGCCGCGGCGGCGGGACAATTCAAGAAAACCACGCGCGCAATTTTGAAAACCAACGTCGCGTCGCAGGCGGGCCGCGAGGATTATATCCGCGTCTGCCTCGAACAAGCGGGCGGGAAAATTTATGCGCGGCCGCTGCCGAGCAAGTCCGGCGCGATCTTTACGCTGGTCAAAGCGGACGGCATGATCCGCGTCGATCTCAATCAAGAAGGGATCGAGCAGGGGGAAGAAGTCGAGATCATACTTTTTTAATTTTGAATTTTAACTTTTGAGTTTTTAATTCAATTCAAAATTGAACATTGAAAATTCATCATTCATCGGACATGGCACGCAAACGTTATCTAAAGAAAACCCCTTTATTGGATGCGCGCGAGCTTTTCTTAAGCATCGTCGATCCGGCGGCTCTGGGCAGCGAGGAGATCGCGATCGACGACTCGCTCGACCGCATCACGGCCGAGCCCGTTTTCGCCAAAATCTCGGCGCCGCACTATCACGCTTCGGCGATGGACGGCATCTGCGTGCGCGCCGAGGATACCTTCGGCGCGACCGAGTTCGCGCCGAAAAAGCTCCGGCCTGTTTCGGGCGAGAATTTCGACCGCGCGTTCCAGTATGTCGATACCGGCAACGCTATCCCGCTGTGGGCGAACGCCGTCGTCATGATCGAGAAGGTGCACCAGCTCGAAGACGGCGGCGTCGAGATCTTCGACTCGGTCGCGCCGTGGAATCATGTGCGGCTCGTGGGCGAGGACGTGATCGCGACGGAGTTATTATTGCCGCGCGCGCACCGCCTGCGGCCGTACGATTTGGGTGCGCTGCTCGCCGCCGGCCACACGAAAGTCAAAGTTAAAGAGAAGCCGCGCGTCGCGATTCTGCCGACGGGCAACGAGTTGATCGCGCCCGGCGACGAGCCGGTGCCCGGCGCGGTGATCGAGTTCAACTCCAGCGTGCTCGGCGGGTTCGTGCGCGAGTGGGGCGGCGCGCCGGTCAGAACGGAGCGCGTCGGCGACGATCCCGCGAAGCTCGGCAAGGCGCTGCGGGAAGCGCTCAACAATAATCACGTCGCGGCGATCATCGCCGGCTCGTCCGCGGGCGAGCACGACTTCACCGCGGAAGTCATCGCGCAGGAAGGCGAGTTGCTTGCGCACGGCATCGACGTCATGCCCGGAAAACCGGCGGTGCTCGGCATCGTCGACGGCAAGCCGGTCATCGGCGTTCCCGGCTATCCGGTCTCGGCGATCGTGATCGCGCGCGAGATATTGCGGCCGGTCGTGGAAAAGCTTCTCGCGGCCGGCGCCGGCGCGCCTCCGACGGTCAAAGCCGTCGTGCCGAAGAAAATTCCCTCGCATCTGGGACTCGAAGAGTTCGTCCGCGTCCACCTCGGCCGCGTCGAGGATAAATTAATTGCGGCGCCGCTCGGGCGCGGCGCGGGTGTCATCACGACGATGGTCCACGCCGACGGCCTCATGCGCATACCGAGCCTCGTCGAGGGCGTGAACGCCGGGGAGGAGATGGACGTCGAGTTGCTGCGGCCGCTCGCCGATATCGAGAACACGATTCTCTCGATCGGCAGCCACGACCTCGCAATCGGCATTCTCGAAGACCGGCTGAAGCTCGCGCATCCCGAATGCAAGATCGCGGCGACGAACGTCGGCAGTCTGGGCGGCCTCTTTGCGCTCCAGCGCCGCGAGACGCACATCGCGGGCTGTCATCTGCTCGACCCCGACGCGGGCGCCTACAACATTCCCGATATCAAGCGCATGATCCCCGACACGCCGGTCGTGCTCGTCCATCTCGCGCGCCGCGAGCAGGGGCTGATCGTCACGCCCGGCAATCCCAAAAAAATTTCCGGCATCGCAGCGCTCGCGCGGCCGGACTTGATGTTCGTCAACCGCCAGCCCGGCTCTGGCACGCGCGTGCTGCTCGACTACGAATTGAAGCGCTTGCGGATGAACGCCGCGGCGATCCGCGGCTACGAGCGCGAGGAGTTCACGCATATGGCGGTCGGCGTCGCGGTCGCGAGCGGCCTCGCCGACACGGGCCTGGGCGTGCGGTCCGCCGCGAACGCGCTCGGCCTCGACTTCATCCCGGTCGGCGAGGAGCAGTACGATCTGGTTTTTCTCCGCTCGTTCTTCGAATCGGAAAAAGGCCGGCGGCTGCTGGACACGATTCGCTCGAAGGGCTTTAAGCAGGCCGTGCGCGATCTCGGCGGATACGATACGAGCAGGTCAGGCGAGATTCTTTACAAACAATAGCTGTCACGACAACGCGGAGGAGACATCATGGCCGAGATGAAGATTCGCTACAGCGCCGAGATCCAGCGCGCGAAGGGTCTGCTGGAGCTCGCCGCCGCCGTGTACGATACTTCGCTTTCGTACAAGACGACGCGCGCGGCCGAGCAGGCGCTGCAGACCGACTCGCGGGTCGGCTATTCGCTGACGCTCGCGCTCACGACCACGCGCGCGCAAAGCGAGAACGGCGTCACGCTCTCGTTCGCCGCCGACGGCTTCCGGGAGATCCAGGCGGTCGTGGACAAAAAGACCTCGCTCGCCTGGATCAATCCGCAGGCGGCGGCGATGCTCGCCTTCAAGGGCAAAGGGCCGTTCAAGCGGCCGGCGCCGATCCGCGCGATTGCGGTCTTTCCGTCCTACGACGTCGTCGCCTTCGCCGTGCGTCCGTCGCTCGGCATATCTTCGCTGGCCGAGATCAAGCAGAAAAAAATTCCGCTGCGCCTCTCGACCGGCCAGACCGCGAAGCGCGCGCTCACGCATCACCCGACGATGTTCACCGTCACGTCGGTGATGAAGGCGGCGGGCTTCACGCTCGCCGACGTCAAAAAATGGGGCGGCAAAATCCAATCCGTCACGCGCCCGAGCCATCCCGACCGGCGCGCGGCGATCGAGAACGGCGCAATCGACGCGGTATTCGACGAAGGCATCAAGAGCTGGGGCAAGACCGCTGTCGACCACGGCTTTCGCTTTCTCCCGATCGAGGGGCCGATGCTCGACCGGCTGGCCGCGATGGGCTACCGCCGGTCGGCCGTGCCGCGCTCGCGCTTCCCGGCTCTGGAAGCCGACGTGCCGACGGTCGATTTCAGCGGCTGGCCGATGGTCGTGCACAAGGACATGCCTGAGGACGTCGCGTACGCGCTCTGCGAAGCAATCGAAGCGCGCAAGGATTTGATGCCGACCGACAACTACAAGCCGCTCGACATCGCGCAGCTCTGCGCCGGCGACGACGAGGCGCCGCAGGGCGTGCCGCTTCATCCCGGCGCGGAAAGATTTTATCGCGAGCGGGGCTATCTTAAGTAAGAAATTCCCGTTGACACTGGCTCTGGAATCGGGGATTAGGGTTTGGGGATTAGGGAAATCCGAATTCGTTCCAATCCCTAGTCCCGAATGCCTAATCCCAGGAGGCCCGCCATGAGCCGCAACTCTTTCGTCCGCTTAGCCGTCGCTCTGCTGCTCGGTTCACTGATCGCGCCGCGCCCGGCCTCGCCGGCCGAGCATTTAAAGATCAAGCTCGCCAACGGCTCGAGCCCGCCGATCCTCGACTCGATCACGCCCTACGTCGCCGTCGAAGCCGGCATCTTCAAGAAGCTCGGGATCGACGTCGAGATGGCGGAGTTCCGCGGCGACAACGTGCTCACGACCGCGATGCTCGCGGGCGACATCCAGGTGTGCTCGAACATCGGCGCGACCTCGGCGATGGTAAGCGCGTCAAAGGGCGCCAAGCTGCGCCTCTGGATGGTGCCGCAGCCGGTCACGCCGTATCATCTCATTTCGCGCAAGGACGCCGCGCCGTCGATCAAGGCGCTCGCGGGAAAAACGTTCGCCGTCTCCGGCATCGGCGCGGTCTCGTATCACATCCCGCGCATGATCATGGAGCGCAACGGCGTCGATCCGGAGAAAGTGAAATACGTCGTCGCGGGCTCGAACGCCGATCGCTTCCGCGCGGTAATCGCCGGCAAGGCCGACGCGACGGTGATAAGCACGATCGAGGCGGCGAAGCTCGCGCAGTATCCCGAACTCGTCAACCTCGCGACCGCGGCGAAAATCGTGCCGGAGATTCCGTTCACCTTCGCGATGGCGCGCGAGGACTTCATCCAGAAGGAGCCCGACGCGATGTACAAGCTCGCGCGCGGCATGATCGAGGCGAACCGCTGGATCGCCGCGAACAAGTCCGGTACGGTCGCGATCGCCGCGAAGATCATTCCCGACGAGACGCCTGACGTTCTCGCGAAGGCCTACGATCAGGCCGACCCGCGCCTGTGGGGCGCGAACGGCGACATGACGGAGGCGAACTACAAATTCACCAGCGACTTCCTCGTCAAGGTCGGCAACATGACCGACCCGCTGCCCTACGACAAATTCTTCGACCGCCGCTTCATCGACCGCGCGCTGAAAGAGCTGGGACGGAAATAAGAGTGGATTGAGCGTGAGACGAGCTATACCTGTCGTCTTACTAGTCATCTTGTTTGTGCTGGCGGTTGCGCCATCCGTGCGCACCGCGGAAGCGCCAACCGAAGAGTCGGTACGCAAACTCATGAGCTTGACGCATTGGAGCGAATCGCATGAACTTGCTCTTCAGAATATCGATGCGTCCGTGCAGGCATCTCTGCGTCAAATTTTTCACCCGCAGGACGACAGCCAAGAGAAAGCTTTCGCCGCCAAGGCGGCGGAAATTGCCGCGAAGATAAAAGAAGAATTGAGGTCCGAAAAAGTAGAGCCGATGTATATCGACGCGTATAGAAAGAATCTCACACAGCGCGAGGTCGATGATATGATCGCGTTTTACGCCAGCGAAAGCGGCAAATCCGTCGTCGCGAAAATGCCGGTCATCACGCAACAAGCGGGTGAAGCCATGCAGCAGCGGGCAAACGCTGTGTTTGCCGAGCAGATGCGGAAAGAACTTTGGCCGTTCCTGCGACCATTGCCAGGGAAGGAATAAACCGCGAAGGCCGAGATGGCCGGCGACAGCGTCGAAGACCGCTTCGCCGCGCTGGAGAAAGAAGACGAGATCGACCGGCTGCTGAAGGATCTGAAGGAGAAAACGGCGGGGTAAGGGGAATGACTCATGACGGTTCCTACAAGCAGCGAAGTGCTTGAAGGCCTTCATCGCATTCGTGTAAGGCGGCGGGTCATGTGGATCATGATCGTCGGTTACATCGCTATTTGTTTGCTTGCGCCTATTACGGGCTTTTCTTCATTCTTCATGATGGTTGCTTTCGCATGGTTTGTTTTAACAGGGGTATCTTCAATCCTCGCTATATACAGCAAGTGTCCTCGTTGCGCCGCGTTTTTTCACACGAGGTTATGGTGGGGTGGTTTTTGGAAAACAAAGTGCATCAATTGCGGGCTGCCGCTGGGGAAATAGAGACGTCGGTAAGGAGAAGCCTGTGAGAAAAGTTTTGCCCCTTGTTCTGATCTCCTGTCTGACTATCGGCGCGCCGTTCGCGCGCGCTCAGGAAGCGCCGCCGAGCGAGGAATCGATCCGTGAGCTGATGAAGCTGAATCAGATGGGTGCGATGATCGATCATCTCACGCAAAGCCTCGATGAGTCGACCAGGCAAGGCATGCGCGAAGCGATGGCGGGCCAGGGGCTGAGCGAGAAGCAGGAAAAGATGATCAACGAGATGACGGCAGAGATGGTCGCTATGTTGAAAGAAGAGATCAATCCGGAAGCGCTGGAGCCGGTGTACATCGAAATTTACCAGAAAACGCTGACGCAGCAGGAAGTCGACGGCATGATCGCTTTCTACAAAACCGACGCCGGCAAGGCCGTTGTTACGAAAATGCCGATAATCATGCGACAAGCCTCCGAGATCATGATGCAGCGCATGCAGAAGATCTTTCCCAAGTTGCAGCAAATGCAGCAGGAGATGATGCGGAGATTGAAAGAGAATCAGTAGAAAGGACGCTTATGCGCATCGCCATAGGATTGCCGAGCCGGGTCGCGTCCGCTTCGGGGGACGTGATGCTCGAATGGATCGCGCGCGCGGAGCGCGGCCCGTTCTCCAGCGTCGTCGTCACGGATCGCGTCGTGTCGCAGGCGCTCGAGCCGCTGACCGTGCTCGCGCTCGCGGCCGGAGCGACGCGGCGCATCCGCCTGATGACGAGCATCGTGCTCGCGCCCGTGCGCGAGACCACGCTGCTGGCGCGCGAGGCCGCGACTCTCGACGTCCTGTCCGGCGGCCGCCTCACGCTCGGCATCGGCATCGGCGTGCGCAAGAACGATTATCAAGCCACCGGCTTCGACTTTCACCGCCGCGGCCGCCGCGTGGAGGAGCAGCTGCCGCTGCTCAGGCGCTTGTGGTCCGGCGAGAATCTGTCGGGCGAGATCGGCGCGATCGGGCCGCGGTCGAGCCTCGCCAACGGCCCCGAGCTTTTGATCGGCGGCTACGTGCCGGCAATCGCGCGGCGCATCGCCAAGTGGGGCGACGGCTACATGGCGCCGGGCGGCGGCGAGCCGGAAGCGCTCGTCGCGATGTGGAAGCGGATCGAGAGCGCGTGGAAAGAAGAAGGGCGCGCGGGCAAGCCGCGCTGGGTGGGCGCGAGCTATTATGCGCTCGGGCCGAGCGGCGCGGATTACGCGAAGCGCTACATCGGCGCCAACTACGGCTATAATCCCGAGCTAGGGGCCAAGCGTCTCGCCACGCTGCCCGCGACCGACAAAGCGGTCGAAGCGGCGATCAAGCGCCAGGCCGACATGGGCGTCGACGAGTTCATCCTGCGGCCGTGCGCCGACGATCTGGATCAGATGGAGCGATTGGCGGAGATCGCGGCGCGATTGCGGTAAAACTCCTCCCTCTCGATTACGCCGTCATCGCCTACGGCGCCGTGGGGACGGCGCTCGTGTTTGCCGGAGCGCCGAAAGGCGTTTTAGTCTTTTGGGGATTGCTTTCGACCCTGATCGCGCTGCCGTCGCTGTTCGCGCTGATCGCTTGGCCGGTGTTTAAATATCCGACCGAGTCGCGTGCATTTCTTCTACGTGTCTCGAACACCACGCCGATGATCGCGATGATGTATGTCGCGAATCCGATTCCAATCTGAATCCACTTAGGGTAATAGACTGCGGATATGGTGAGATATAGGTATGCTTTTGTGTCGTTTTTACTTCTCACGCTTGCAAGCTGCGTCCCCGGACCGACTATCATAAAGATTGCACCGGATGAATTGACACGACTAAGAAATGACGGACCCATTTACGCCGTTCACACCGAGCACGACGCGCTGTTTGTGTGGGATCCCAGGATGGCCAGCGGCGGTGGGCTGGGATTTTTAGTCTTCGGCTCTTTGGCGGAGAGGGAGGGCAATAAAATCGCGCGCGAGAATAGCCTCCAGGACCCTGTATATGTGTTGCAGGACCGCTTTCTGTCCGGCCTGGCGAACAATTATGGCGTCACAAACTTCAAAGTCGTCGAGCAGACGCGAAAAGACAGCGACGAAAAGACTGAAAAGTTAAAGGCGGATTTCAAGGACGGCAACATCCTGGAGTTCAAAACAACTGCCAGTGCCATTGTCCCAATCCAGCACTGGTTCAGCAACGAATGGAAATATACGTACGGCGCGGAGCTTCGGCTGATCCGTCTATCCGACGGTCGAACCCTGTGGCAACAGCAATGCACCGCCGATGGAAAACCGCTGGAGAAAAAGGACATGCTCACGGCCGACGGCGCGAAGGTTTTAAAATCCGATATGCCGGCGGCGGCGGAAGAATGCGCTAGGCAACTGCTGGCAAAGTTTGCGCAATGATTCCGTTCGCACTGGATTCCCGCGTGCACCGGTTAGAAGGCCCGCTCCCTTTATTGGGCTCCGCGCGAAGACTGAGCAGCGCTTTCGCTTAAAATTCGCGAATGCATTTCCTCCTCAACATCGACGTCGACGACCTCGAAAAGGCGACGCGATTTTATACGTCTGCATTCGGCTTGAAGGTCGGCCGGCATTTCGCATTCGGAACCGAGCTGCTCGGCGGTCCGGCGCCGATTTATCTGCTGGTCAAATCGGCCGGGACGCCGGCGGCAGATACGACATCGCAGGCACGAAGCTACGCGCGGCATTGGACGCCGGTGCATCTCGATTTCGTCACCGAGGACATCGACGCGGCGGTTGCGCGCGCGATATCCGCCGGAGCGCGGCTAGAAAAGCCCATCGCAACTTATAATTGGGGCAAGCTCGCTCTCATGGCCGATCCTTTCGGCCACGGCTTCTGCTTCGTTCAGTTTCTCGGGCGTGGGTACGATGAGATCGCGAAGTAGCGGCCGACGATTGAGTTACCGGGTTGACATCGCCGCTCGATATCAATAAAAGACGCCCCCTCGATAAAAGGAGGGGACACTATGAGAATACTTTTTATCTCGCTCGTCTTCGTATCGCTCCTTGTTGCTGGAGCGTACGGCCAAGCCAACGATTGGGTCAACGGAAAGTGGAACGGGTCAAATTATCAAATAGAACTGAGCGTTAAAGGTAACGAAGTGACCGGGCAGGGTCAGGTGAAGCAGGGCAGCAAGGTGAGCGCGCGCCCAGCGATCACCGGCACCGTGGATGGCGATACGCTGAACCTGGATTTTTACTTTCCGTCGACGTCCAATCACGTCCCCGTGGTGCTGGTGTGGGACGGCAAGACGCTAACGAAGAAGTCCGGGAAGATCGCCGCGAGCACGTTCAACAAGGCGGAGTAGTCATTGATGTTCGACGCGGCCGTGTGATAAGCGGTGCGTACAGCGGAGGGTACCATGGCAAATCGCGCGCGCAAGAACATTTTAAGCATTATCGCGGCGGCGACCGCGCTTTGCGGGCTCGCGCCCGTAGCGCCGGCGCAGGATTTCTATAAAGGTAAGACGATCAAGGTCGTGATCGGCACGACGCCGGGCGCGCTCTACGATCAGTGGGCGCGGCTGCTCGCGGCGCACATGCCGAAGCACATTCCCGGCAAACCCGACATGATCCCGCAGAACATGCCGGGCGCGGGCCACAAGGTGGCGGCGAATTACGTCTATAAGGTCGGCAAGCCCGACGGGCTTACGATCGCCGGATCGATCGTGCCGTCGCTCTATTTCGACCAGTTGCTCGGCAAAGGCGAGGTGCAGTACGACTGGGCGAAATTCACCTGGATCGGCTCGCCGGTGAAGGGTGAGAGCCAGATGTACATGCGCGCCGACACGCCCTACAAGACCATCGACGACGTGCGCAAGGCGGCCGAGCCGCCGCGCTGCGGCACGCAGTCGACCTCCGAGTCGGCCTATTACCTGCCGCGGCTTTTCGCCGAGACGCTCGGAACGAAATTCAAGCTCGTCTCGGGCTATCCGGGCGGGCCGGAGATCGACCTCGCGGTCGAGCGCGGCGAGATCCATTGCCGCGCGTTTACGGTCGAGGCGTTCTTCGCGCGCGAGCCCTATATCACCTGGTACAAGAATAAATTCGTGCGCAACATCATCCAGACCGGCCGGCACAAAGACCCGCGCCTGCCCGACACGCCGACGATTTACGAGCTGATGGACCGCTACAAGACGCCCGACGCCGCAAGGCGCCTGGCGGCGGTGATGCTCGCCTCCGAGGAGCTCGGCCGCCCGATGCTCGCGAGCCCCGGCATCCCGCCGGAGCGCGTGAAAATTTTGCGCGAGGCATTCGAGAAGACGATGAAGGACCCGGAGTTTCTCGCCGAGGTGGCGAAACGAAAGTACGAGCTCAGCCCGACGCGCGGCGAGGAGCTCGAGAAAATCGCGCGCGAGGCGATGACGCAGCCGAAGGACGTGGTCGAGCGCATGAAGAAGGTGCTGGAAGAGGAGAAGTAAACGCCCGACTCTGTTATAGCACCCGAGTCTGCTATGTCTGCTATAATGATGGCAGGCGCAGCCGAGCCCGGCGGGGTTGTCCCTGCCGGGCTTTTTGTTTACAGTGGCCCGAATACCGCGACGACGGTCGCAAAAAACAGGAGAAAGCTTTGCTGCAAATGATGAAAGATTTCTTGTCTGCCATATTCTCAACTTCCACCGTTTCGGAGCTGAAAAATCTCGACGTGATCCAGCGCGCACAGATTATCCTCAGCTGCGCTGCGGTTTTGTGCGTGACCTATGTCATCCTCCAATCGCTCGGCGTCTTCCCCCACACGTGGTGGCCGAACTGAAACACGCCCGACGAATGAATTAGCGAATGTAATTACGACCTGACGTTTACGCTTGACGTATCCGCCTGGATTCCCGCTTTCGCGGGAATGACGGAAGGGCGCCGCTTTCATAAATGAGTCACCCCCGCGAAAGCATGTCCTGAGCTGGGTCGAAGGGCGGGGGTCCAGGTATTTTCCCCTCCGAGATGTGGAATTCCATTTTCCTCGCAACCTTTTCGGCGGTGCTTTACGGCAGCGCCGATTTTTTTGGCGGGCTCGCGACGCGGCGCGCCTCCGTCATCCCGGTGATGATCTTCTCGCAGCTCGCGGGTCTCGCCGCGCTGCTGCTCGTCCTGCCGCTGCTGCCTAAGGCAACGGCGACGGTCGTCGATTTTTCCTGGGGCGCGCTCGGCGGCTGCGTGCTCGCGATCGGACTCGCGCTGCTCTACCACGGGCTCGCGACGGGAAAGATGAGCGTCGTCGCGCCGGTCACGGCGGTGCTGGCGGTCGTGGTGCCGGCGCTGGCCGGCTTTGCGGCGGGCGACAGGCTATCGTGGCTCGGCTGGAGCGGCATCGCGCTCGCGCTCGCCGCAATCGTGCTGATCAGCCAGGACGGCGCGCCCGCGGGTGCGCCGGAGGAGCGCCGCTCGCGCGGCCTCGGCGCTGCGTTTTTGGCCGGAGCGCTGCTGGGCGCGTTTCTCACCGCGCTCAAACAGACCGAGCCAGCCTCCGGCCTCTTGCCGCTGATTCCGGCGCGCTTGAGCGCCGTCGCCGTTCTCGCGCTCGTCGCGCTGTCTCGCCGGCCCTCGTTCCGCGCCGCGCGGAGCGCGGCGTGGCTGATCCTCGCCGGCGGCGCGCTCGACGTCTCCGCCAACGTCTTGTACCTGCTCGCCGCGCGGCTGGGCACACTGACCGTCGCCGCGACGCTCGCCTCGCTCTATCCCGCGAGCACGATCGTGCTCGCGCGCCTATTTCTAAGCGAGCGCCTTAGGCGCATCCAGATCGCCGGCCTTGTCTGCGCGGCCGTCGGCGTCGCGCTCATCGGCGCCGGCTGACGCGGGCGCGGATTTTCTAGCCATCGTGAGATCCCTCGTGGACATTCTTGGGAGATTGGTTTAATTTTTGCTTATGAGAAAAACGCTCGTGCTTCTTGCAGCTCTCCTGGCGCTCGGCGGAATCGGCATAGCGAATGCGCAGCAGTCGGGGAAAATCTCCCGGATCGGCTTTTTGTGCACGACGCCTATCGCGGCTTACGCCGCGCGCATCGGCGCGTTTCGGCAGGGGCTTCGCGACCTCGGATATGTCGAAGGAAAGAACATCGTCATCGAATACCGCTCAGCGGAAGGCAAGGCCGGTCAGCTTCCCGGGCTTGCGGCAGAGCTGGTCCGCAGCAACGTGGATATCATCGTCAGCAGCGGTCCGA
Source organism: Binatia bacterium (assembly GCA_036407055.1). Lineage (GTDB taxonomy): Bacteria > Desulfobacterota > Binatia > UBA9968 > UBA9968 > JAJPJQ01. Next base: position 14,294 of record DASWZY010000115.1, read on the forward strand.
CGGCCACTCCCGCGGCCAAACAGGCGACGAGCACTATTCCGATCGTCATGGGTTTCGACAGCGATCCCGTCGGCAACGGATTCGTCGCCAACCTGGCTCATCCCGGCGGAAATATCACCGGATTGTCGACTCTCTACCCCGAGATCAGCGGGAAACAGCTCGAGCTTCTAAAAGAGATCGTTCCCAGGCTTTCCCGCGTGGCCGTGTTTTGGGCCGCGGCAACTTCGGGCGACGCGCAGGCGAAGAAAGAAGCGGAGCACGCCGCGGCGGCGCTGGGGCTGCATCTTCAATACCTCGAGGTGCGAAACCCCGTAGACGTTGAGACCGGGTTTCAAGCCGCGACGAAGGACCGTGACGACGCGATCCTCGCGCTGCCGGTTCCTATCTTCATCTCACAGCGAAAATTGGTCACGGAGTCCGCGCGGAAGAGCCGCATCCCCGCCGTATACTACGCGCCGGAATTCGTCGAAGACGGCGGCCTCATGAGCTACGGCGTGAGCATTCCCGACTTGTTCCGCCGCGCCGCCAGCTACGTGGACAGGATTTTGAAAGGCGCGAGGCCGGGCGATCTGCCGGTGGAGCAGCCGACCAAGTTCGAGCTGGTCGTCAACCTCACGGCGGCGAAGCAGATCGGGCTTGCGATCCCCCCCAACGTGCTCGCGCGCGCGGACAAAGTCGTCAAGTAAATGCCGGTCACGGCTCCTGTAAAATCGCCTCGGCGTCCAGCGTGATCGACACCATGTTGCCGACGACAAGGCCGCCGCGGTCGAGCGCGGCGTTCCAGCTGACTCCGAACTCGTGGCGGTTGATCGAGGTCGTTGCGGTGAAGCCGGCGCGCGTCTTCGGTCCCTTGTCGACCCCGTCTTCCCACCACGGCGTTGGCCACTGGCCGAGGTAATGCACTGTGAGCGCGATCGATCGCGTGACGCCGCGGAGCGTCAATCGGCAGGCGACGATCGCGTCGCTCGCGCCGGTCACCTCGACGCGCTCGCTCTTCAACGTGATCTCCGGATATTTCTCCACGTCGAGAAAATCCGCACTCTTCAAATGCGCGTCGCGCTCGGGCTCGCCGGTCCAGATACCGGCGGCCTCGACGACGGCCTCGAACGACGAAGCGCCAGGCGCGGCGGGATCGAAGACGAGCGTGCCGTGGACGTCTTTAAAATGGCCGCGGACTTCCGTCACCATCATGTGGCGCGCACAGAACTCCACGGCGGTGTGGCCGGGCTGGAAAAACCATTTGGCCATGGCGATCCCCGACTGAGCATACAGGCGGATGGGCGCGCACGCTACGGGCGCGCGCGATTTTTCCAAATAGCCAACCATTGCCGGCTGTGTTAAATTAACATCGTGCCGCTCCGCCGCTTCATAGCATTCGTCGCGCTCGCGCTCTTGCTTCTTACCGCGCCACTCGCCGCCGGGGAGCAGGAGACGGGCACTTTTTATCTCAAGGACAACGCGATCTCGCTCACCGCGCCGAATGGCTGGGTGCTCGACGAGAATGCCGGCCGCCCGCGTTTCCAGGGCGTCTTCTATCCCGCCGATTCCACGTGGGCGGCTTCCGAAGCGGTGATGTACGTGAACACGCTCGCCCGCTCGGTCGAGCCGAATATGGAAGCATTCATCGCCGACGATGTCGCGCGCGAGCGCGAGAATTCGCCGAACCTCCAGGTGCGCGCGGGCGACCCGATCCGGCTCTCGGACGGGAAGTCCGCGCGCGTCAATCTGCTCACCGGCGACAAGTGGGGCAACTTCGAATCGGTCGCCTATATCGACACGTCGTCCGACTACGTCGCGATCGTGCTCACGTCCAAGAACGAAGCGGCTTACAAAAGCGCGCAGGCGGCCTTCGTCGAGCTCGTCAAGAGCTACCGCATGCTCGGCCCCGGCGCGGGGCTGTAGGAAAAAGCGTTTCGAGTTTCAGGTTTCGAGTTGAAAGAGGGCTCGACTATCGATTCATAAAGACCAAGACTCAGACGGATGGAAACATCCAATTGAAAATTTGTCCGTTCGCCCTGAGCCCTTCGACACCGTTCATCCTCAACGATTTGCCAATACCGCTCGTCCTGAGCTTTGTCGAAGGATGAACGGCGCTCAGGACAGGCTTGTCGAAGGCTCCGAATTCCACTCGATGCGGTCGCGTCGATTTCGATGTTGAGACGACAGGATGACATGTCGCACGGTCGGCGAATCGCAATCTGTCTTTTCGCCGGGGTCCTGCTCTCCGCTTGCGCGGCCGAGCAGCCGGGGCCGCCGCGTGCTGCGGCGCCGCCGATCTTCGGACCCGATGGCAGAGAGGCGAGGCTTGCCGTCAACTGGAATCCGTCGGCGGTGTCGCAGAAGGAAGGGGCGCTCTGGCTCGGGTATCTGCTTGCGCGCATCCAGTACCGCAGCCAAAACAACACGACCGCGGCGTATTACGGCCCGCAGCCGGCCGGCTTCGAGGAGGAAGTCGCGGCGCGCGACACAGCGGGCCAGATCTACGTCGAGCTCCGGCAGAAGGAGCGCGATCTCAACGTCGCGTATTTCAACGACCTCGAGCGCGTGCGCGCCGCGGGATTCATGCGCGAATATGTCTGGATGTACTTGAACCGCGGCGCGTGGAGCGACCCGGGCGGCCTGCGCCTGGCGGAATTCGATCAATGGCGCCGCGCGAATCTCGCCGGCCACCGCGCCGTGACTTACGGCTCGATCAGCCTCGAGCGGCAGTAACATCGCGATGGCGGGAAAAATCCATCAGTATCTCGCCGGCGATCACCGGCGATTCGAGGCCTTGCTCGCGCGCGCCATGGCCGATCCGGAAAATATCGACGCCTTTGCTTACGCCGGCTTTCGCGCGGGCTTGTTGAGGCACATCGGCATGGAGGAAAAGGTGCTCCTTCCCGCGGCGCAAAAGCGCGCCGGCGCTCCGCTTCCTCTCGCTGCGAAGCTGCGCCTCGATCACGGCGCGCTCGTCGCGCTGCTTGTGCCGCCGCCTACGAACGCGATCGTAGCGGCGATTCGCGCAATCCTCGAGCGGCACAACCCCATCGAAGAGGAGGACGAGGGAATCTACGACCAGGCCGAGCGCGCCGCCGGACCCGACCTCGGCGAGATTTTATCGCAGCTCGAAAAGTATCCCGACGTGAAGGTTCTGCCGCACGTCGACAACGACTTTGTCCGGAACGCCGCGCGCCGCGCCGTCAAGCGAGCGGGGTACGACCTGGAAGTGTAGCATCTGCTCGTTTCACGCCGGTGCACAACGTGGCTGGGCTCTTTCCGCGAACTCACTGTCGCACGGCGCCGCCGCGCGGGTGTTTGGCATACCAGTCTTCGGACCACTTGGTGACTTCGTCTTTCTTGTCGCCGTAGCGCTTCTGGATCACGCCCTTGAACTTCTCGAAGTCTCCCTGCGCCTCCATCAGATCGTCGTCCGTGATCTGACCCCATCGCTTTTTCAAGTCGCCCTTGAACTGATTCCATTGCCCTTTGAATTGTTCCTGGTTCATAGAAATACCTCCTACCCGAAAAACTATTAGGCGGAGGAGGTTAGTCAACTCGGGTAAAATGGGGGGAGAGGTAACCGAAAAGCAGCGCTTTTCCGCGGCCCGCGGAAGAGCGATAGATCGAATCGGAGCTATTTCGAGTGTAGGATAAGGTCCGGGTTACTCCGCGACTTCCACCTTGATCAGCGCGGCGCCGTGGTTGTTGCCGACCCAGAAGGTCGGCGGCGACGTCGTGTTGTCGACGGTGACGCGGCGGATGTTGGTCGTGCGCGGCAGCAAATACTCCTCGAACTCGTCGGTCTTGGGATTCAGGCGCGCGACGCGGTCGTTCGACATGCCGCCGGTCCAGGCGAAGCCGTCCTTGTCGGAGATCGCGTCGTAGGGGTTCGACCACGGCGACGGCACCGCCCACTCGCGCGTGCGCTCGGTCTTGGTGTCGAACACGCCGATCATGTTGCCGCGGTATTCCGCGAACCAGAGCCGATCCTGCGAGTCCATGTGGCCGCGGCGCGGCGCCGAGTTGGGCGTCGGCGTCGGGAACGGCGTCACGTTGAGCGTCTTGGCGTCGACGCGGATGATGTACTGCCCGCCGAAGTTCGTGCCGTAGAAATTATTCTTCGAGTCGGAGATCACGCCGTACGAGCCGAGGCGGGCGGCCGGCGGCCCGTCCTTCGGCAGCCCGCGCGAATAATCGACCGTGTACCATTCGTTCGTCTT
>DASWZY010000116.1:0-11435 GCA_036407055.1 Binatia bacterium
TTCCTAATCGATTGACTACTCTCCTCCCGCTCGTCCGTTCGCGCGAAAGGAGAAGCGCTATGAATCTGGCCGTCAAAGCGTTCTTCGTGTTGGGCGTCGGGCTCGGCTTCTGCGGCGCCGGCGCCGCGGCGGAAGAAATCGGCGCGCTGCCGAAGGGCGGCGTATGGAGTCTCGCCGGTGCGATGCCCGAGCCGCGCCAGGAGGCCGGCGTCGCCGCGCTGGGGGACATCATTTATATAATTAGCGGCTACGGCTCCGACCAGGTGCCGAGCGTGCTGGTCCAGGTGTACGACCCGGCGGCGAATAAGTGGAAGCAGGCCGCGCCGATTCCCCAGGCGATGCATCATCACGGCGTGGCGGCGGTCGACGGCAAAATCTACGTCGTCGGCGGCTTCACCGGAGTCTTCGCCAAGCGCAATCCGATCGCTTCGGTCTGGCGCTACGATCCCGCCGCCGACCGCTGGGAGCAGCGCGCGCCGCTGCCGGCGCCGCGCGGCGCGCTCGCGGTCGCCGTGCTCGACGGAAAAATTTATGCGCTGGGCGGCGAGCGCTTCAGCGCCGCGAAGCCGGGCGCGTACGAGCCGGTGGCCGACGCCGCGGTCTACGATCCCAGGACCGACGCGTGGGAGGTCCTGCCGGCGCTCCGCTACCGGCGCGATCATCTCTTCGCCGGCGCGCTCGGCGGGCGGATTTACGCCGTCGGCGGGCGCGACCGGCCCAACTATGCGATCAAGAATATCGAAGCGTACGATCCCGCGGCGCGCGCCTGGAGCGAGCGGGCGCCGATGCCGACCGGCCGCTCCGGCGGCGCGGCAGGCGTGGTAAATAATCGCCTCTACGTCTTCGGCGGCGAAGGCAACCCCGAGAACACGTCGATGGGAACCTTCAACCAGGTCGAATTTTACGATCCGGCGCGCGACGCCTGGACGCGGCTCGCGCCGATGCCGCTGCCGCGCCATGCCATCGGCGCCGCGGTGGTGGGAAAGAAAATTTACCTTCCCGGCGGCAGCATCGTTCAGGGCGGGCGCGCGCCGGGCACGACGCCGATCGTGGATGCCTTCGAGCCGAATTGATAGGAAAAAGAATCATGGCAGCTCCGGTGAAGATCGTAGCCTGCGGCGAAACTGGACCGGTTTTCACCCGCCGAGATCTTCCTCCCGCTTGCCCGCGACGGGCACGAATAGCGCCTGGCCGTATTTGTCCATGCCGAAGTGCTTGATGACCGCCTGCGTCTCCGGCGCGACCATGAAGTCGGCGAAGGCCTTGCCGGCGACGGTGTTGATGCGCGGGCCGTTGGCCGGGTTCACTTCCATGACCGAATAGATGTTGAGCAGCGGCTTGTCGCCCTCGAGAAGAATCGGCAGCGCGACGCGCTTCTGAAACGCGAGGTAGGTCGCGCGATCGGTGATCGTGTAGGCGTTCTTTTCATTGGCGATCCCCAGCGTCGCGCCCATGCCCTGGCCGGATTCGATATACCACGTGCCCTTGGGCTCGATGCCGGCCTGCTTCCACAGCGCCTTTTCCAGATTATGCGTCCCGGAATTGTCGCCGCGCGAAACGAAGCGCGACTGGCTGCCGGCGATCAGCTTCATCGCCTGCACGCTGCTCTTGGTCGACTTGACCTTCGCGGGGTCGTTTTGCGGGCCGATGATGACGAAGTCGTTGTACATGACGAGACGGCGATTGAGGAGCTTGCCGTCGGCGACGTACTTCTTTTCCAGGCTCGGCGCGTGCACCAGCGCGACATCGGCTTCGCCCCGCGCCGCGAGCTCCAGCGACGCGCCCGTCCCGATCGAGACCGTCTTGACGCTGTAGCCGGTTTTTTTCTCGAACAGCGGCACGAGGACGTCGAGCAGTCCCGAGTCCTGCGTGCTCGTCGTGGTCGAGAGAATCATCGACTTGCCGGCCGGCCCCTCTCCGGCGGCGAGATAGAGCGCCGTCAGCAAAATAAAAATCTGCGCAAAAATTACGTTCCTCCACACCCTTTTCCTCATGACGGCTCCCTTTTAATTCGACGCGATGATTCGGCCCGCGTCCGATGTGTCGTAGCCGCCCATGGCGTCGACGCGGCTCCGGAACTCGCGCGCTCCAACGGTCTCGAGAAGTGTTTTGATTCCCGCCGAGAAGAAGCGCTCCTTGGCGATGACCATATCGAAGCGCTCCACGGTGAGCGGAATAAAATCGAGACCGAGGAGCCGCGCGGCGGCGCGCGTGGCGATTCCCGCGTCCGCCTCTTGTCTCAGTATCCTTAATCCGACCTCGAGATGGGTGCCGACAAAATCGTCGTAGCCTGCGATGGCCGTTGGATTGACGCCGAGTCGCGTGAATTCCTGATCGACGTAATGGCGCGTGCCGGAGCCCGGCTGGCGGTTGATCATGCGGATATTTCCGCGCGCGAAATCGCCGAGGGATCGAAATCCCAACGGGTTGCCCGCCGGGAGCACAAGGCCCAGCTCTCTTTTAAAAAGCGACACGACGGCCGCGCCGGAAGGAACGATCTTGTCGATGAAAGAAAAATTGTATTTGCCGCTCGCGGGATCGAGGAGATGGGAAAAGGCGAAATCCGCGGCGCCGTCGCGAATCGCCGCCAGGCCGGCGCTGCTGCCGACGGTCGCCATGAATAAGAGAGAGGGAGTTTTGTGGGACGCGTACAGGTCGCGCAGGATGCCGAGGCTCGGATCGTCGCTGCCGGCGCCTAAGAGGAAATCACGCTCGTCGGCTTTCTTGCGGCCAAAGACGCCGCGGCTGCTCTCCTCGATCCATTCGTCGATAAGCTTCTTCGGAAACACCCACTTGCCGGTGACTCTGGTGCACGGAAGCTTGCCGGCTTTGGCGAGGTAATAGACCTTCTTCTCGTTGATCCCCAGATATTTTGCGACCTTTTTCGTGTTCAATAGCTCATCCATAAGTCCTCCATGGATAGGGGGTTCTTATGCCTAATCGGGATTAAAATCAATAATTCTTACAAAAACTAACTTAAAATAACTGAAAAGGTTGACACTGCCAACGGTCCTAGATACGCTTTCTCGATCTTAATTTGAGTAATTCCTTGAGGGCTGAGTTCCTGAAGCGTACGGACAGTCTCGTCCAATGGGTCGGCGCGCAGCGCAACGTTCTCGCGGGCGACTTGAGCGGCCGGATCGCTCTAAGTACGCTTGCCCGACTCCAGCATCTTTACGCGGTGGGGCCGCTCGCAGAGCTCAGGGGAGAGATCTCGATCTTTGACGGCGTCCCGCTCATCTCGCGCGCCGTAGACGGCGGCATCAGGACCGATATCGATTTCAGCGGAGAGGCGTGCTTCCTCGTTTACGCGCAGGTCGATGCGTGGCGGGAAATTGAAATGCCCGAGCCGATCGCCGATGAAGCGACGCTGCAAGAGGCGATCGTCAACATCGCGCTGCGAATGGCGATCGACGTCAGCAGGCCTTTTCCTTTCATGATCCGAGCGACGCCCGAGCGGGCGCTGTTTCACGTCCTCGACAAGCGCGACGGCCTGGGACACAACGCCGAGCTTCACGAAAAAGCGAAGGTTCGATTCGCGATCATCGCGCAAAGCGTGGAGATCGTCGGTTTCTATTCGCATTTTCACCGCGGGGTATTCACGCCGCTAAACTCCAACTTTCATATGCACGTCAGGACCCTGGACAATGCTTTATCCGGACACCTCGACGTCATTCGATCGGTCCAGAACGCCAGACTTTATCTGCCCGCGAAGGAGAAATGATCGCCGGATCGAAAGGAGAGTGCGCTAGCACGAATTCAGTCGGGTTTTGCGGTACTATGAGCGCGCCGACATGGATATTTTATCCCACGGTCTCTGGGGCTCGCTCGCGTTCGGTAGGAAAAATCGCAAGAGTTTCTGGCTCGCGTTTTTGCTCGGGATGGGGCCGGACCTCTGCGCGTTCGGCCCGTTTTTTCTTTTGACTTTTCTCGGTATCGAGCAGCGGCCGCGCTTTTCCACCGAACCGCCCGACCCGAGCATTTTTCCTTCGTTCGTCCATCAGGCGTACAATGTCAGCCACAGCCTCGTCGTCTTCGCGGTCATCTTCGCGTTGCTGTGGCTGATCTTTCGCCGGCCGATCTGGGAATTCTCGGCCTGGGCGCTGCACATTCTCGTCGACATCCCGACGCACTCGACCGCGTTTTTTCCGACGCCGTTCCTCTGGCCGCTTTCCGATCTTCGCGTGAACGGGCACCCGTGGTCCGCGCCGGAGATATTTATTCCGAACGTAATACTGCTCGTGGTGCTTTACGCGTGGTTTTTCGCCGGGCGGTATTGGAAGGCGCCGCGTTAGCGCTCGCCGCGATTACATGGGCGGCATCGTCCCGCCGATACCGACAGTAACGCGCGTCGCGGTGATCGTTCCGTCCGCGCCACGCACGGCCGGAATAAAGACGCCGGCACCCGGCTTGAGCTGCGAGCGGTCCGCCGAGACGTTTTTCACGACCGGCGTCCCCGGCGGGACGAATACTTTCTGCTCGCCGTCCTTATATTTCAGCGTCAGCATCGGCCCTTGAACCTTCTCGACCGCGACCTGCTCGACATTCTCCACGTTCGCGTTGGTCATCGTCGAGCCGGGCTGGAGATCCCACGGCCTGTGGCCTTCGCCCGTGCCGCGCGCGCTTTCAGGGAAGATGTGCACCTCGAGCGCCTTCAAGTTGCCGTCGGACTGCTTGACGGCCGTCGTGCCGACGAATTCGCCCGATTTGATGTCCGATAGCTGCGCGGCGGCTACGCCGCCGATCCTCACATTCGCCGGCAGGTGAACCGTGACGTCTCCGGCTTTGGTCGCGACCTTGACCGATTGGCCCTCGACGGCGGAGATTTTTCCGCGGATCGTCACCGGTTTCCCTTGCGGCGCCTGGGCAAAGGCGGGTGTTTGCAATTTCAACAACAAGATCGCCGCTGCGGCGCAGGCGGAAAGAAGGATGACTCGTTTCATAATCGACTCCGTTCGAATTGGAATTGACGTGCCCCTACTAAAATGGCTAGCGCCGGAGGGGAAGAGTGTCAATATGCCCGGCGATCGCTGGAAAATGTCGGCGCGCACGTCGGTCTTGGCAGCGCGGGCGTCGCGACAATCGGCGTCTATTAAATTTCGAATTCTTTGCCCCGGCGCCTGCGCGGCGGGGCAATCTTCAGCTTTGCGAGGCGCAGCTGGAGCAAGGTCCAGAATTTTTGGGAAGCTATCCTGACCGCGGTGGGAGGCGCTTTGCGAGACAATAGCAAACCCTTACGCTGGTGCTGCGGCGAGTCGAGCTCGTAGTCGAGACGGACGACGGAGATATCGCCGACCTCTTTAATGACTGCTAGAAACGTAATGACAAAATTGGAGGAATCTGCGGGAAGGGCCAGCGCATCGCCGCCGAGTTCCTTTATTTGCGGGTCTTCTTTTCTTTTGACTTCGAGCCATTCCGTCTTTGTTAAGAAGCCCGGCGCATTGTTTTCGGCGACGAGCAGGCCGTCGGCGAACGATTCGCGCACGATCGGCAGGCTCAAGTCGACGAGCGTGCGGCGCACCTCCTCATAAACCACGATGGCGGGCGCCTCGACGACGCGGACGCGCAATTCGTCTTCGCTCTTCTGGTATTCGAACGTCCATTCGCGCTCGATCCGGCGCGAGCGGTCATTAAGATCGGCGACCGATATGCCGCAGCCGGAAAGTAAGAGCAGCAGATACGCCATTACGCTCGTCGCTCGTCTTCTGTGACGTGTATGCGGCTTAGCGGTTACCATTCAGGCCGGGTATATAGCACAACGATAAGCAGTTTGACCAAGGATGCTGTTTCGGCCTTGGCACGCCGCTCAAAGTAAAGTATTAAACGCGCTGATGTTCTTTCGCGCGTTTTTATTGCTGATTGCAGTTTTCGCGGCCTTGTTTTCCTCGTTCGCCTCCGCCGACTGGAAGGATGAGTGGGAAAAAACACTCCGCGCGGCGAAGCAGGAAGGATCGGTCGTCGTCTATACGTTCCCCGGCCACGAGCCGTTGTTTCAGGCGTTTCAGAAAAAATTTCCTGAGATCAAGGTCGTCGAAGTGACGGTGCGCGGCTCGGATCGCGTCACGCGCATTCTCGGCGAGCGGCGCGGCGGCAAGTACATCGCCGATGTGCTCATCGGCGGCGCCGGCTCCGCGGCGGTCGGTTTCATCAAGGGCGGCGTGCTCGATCCCGTCACGCCGGCGCTCATGCTTCCCGAAGTGCTCGATACGTCAAAATGGTGGCAGGGGAGGCATCTCTATGCCGACGACGAGGGGAAGCGCATCTTTTCGTTCGGCGGATCGCCGCTCCAGTATTTCCACTACAACAACAACCTCGTAAAGCCGCAGGAATTCAAATCGTACTGGGACTTCGTCAATCCGAAATGGAAAGGCAGGATCGTTATCGCCGAGCCGCTCTCCGGCGGCACGCAGGAGCCGCTTCAATTTCTTTATTTCAACCGCGAGCTCGGCCCCGACTTCGTGAAGCGCTTCCTCACCGAGATGGAGCCGCTCGTGAGCCGCGACATCCGGCAGATGGTGGATTGGCTGGCACAGGGCAAGGTCGCGCTCGCCGCGCTGCAAAACGCCGACCGCCTCGACATCTGGCAGGCGAAGCAGCAGGGGCTTCCGGTGGACTCTTTCATCACCGGCGGCTTTAGAGAAGGCGGCTTTGTCGGCTCCGGCGGCGGCAATGTCATGCTCGTCAACCGCGCGCCGCATCCGAACGCGGCGAAAATTTTTATTAATTGGCTTTTGTCGCGCGACGGGCAGATCGTCTTTCAGCGGCTCGAAGCCGGCAAAAACTCGCTGCGTATCGACATCCCCAAGGACGACTTGCCCGAGCGCTCGCGCATTCTGCCCGGCGCCAGGTACGCGCTGCTCGAGGATCCGGCGTATGCGGATTTAGGGGCGGTTCGGCGCTTCGTCGCCGAGGTGTGGAAGAAGAGGAGCGAGAAATGAAAGCGACCGTCGCGCGCTTTATCGTCGAATTGCTGAAGGAAGCGGGCGTCGACACCGTCTTCGGCGTCACCGGACATTCCGTTTTCGACATTACCGACGCGCTCTACGCCGATCCGGCGATCCGTTTCGTGCCGGCGCTGCACGAGGGCTCCGCCGCTTATATGGCTGCGGCGTACGCCAAGGCGCGCCGCGGTCCGGGCGTCTGCCTCGTCTCGGCCGGCGCCGGCGCGACCAATCTTCTCACCGGCATCGCCTACGCGCACAAAGAATCGATCCCGCTGATCGGCTTATCGTCGGACGTCTGGGGCGAAGCGGCGGGGAAGGGCGCGTCGTCGTGGCACGAGATCCCCCAGCGCGAGATCTTCGCGCCGGTGACGAAAATGAGCGCGACGCTGACGGCGGAGAACGCCGTCGAGACGCTGCACGAAGCATTCCGATTGGCGATGGCGCCGCGGAAAGGCCCCGCTTATATCGGCGTGCCGCGTGACGTGCAGCAGCGCGAAATCGAGCTGCCCGCGCGGCCATGGACGCCGGAGGCTTCGCTGCCGGTCGCGCCCGATGCGGCGGCGCTCCGTCGCGCGGCAGACGCGCTTAATGCTGCCGCCGCGCCGATCATCATCGCGGGCGGTGGCGTCCATTGGGCGGACGCGGCCGGCGAGTTAAAGGTTTTGGCGGAGATTTTAGGCGCGCCGTTTGCCACGACGCCCTCGCACAAGGGGCTTGTTGCGGAAAATCATCCGCTTTGCGTCGGGGCCCTCGGGTTCGGCGCGTTTCCCTTCGCCGGCGCCTTCGCGCAGGAAGCGGATTGCGTCCTCGTCCTGGGCGCGACGTTCAGCGAGGCGCTGACGCTGGGCTATGGCCACAAAGTGCTGCCCCAAGGCGCCGCGATCATTCAGATCGATAACGATGCGAAGGAGATCGGCAAAATTTATCCGGTCCGCTGCGGAATCGTCGGCGACGCAAAGCTCGCGCTGCGCGGACTGATCGATTTGCTGAAGCGTACGGAGCGGAAAAAAGATTCCGCGCGCCTCGAACGTCTCGCAAACGAAAAACGCGCCTGGCGCGACAAGCTCACCGCCCGCGAATACAGCGCCGACGGACCGATCGACCAGTGGCATGTCTACCGCGCGCTCCAGGAAACCGTCGACAAGACGACCATCGTCGTCGGCGCGGGCGGAACGACGGAGCTCATCCGGCGCTTCATCGCGCCGGCGTACGCTTATCACTCGGGCGATTTTCGCGCGATCGGCTCCGGCCTCGCCACTTCGATCGGTCTTGCGTTCGCCTGTCCCGGTCGGCATGTCGCCTGCGTCACCGGCGACGGCTCGTTGATGCTGGAGACGCAGGAGCTCGCGACCGCTGCGCGAGAGGATCTCCCTATCACGATCATCGTCGTCCGGAACGAGGCCTACGGCAATATGAAGCGCGACCAGATCCGCCATTGGGGCGGGCGTGTCATCGGCACCGACCTCAATCTGCCCGATCTACGCGTCCTCGCTGCCGCCTACGGCGTCGACGCGCGAAGAATCGACCGTCCGCCGGAGCTGCGCCCGGCGTTCGCGCGCGCACTTGCGCTCGGCAAGCCGTCTTTACTGGAAGTCGTCTGTCCGATCGAGGGGATTTAAGTCTCAATGAAGATCGGGGCTCGTTCCGCCGCGGACGCACCAGACCATGCCCAACAAAACCTTGCCTGCGAAATTGACGTTGCCGTCGATGAAATTCATATCCATCGCAACACTAGAATCGGCGAGATCGGTCGAAGCGGACCAGTAGCCGGCGCGGACACCGATAAAAGGGTGACCCGCGGGAAGCGCAGGGCTCGAAGCCGACTGATCGATCAGCGTCGCCTGTTCTTGAATCGAAGGCAGCCGCCAGCCCTTGCGCCCGCCGACGGACACGTTGTTGCAATAGTAATGCGCATTGAACCAGTCGAGCTTGTCGCTGTCGTTGGTGACGCCGTTGTCGTCGGTGTCGCCGGCGGTTCGCTGCCAGACGAGGCCGGTCTCTTTGTCTAAAACCGCTTCGCCGCCGAACGCAGTGAGAATCACGAAACGTCCCTTCGCGACCTTGCTCGACCACGTGGGCACGCCGGTCGCGCCCGCCGCCAGGCCGGCCGCCGGAAGAAAAATAACGATCGCCACTGCAACGAGGAGATGTACATAAAGTTTTCTCATGGTGCCTCCTTACTGATTTTGATCCATCGCAAGTCGACGACTTGAAAAGAACTCGCGCTTAATAGCATTGTTCAGCTACGGATGGCAAAGTCATCGAGAACTGCATTGAGAACTTGTACAAGCGATCAAAGGGGCGAATTTCGGAGGCGTTCATCGACCCGAGCTTTCAGGTTCCTCCGCGGCCTTTTCATCCTTGTTTTCCTGACGTCATCCGCTCCCGCTCTCGCCGCGCCCGGCGAAGTCGTCATGACGCACGGCAGCATGAGCACGACGTCGATTCCATTGTGGGTGACGGAAGACCAGAACCTGTTCGCCAAGCACGGGACGAAAGTCAAAGTCGTGTGGGTGCGCGGCAACTCGATGCAGGTCGCGACGCTCGCCTCGGGCGAGACGCAGATCGCGTACGGCGGCGCGACGACCGCGCTCGCCGCCGCGGCCGGCGGCAGCGAGCTCAAGATTATCGCGAGCTTTACGAGCCGCGAATCGCTCGACCTCGTCGCGCGGCCGGGAATCGCGAGCCCGGCGGACCTGCGCGGCAAGCGCTTCGGTATCCAGAGCATCGGCGGCGGCGTATGGAAGACGGCCGCCGTCTGGCTCGAGCACTTCGGCTTGGACGAGCGCCGCGACCACATCCAGATGATCGTCATCGGCGACGTCACCGTCCTGGCGCAGGCGCTGGAGAGCGGGCGCATCGACGCGACGGTGGTGCCCGGATTTTTGAGCCGCAAGCTCACGGAGAAGGGATTCGTCGTCCTCGGCAGCAGCGAGAAGACGAAGCTGCCGTCGGTCGGCATGACGCTGCTCGCCGAGAAGGCCTACGTGCAGCAGAATTCCGATACGCTGCAAAACGTCCTGAAGGGATTAATCGAGAGCATGGTTTTCGTCGGGCGGCCGGAGAACAAGCCGGCAGTGCTGCGCACGATCGTCAAGCATTTCAAGATGACGGGTCCCGCCGCGGCCGAAGGCGCGTACCAGGACGTACTTTCGCTCGTGCGCCTGGAGGACAATCGAAAGCCTTACGTCTCGACCGACGGGCTGCGGACTTTGCAGCGGTTCATGGCGGCGCAGAACCCGCGCATCGCCGACGTCAAGACCGAGAATCTGGTCGACGCAACCGCCGTGCGGAGATTGGACGAAAGCGGTTTTTTCGAACGGCTCTATGCCAAATACCGAGTCAAGCAGCCCTAGGCGGGCGGATTTTGCCCGCTCGTCTTTTTCTTCGCCATATATTTCCGCATGTCGCGCCGGCGCTTCGCCTGTTTTCGCCTGCGGCGGTTCCTTCTCGAATTTTCGTTCATCTCGATATCTCCTTTACACGTGAGCTGGAACAGCTGACGTCGCGGCCGAGGCCTCGGCGTGGTTGTTTCCCTTGCCCTGATGAATCACCAGGTGGCGGTCCGGCGCCGGGAACTCGGCCGCGCCGAACGATTCGCGGATCGCCCGGTTCGTATCGAAGTATACTTGCCAATAATGGTCGGTATGGCAATAGGGCCGGACGGCCAACACCGGACCGGCGAGGTTGAATTCCAAGATTTCCACATCCGGGCTGGGATCCTTGGCGACATTGGGTATTTTAGCGAGGCGCTCCTTCAACAGGCTGATGGCGATATTGTGGTCGACGCGGTGGTTGAGCTGCGCCGTCAGATCGACGCGCCGGCACGGATTGGCAGAGTAGTTTTGAATCGTATCGGAGAAAATCTTGTTGTTGCCGACGATCGTCTGGACGTTGTCGAGCGTGTTGATCGTGGTGACGAACAATCCGATTTCTTTGACCGTGCCGGTAACGCCTCCGGCGGTGACGAAATCGCCCGCCTTGAAGGGTCTCAGCACAATGAGAAATCCGCCCGCGGCGAAATTCGCCAACAGGCCGCTCCACGCGAGCCCGATCGCGACGCCGGCGGCGGCGAGAAGCGCTGCGAAAGTCGTCGTCTCGACCCCGAAATACCCGAGGATCGCGACGATCAACGCGACGTTCAGGATCACCGCCACGATATTGCCCGTGTAGCGGAGCAGCGTCGGGTCGACGTGCTGTTTCTCAAGCGCTGCGGTGATTCTGCCCACCGCGAACGCGATGAGCCAGCGGCCGACGATCAACAGGACGAAGGCGCCGACGATCAGGAGGCCTGCGTGAGTCAGCGTTGCGAGCGTCGTGTTCAAGATGGCATTCGTATCCATAATTAATCCTCCTTCCAACTACCCGATAAAGGCGGCATTTGGCAAATATTTGATCTTACGCATAAATTTACGAGAGTGCCCATTGGACCAAAGTCCAATAGGGAATTCCAGGTCGGCTGGCGCTGCGCTTGCAGTGCTCATAAAACTC
>DASWZY010000117.1:0-29181 GCA_036407055.1 Binatia bacterium
GAGCGCGAGCGCAAGCTCGGACGACTGGTCGGCTCCGCCATGGACGGGATCGTCGAGCTCGACCAGGACCTGAAGATTAACCAGATGAATCCCGCAGCGGAGAAAATTTTCGGCTGCTCTGCCGGCGAGGTCGCGGACAAGAGCTTTACGCTTTTGCTGACGCCGGACGCGCGCGAGAAGCTCGCCCGCCTGATCGTAGAGCTCGACACGCGCCCGGAAGGTCAGCGCTCGATATGGATCGCGGGGGGCCTCGCGGCGATGACGCGTGGGGGCGAGAGCTTCCAGGCGGAGGCGACGCTGTCGCGCTTCGATGCCGAGGGGCGGCCTTTTTACACGCTGATCCTGCGCAATGTCGACGAGCGGCTCGAAGCCGAACGTAAAATCCGGTCGCTCACGGTCGAGACCGAGTACCTGCGCGAGGAGATCGGCACGCTCACCGGCTCGGACGAGATCATCGGCGGCAGCAGGCCGGTACAGAAAGTTTTACACGACGTCAAGCAGGTAGCCGCAACCGACGCCACCGTGCTGATCCTGGGCGCGACCGGGACCGGCAAAGAGCTTGTCGCGCGGGCGGTTCATGCCGCGAGCCGGCGGAGCGGTAAGCCCCTTGTCAAAGTGAACTGCGCGGCGATCCCTGCCGCGCTCATGGAGAGCGAGTTCTTCGGCCACGAGCAGGGCGCGTTCACCGGCGCGACCAAAAAGCGCGAAGGACGCTTCGCGCTGGCCGACGGAGGGACCATCTTTCTCGACGAGATCGGCGACCTCCCGCTCGATTTGCAGGCGAAGCTGCTCCGGGTGCTTCAAGAGGGCGAATTCGAACCCGTGGGCAGCTCGCAGACACGGAAGGTCGACGCGCGCGTGGTCGCCGCGACGAACCGCGACCTCGCGCGGGAGATGCGCGACGGCAAATTCCGCGAAGATCTGTTCTACCGGCTGAACGTTTTTCCCATACGCCTGCCGACGCTGCGCGAGCGGCCGGAAGACATCGCCCCGCTGGCGTCGTCCTTTGCGCGCCGCTTCGCGCAACGGCTGGGCCGGCCGATCAAGCCGCTGTCCGCCGATTGCGTCGCGCGTCTCAATGCCTATAGCTGGCCGGGAAACGTGCGCGAGCTCGAGAACATCGTCGAGCGAGCGGTCATCACCAGCCGCGACGGCCAGCTCGACCTCGCGCGCGCGCTGCCGGAAAACACCGCGGCGCGCGCCGCCGCGCCCCTATCGGAAGACGTGTCCCAGGCGCGCGTGAAAACCGCCAAGGAACTGGAAGAGCTCGAGCGCGACAATTTGATCGCCGCGTTAGACGCGAGCGATTGGAAAGTCGCCGGCGAGCGCGGCGCGGCGCGGCTTCTCGGCGTCAAACCCACCACGCTCAGCTCCCGCATGAAAGCACTCGGCATCGAGCGCAGGCGCTAGACCACACCTTTTCTCTCACGATATTTCGTAACACTCGCTGACGAGATCTCGTCGTCGACGAATTCTCGGATCCGCAGCCGTGCCCCGGATCTCTATAAGCGGTGAATTTTCGAGCGAATCTGGCGGAATCATTCGCTGGCACGATTCCCGCAAATGCGCATTACCAGCGTGACCAACGCAAATAAAAGTTTCGGAGGAGCCATCATGCAACACAACTACAATTATCAGGATGTGCTCGAAACATCCGAGCGCATCCACTGGCGTGTGGAAGACATCATTGGCGGCGACAAGCGGCTGGACTTTGAAAAGCCGTTCATGCCGGAGACGCTGGCGCGGGTCGGCGGGCTCGGATTTCTCGCGGCCGAGGAAAAGCGGATTCTGAATCAGGTGCGCGGCCACGAATATCTCGCGATGTTCGGCCTGGTGGAAGAGTTCATCCTGCCCTACGCGGTCGAGCACGCGCGCGCGCAGCTCTCGGGCGACGACTATCGGGTGCGGGCCCTGCTCGGCTTCGCCGGCGAGGAAGCGAAGCACATGCACCTGTTCAAGATCTTTCGCCGCGAATTCGCCGCCGGCTTCGGCAGCCCGTGCGCGTTCATCGGTCCGGCCGAAGATATTAAAAAGTTCGTCCTGTCGCACAGCCCGCTTGGAGTCGCGGTTGCGATTCTGCACATCGAATGGATCACTCTCAAGCACTACACCGAGGGCGTTCGGGACAACCAGGACTTGGACCCGCAGTTCAAGAGTCTGCTCAAGCATCACTGGCTGGAGGAGTCCCAGCACGCCAAGATCGACACCCTGATCGTCGAAGACCTCGCTGCTCATGCTTCGAAGAAAGAAATCGATCTGGCATTCGAAGAGTACGCCGAGATCGGCAAGTTTCTCGACGAGGGCATCCAAAAACAGGCCGAGCTCGACGTCGAGGCGTTCGTGACGGCAACCGAAAAGAATCTTTCGCTGCCGGAGCGGCAGCAGATGACGGAGGCGGTGCTCAAGGGGATGCGCTGGACCTATCTCGGGACGGGCATGACGCATCCAAACTTTCTCGCGACAGTCGAGGGGATCAAGCCAGGGGCGAGAAAGCAAATCGAAGAGATGGCGAAAGCGTTCTGCTAGAGACAATCGAGAAAATAAAATTCACAAAGGAGAAATCTATTATGTCCGCAGAGGAAGCGAAAAAAATCGGAACCGTGAACGGCATCGATGTCGACGCGCTTTTCGCGATCGTCGAGGACATCAAAAATGAGCCGAAGAAAGGCCGCGTCGAGTTCAAAGTCAAAACGAGCTGGCGCGGCCAGGCGCGCACTGAAGCGGCGGTCGAGTCATTCAAGCTGGGCGGCCGCGAGATCAAGCGCCGGTTTACGATCGCAGCGGACGAGCCTTACGAGCTGTTGGGCGGTAACAGCGCCCCGAATCCCCAGGAGCTGCTCATGGCGGCGCTGAACGCCTGCATCTCCGTAGGCTACGCGGCCGGCGCGGCGGTCCACGGCATCACCCTGAGCAAACTGGAGATCGAGACCACAGGCCAGCTGGATCTGCGCGGATTTCTCGGCATCGACCCCGGCGTCAAGCCCGGCTACGAATCGCTTCAGTACGCTGTGCGCATCGCGGGCAACGGAACGCCGGAGCAGTTCCGTGAAATCCACGAGAACGTGATGAAAACCTCCCCGAATTATTTCAATCTCGCCCGGCCCGTACGGCTCGACGCGAAGCTTCAGGTCGAGAGTTGATGAACGCTGCCGGCGTTGGCCGCGGCGGCGCACGCCGGACTTCGCGTTAGGATCCGACGAGCTGCTGGCCGCCGTCAATGTCGTAGGTCGCGCCGGTGAGCGCCGTATTGGTCATGATGTGGACGGCGAGCGCGGCGACGTCGGCCGGTCCGACGACGCGCCGGATGGGTAGCGTGGCGCGTAGATGATCGCGGCGCCTTTCGAGCTTGTCGCCGAGAAGCGCAGCCGATAGCGGCGTGTCGACGAATCCCGCGGCAATCAAGTTGACGCGGACAGGCGCGATCTCGACCGCAAGGTTGGCGATCAGTGCCGGCCCCGCGGCCGTGAGGGCCGAAATCAACGTGAACCCCGCAACCCTGCGGCGGCCACCGGTGCCGCCCATGAAGAGCAGCGTGCCGCCCGGACGAACTTTTTTCACGGCGTTCCGCGCAACCTGCAACGGCAGCAAGATATGGGCCTCAAGGTCGCGGCGCGCCTTTTCGAAATCGAACTCCGCCAGCGGTGCGTAGTAAGGACCGGGCCCCGTCACCAGCACGTGGTCGATTGGCGCGGACAGCTCGTCGAAAAACCTCCGGAGCCGTTCGAAGTCGAGCGCATCGAAAGCGGCGATACTCTGAGCACCCACTTCGCTCGCGGCGCGCTGGAGCGGCTCGGGATTCCTGGCGGCGAGGATGACGTTTGCGCCCTCGGCGTGCGCGCGCCGGGCGGTCTCGAGCCCGATGCCGGCGCTGCCGCCGATCACGACGACGGTTTGACCAACGAGCTCCGGTCCGGTGCTCATGATTCCTCCGATAGGCAGTCGAATTAAGGTTGATTTCTATACACCTTCGACAATGCGGAAATCACGTTCCGCGCCGGAGCCGAGCGCCTGCAGCGCTTTCTTATAAGCCGCGCTTTCATAAGCGGCGAGCGCTTTCTCATAGCTCTCGAACTCGACAACAACGACCCGCTGCTGCATTCCCGCTTCATGCGCCTGAAGCGGACTGGCCGATCGGATCAAAAAGCGGCCGCCGAACGGCTGAAGCGCTGGAACTGCTAACTCCCCATACGCCTTTACAGCCGACTCATCCGAAATCGATCTGTAGACAACCACCCAATAGCCTTTTTTCATCGACTCTCCTTCCCATCGATTGCTCGTGCGGCTTCATCCGAACGTGAACGAAAAAGCTTGCGCGCCGGCATCGAGGAATTCGATCTCGAAGAGCCGGTCTCTGACGCGCCCTTTTTGCCGGATGAGCTGATACATGCGCGGCTGGCGGAGCTCGCCGGCGCCGTCGGCATTGGAATCCACGCCGCGATCCTCTCCCGGAGCCGCGCCGTCCAGCGTCACTCTGAAGCGCACGGGCTTGCCGTTTTTTGACGGCGCCAGCACCATGTGAAGATCGCGGCTGTAGAACCGGAACGCGATCTTGCCCGGCGCCTGCTGCAGCACGGCGCTTTCGGCGGCGACATTCCACGACCCGCCCAAGCCCCACTGATTCAAGGAAGGCCGCGGCGGGACGCTGTAGGTTTTCGCCGTATCCCGCGCGACCCGCTCGGGCGAAGCGAACTTTTCCGCGCGCGCATAGCCGACATACGTCTCGGGAGAGCGCACGTCGTCGCCGGGCGGCGCCTCGGCGCCCTCGGCTGAGGGGCGGACGATGCTCGCATCGACGCCGCCGGCGCCGTTTTCCCGCAACAGCTCCTGGATGACGCGCTCGGATTTGTCGTACTCGCCTTCGCCGTAGTGGTGATAGCGGATTCGTCCCTTTCCACCGATGAAATAATCCGCCGGCCAGTATGCGTTCCTGAACGCCTGCCAAATCCTGTGTTCGCTGTCGATTGGGACCGGAAAGGTAATTTTTAAATCCCGCACGGCGTTCTCGACGTTCGCGCGCTCCTTCTCGAAGCCGAACTCCGGCGCATGCGCGCCGATCACGACCAGGCCCGCGTCTTTGTATTTCGCCGCCCAAGCCTTGATGTAAGGCAGCTCCCGCAGGGAATTGATGCAGGAGTAAGTCCAGAAATTCACCAGCACGACTTTTCCGCGCAGGGACTCCCGCGTCAACGGCGCGGAGTTGAGCCAGCCGACCGCCCCGCTAAGTTCGGGCATCGAGCCCTGATCGCCGAGCGCCGCGTGCGCCATCGGAACGCCGGGCTTTTCCGAATGCAGCATCACGATCGTCGTGACGGCAACGATCACCCCTACGCCCACGGCCCGAGGAATCCAGATCCAGGAATGGTTCATGACATGCGCTCCCCGTCCAGACCCATATTATGGTGCGTAACGGGTAAAGACATAGTCGCGGGCCTTGACCGGGGCAGCGATGGAGGCGGCCGCGCCGACGGCGGCTACAGCTGCAATCAGCAAACAAATGATCCTTCTCATACCCTCTCTCCTTCTTCGCCGCCTACTATCGAGTGTTCTGATCGGTATATCGCTTCCACGAATTTCATCAACGCGGCAAACGATACGGTAAATCACTGCGTTGACATCCGCGCGTCGAGTGTTAATGCACCAGTGCGGACGTTTATCGCCCGGCAGGCAATCAAGGCACCACCGGAGGAACCATGGCCAGATTGTTTTCGATCAAGCCGGCAATGACTCTCAAGGGGCGGGAGTTTCGCGGATTGCGCGGTTGGGCGGGCAAGCCCACGCATCCGCCTCTGACGGACTTTCCCATCGTTTGTTACGTGCTCGCAGCGGTGTTCGACGTTATCTCTTGCTATAAAGGCAGCGTTGGCGGCGCGGCTTCCCGCGATTTCTTCGTCGCCGCGACCTACGTCATCATCGCCGGCGCGATCTTCTCGCTCGGCACAGCGCTCACGGGCTTCTGGGATTGGTGGAAGGGCATGGGCAAACACACGCAGGTGTGGCGCACCGCGAACTGGCATATGGCCGTAATGCTCACCGTGACTGCCATTGTCGTGATCAACATCGTCGTTCGCCTGCGCCGCTTCGACCAAGGCGCCTCGGACGGCTTCACGACGATACTGTCGGTTATCGCCGCGCTACTCGTCGCGTACGGCGCGACGTACGGAGGATCGCTGGTATTCGATTATCAGTTCAACGTGGAAAGCTTGGAGGGGAAAACCGTCTGGGACGAGACGGAAGTCGACCAGAATCCCGGCGAGCATCCTCCCGCGAAGAAATAAAATCTATAGTCAAAGCCGCGTGCGCAGCAAGCGATCACGCCTCGAACGTCTCCGCGCCGAAAGCGGTTACTGGCGCTCGGCGATTCTCATCACGGCGGGCAAGCTCGATTTATTCGCCTGGTTGGGAAAACGGGAGAGGAGCCCGGCAGCCGTCGCCGCTCATTTTGGCGGCGATCCTCAAGCATGGGAAATCTTCCTGAACGCACTCTGCGCCATGGATTTGCTGCGCAAGCGCGGGAAAACATATGTCAACAGCCGGCTTTCGTCCGCTCATCTCCGCGGCGACAGTGCGGCTTTTCTGCTGCGCGAATATGATTCGTGGCGGGTCTGGGGCGGGCTTGCGACCGCGCTCCGCACCGGCGCGCGGCCCAATACACAGAGACCTTTCTTCTCCGACACAAAAAAAGCCTACCGGTTGCTGCGCGCTCTACAGGTCGACGCCCGGGCGATCGCGCCTTACCTGATCGCGCGGCTGCGTATGAAGCGCGACGGTAGGCTGCTGGATCTCGGCGGAGGACTGGGCGCGTTTTCGATCGCCTTCTGTCACCGCTACTCTCGGCTGCGCGCGACCATCGTCGAGCACCCCCGCATCGCCCCGCTGGCGCGCCGCGCCGTCCGCGCGGCCGGATTGGGGAAAAGGATGCGGGTGATCGGCGTTGATTTCAGACGCCGTGCGCTACCCCGGGGATTCGATACCGCTTTCGTCTCGAATGTTCTTCACTCGCACGGCGCCGATGAGAACGTTTCGTTGCTGCGGAAAGTGCGTGATTGCCTCAACCCTGACGGGCAATTGATTCTTCGGGACGTATTCATGAAGCCGGACCGGACCGGTCCCGAGTGGGCGGCGCTTTTTTCGGTCTATTTGCTTTTGCACACCCCTCACGGCCGCTGTTACGCGCTCGACGAAATCGCGGGTTGGCTGCGGCGATCGGGATTTTCACGCATCAAAGGGCCTTTCCGGTCGAGCCCTCTTTCTTTCGACCCCGATTCGGTGTTGATCGCCAAGAGGTAAGAGGGCTGCAGCGCCGGAAAGGCGCGAACGGCTCGGTCTCACGTTCACATTTTGTAGCCGGGCTTTTTGTAGAGCTTCTCCGGATGGCTCACGATCTCCGGCTTGTAGACTTTCTCCGCCCAATCCTTCTGCGGGACTTCTTCGATCGCGACCGAAAGCGACTCGTCTTTGTAGCCGAGGAGCTCGATGAAATCTTTGACGATTTCATCCGCGAGCCGCTGCTTCAGCTCTTCGGATTTTCCCGGCCACATCTTCACGATGATGTGCGGCATGATTCCCCTCCTTATTTTTTCCCGCCGTTGTACTGCTCGTCGCTCACCTTCTCCATCCACTCGACCGCCTTACCGTCGAGCGCCTCCTGAATCGCGATGTGCGTCATCGCCGTCGTCGGCGCAGCGCCGTGCCAGTGTTTCTCGCCCGGCGGACACCAGACCACGTCGCCCGGACGGATCTCCTTGATCGCTTCACCCCAGCTCTGCACTCTGCCCGCGCCGTGGATCACGATCAGGTTCTGACCCAGTGGATGCGTATGCCACGCGCTCCGCGCGCCCGGCTCGAACGTGACGGCGGACGCCACGACGCGCGCGGGCTTCGTCGCCTGCACCAGCGGATCGATACGCACGCTGCCGGTAAAATTCGCTTCCGGCCCTTTGCCGGACGGCTGCGAGCCGCTTGGTTTGAGTTCCATTCGTCACCTCGCTGTCTGGATTTCAAATTTTCGACCGCAGGCCGGAAGGGCTCGCCTGCTCCGCTTCACCTTGCCACACACGCCCGGTGCGTCAAGGACGACATCGTCGCGTATCTTTCTATCCGAGCTTGAACAAGCCGTGGCGCAGCGCGCCGAATTGGCTGTAGGATTTCTGGACCTTATTTGGTCGTACGCAGCGGGCGGCTGAAGCCCTCGCGCCAGCCCTTGATGAGGCCGGCGTCCGTGAGCGCGCGGAGAAACATGTAGGTATTCTCCGTCAAGTCGAACGGCAGTGTCGGAATCTTTTCCTCCTCCGGCGCGGTCCGCTCAACTTTGGCGATGATACAGAACAGCTCCTGCTTGGCGAGCGCGCCGTCGAGCGCCGTCTCGAACTCGGCGACGGTCGAGCAGGTCACGCTACTCACGACGCCGGATGCCCGCGCGATCGCGGCAAGGTCCGCCTTGCCGGCGGTGGCCGAGGGCAGCCCGCCGGGGTTGTCGTAGCACTCGTTGTCGAAGACGATCAGCCCCAGGTTTTTGGGGTTCTCGTTCGCGGCGGTCGCGAGCGCGCCGAGCCCCATGAGCAGCGAGCCGTCGCCGTCGAGCACGATCACCCGGCGCTGCGGCAGCGCGAGCGCGAGGCCGATGCCCATCGGCAGCGGATACCCCATCTGGATGCGGTAGAGCGTCATGTCGTTGTGGCACGTGGCGTAGATCTGCCGCGACACCAGCGCGATGTTGGTGAGGACGATTTCCTCGGTTCTTTTCTTTGCGAAGATATTGACGACTTCGGAGCGTTTCATCTTACCTTCCCTCGTAATAGATGTGGCGCGGAATCATGATCGCGACGGGCACTTTCTGCCCCTCGACGGTGAGCTGGGCTTCGCGGATGATCGTGTCGGCATCCTCGATGCGCATGAGCGCGCAGTACGGGATGCCGCAGCCTTTCAGCACCGGCTCGGCGAGATAGCGCGTCTCGGAGTGGTGATAATACATCTCGCCGAGCGCCGGCACGTGGGACGACAGGATCAACAGCGGAATATGATGCACGATGGCGATGCGCGCGAGATAGCCCGCGCAGTTGCCATAGCCCGACGCCTCCATGATGACGCAGGGCTTCTTGCCGCCGAGAAAGGCCCCGCCGGCGATCGCCATCGCCTCGTCCTCGCGCGTCGCGACCACCCATTTGAAGGCTGGATCGTCGCGGATCAGCTTGTGCACCTGCGTGTTGTATGAATCGGGCAGCGTGGCGACGAAGTCGATGCCCGCGGCCTTGAGCGCGTCGACGATGATGCGCGAGTTCTTCATGCTGTACTGCATCGCGACACCGCGTTGTACTTCTTCCGGCATGGACCCTCCTAAGAAATATTTATCTTTGCGGCAGCCGCTTGAGCACGCGCTGGAGCGGCGCCATATCCATCGTCTGCTCGGCCGAGACCGTGGGCTTCTTTCCGGTCAGCTCGGTCCAGGTGCGGAGCTCGGCCTCGATCACGTCGGTCGGAATGATCGGCGTGTCCTGGAAGAGCGGCGCGATCTGGTCGTAGGAGGCTGCCGCCAGCGGCCGGTCGATCTTGAAGTGCTTGACGATGACATCGACCGCCGCCTCGCGGTTCGCCTTCAGGCCGCGGAGGCTCTGCACATAGGCGGTCAGCAAGCGCTCGGTCACCTCCGGCATCTCGGCGATTTTTTTCGTCGTCGTCGCGATGCCGCCCTGGTATGCGGTTGTGTAGTCCGCCGCGCTGGCGAGCATCTTGAAGCCGGCGAGCTTCGCCTTGATATCGAGCGGCACCGACAGCATGCCCGCGGTGATCTGCTTGGTGTCGAGCGTAATATAGACGTTGTTGGTCGTCTGCAGCGAGATCATGCGCACGTCGTTCGGCGCGAGGCCGTGCTTCTTGAGAATCACCGCCAGCAGGTTGCTCGCGAGCGAGCGGAGCCGCGACACGCCGACGAGCTTGCCCCTCAGGTCCGCGAAGGAATTCACCTCGGGCTGCGCGATGAGCGAGAAGGCCGGCTTGATCTGGCCGCCGGCGATCTGGCGGATCGGCATCCCTTCGGCGGCCGCCCACACGGTCGGCAGCACCCCGATCGCGTAGTCCATCTCGTTGTTGAGCATCGCCGGGATGGCTAGGTCGCCGCGGATCTGTTGGAGCTTGAGATCGATTCCGTTCTGCTGGAAGATGCCGGCTTCCTGGCCGTAGAGAACGGGCAGCACCGTGAACGTGAGCGCCGAGTAGCCGAGCCGCACCGGCGCGGCGGGCGCCGCAGCACCCGCGGTGCTTGAAAGACATAGTAGGAAGACGAGAAGCGCGCCTAAAAGAATTTTCTGCATAAACCTATTCCGCTTCGCGAATTCATCAACGCAATCTTATGCACAATAGGGGATCGTAAGCAAATCGCGAGCGGAAATCGTGCGATATTAAGCGAGCTTGAACAAGCGGGTCAACAGGAGGATGGAATTTCGGCGCGATTATCGCGGTCGTCGTCGAGCGTATGGGCTTCAGTCGCAATTCTTAAGCTTCGACTCACGACAGCGCCGCGCCATTTCGTTCGCGGCGGCGACCTGCTCGGCAGTCATTTGCGATGCAATTCGATCTCGATTCTTCGCAGCCGCGGCTCCGGAATCGCCGCTCGATGCTGCCGCGAGCGTCATCCACGTGTATGCGCGCACACGGTCCCGCGGCACGCCGGTGCCGTTGGCATACATCGCGCCGAGATTCATTTGCGCAGACTGGTTTGCCTGCATGGCTGCGAGGCGATACCACTTCACCGCCTGCTCATAATCCTGCGGCACGCCCTGCGCTTTCTCATATGCCTGACCCAAACTATATTGCGCAGCGGCATTTCCTTGTGACGCCGCGATACGGTACCATTTGGCCGCCTGCTCATAATCCTGCGGCACGCCCTTCCCTTCCGCATACATCGAGCCCAATCGCATCTGCGCCCAATCGTCTTCCTGCGCGGCCGCGATGCGATACCACTTCACCGCCTCCTCGAAATCCTGCGGCACGCCTTTGCCCTTCTCGTACGCCTGGCCCAGGCTATACTGCGCCGGAGTATTTCCCTGCACCGCCGCGCGGCGATACCACATCACCGCCTCCTCAAAATTCTGCGGCACGCCTTTCCCGTCCTCATACATCGAAGCGAGCCGCCTCTGCGCCCATTGCTGTCCTTGCTCGGCAAGTTGACGCGTCCGTTTCAGCTCCTCGCCGTTGTTACCGCCGTCGTCCGCGGCGCGTTCGAATTGGAAGTGTCGCCGCGGAGGGGATCCGGCCTCGTAGTGCACGGATTTCATCCGCGTGACCGGCGTATCGCTGCAAACCTTGCGAATCTTTATCAGCTCGGTGGGTCTATCCCAGCCGCCCTTCGAGTCGCAGGTGACCTCGATACAAAGCGTTCGTTTCAGCCACGAGCAAATATTCTCTGAGCGGCCCGCGACATCTTCCAGCTCGGTCAAATACCGGCTGCCGGGTCTGTCGCTGCCATCTTGTAAGTGCACACCGGGGATCAGCGTGTAGAAGGCGCCGCCGACATCGAGCAGGCGTAGAACGCTTTCGACATACTGCGACATGTCTTCGGTATAGGTCAGACCGCCGAAGACGTCGGTAATGAGCTGGAATTTACCCAGCTCATTATCTGAATATTGCCGCAGGCGCTTGCCGGCGAGGTAGCGTACGCGGTCGTCGCCGAGCCTCGCGTTCAGCTGTTTCCATTCATCGGTGCGGCGGTCTTCTATGGATATCGCGACGGCGTGGGCGCGCGCGCCGGACCCGCCGCACTTTTTCGCCGCATCGCCTTGCATGAAGTATTCCAGTATAGCGTGCCCCTCGCCCGCGCCGATATCGAGCCATCGGTCGGAGCCGCCCAGCCTGGCGAGGGCGTCGCAGAAACCGGAAGGAAGAAGTTCCATATATTTCGAGAGTCCTCGATTGGTGATGTACCCGCGAGGAACATCGGCGCCTTTGCGGTTGTAGATTTTTTCCTGCCTGTCGATTTCCTTCTCGATCCGCGGTTGCGCAGGTTGCTGCGGCGACGCGGCTCCCGCAAACGCCGACAGGACGAAAACAATCAGGGCAGCCGCGCGCAATAAAGCGATCATCTTCCATTCTTTAACAGGCGATGCGAGCGAAGACAGAGCCATTACTTACTCCTCGTTAAGAGACATGCGTGCTACGGCTCCAATTGGAATCGCCGCCAGGGAGGATTGCCCGCGTCGTACCGCACCGTTTTCAGGCGCGGTACGGCGACATCGCTGCAGACTTTCCGCACCTCGATCAGCTCGGTCGGCGATTCCCAATTGCCCTTCGACTCGCAGCCGACGTTGACACAGCCGATTCGCTTCATCCAAGAACACACGTTCACGTCGGTCCCGGCGGCGTCCACCAGCACCGTCTGATACGTGGTGTCGGGCTTGTCCTTGGCGTTTTCCAAATGCACATTTTGCACCATCGTGTAGAATACGCCGCCGTTCGCCAGCAGGCGGATCGTCCGCTCCACGAACCCCGACAAATCATCGGTGTAGGAAAAGCCGCCGTATACGTCGGTAATGAGCTGGAATTTTCCCAGCTCCTCACCTGAATATTGCTTCAGCCGCCGGCCGGAGAGATAGCTCAGACGGTCGCCGCCGAAGATCGCCGACAGCCGCCGCCACTTTTCCGTCCGCCGATCCTCGATCGACATCGCGACCGCGCGCGCCTTGGCGATGGAACGGCCGCACTTTTGCGGCGCCGCGTCGTCGTCGAGCGCGTAATAGTCGAGTATCGCTTGGCCCTCGCCTGCCCCGATGTCGAGCCAGCGATCCGCGGTGTTAAGCCGGCCGAGGGCGTTGCAGAAGCCGGCAGGGAGAATTTCGGCATAGTCCGAGAGTCCGCGGTCGATGACATAGCCTTTGGGAACCTCCGTGCCTCGGCTGCCGTAAATTTTCTCCTGCTTGATCATTTCTTCGTTCACCCGCGCCGGGGCCGGCTCCTGCGCCCAGACGGCGCTCAGGCAAAGCGTCGTCGCGGCGACGGCGATCGCGACCGCCAGGCGCGCTACCGCAAGATCGAATATTTTTATCGACGATTGCATTGAACGCATCACGAATATTTTCTCCTTGGGTTGAAGTTCACCCGCACCGATTGCGAGCGAATGTCATCGCTTTACGGCTCCATTACGAACCGTCGGCCTGGAGGATCGCCCGCCTCGTACTTCAACAGCTTCATGCGCGGGACGGACACCTCGCCGCAAATCTTCTTGACGGCGATCAGCTCTGTGGGCGCGCGCCAGTTGTTCTTCGATTCGCAGGTGACCTCGACGCAGACGGTTCGCTTGAGCCATGCGCAGACTTTGTCGTCGCGGCCGGACGTGTCCACCAGCTCGGTCAGATACGACGTGTTCGGCATGTCCTCACCACGTTCCAAATGCACGCTTTGCATCAGCGTGTAGAAGACGCCGCCGACCTCGAGCAACCGCAGCGTCCGCTCCACAAAGCCCGACAAGTCATCCGTATAGGAAAAGCCCCCGAACACGTCCGTAATGATTTGGAATTTTCCCAGCTCCTCGGGCGAGTACTGCCGCAGGCGCTTGCCGGCGAGATAGCGTATGCGGTCGTCGCCGAGGCTCGCGGCGCGCCGGTGCCACTTGTCCGTCCGGCGGTCCTCGATGGACATCGCGACCGCGCGCACTTTGCCGCGGGATCCCGTGCACATTTTTGCCATCGAGTCGGCTTCAGTAGAGTAGTAATCGAGAATGGCTTGCCCCGCGCCCGCGCCGATATCCAGCCATCGGTCCGAGCTGTCCAGGGCGCCGAGCGATCCGCAGAACCCGGGAAGCATCTGCAGATAGCTCAAGAGCGTTCGACCGGTGATGTAGCCTGCGGGAACGTCGGCGCCGCGGCTGTTGAATATTTTCTGCTGCTTGGCGATCTCCTCGTCGAACCGGGGCTGCGCAGCCTCCTGAGCCCACGCGGCGCCCAGCGCGAGCGCCTGCACGGCAACGGCGAGCACGACGGCCAAGCACAGTCCCTCGCTCGTGAATATTTTTATCGCGACTGAACGCCTCACGCTTACTTCCTCCTCGCATTGAAAAACGTTCCGTTCTTGAATCCGTTCTCGAAGCTGCTCCAGCCGTAGTCCAGCGTGCCCGTCGCGGCAATGCTGAAGGCGGAGGCGGTGAGCGCGCTGACGAAAGCGATCTGCGCTTCCTCGGTGTCGTCGGGACGATCCTCGAAAAACCGCAGCGTTTGATGGCTCGGGTACTGCGCGTCCGCGTGCACTGTGTCGCGTATCGAGATCTCTGTGACACGCGCCGGAATGAAGCGGAAAAACTGCCCGCGGTTGCGCGTCGGCCAGATCTCTTCGTCCGCGCCCACGATCATGATCGGAACGGCGATCTGCTTGAGCAGCGGCGGCAACTGCCGGCCGATCCCGGCGGGATCGAGCAGGACGCCTCCCAGCGCCGGCGCGCCTTCGCCGAGCGCGGCGGCGACGGCGGTCGCGCCGAACGAGTGTCCGACGAGAATGATCTTCTCCGGATCGATCCGCATATCGACGAGCTGCGGTGTCCGGTGAATGGCCTCGACGAATTTGGCGAGCGTTAAGCCGTTGGCGATCCACGGACCGCGCTTGGGCAGGTCGATGGCGAGCCCGTGCATGCCCCACGACGCCAGGTGCATCACCTGGAACGCATGGTCCTCCTTGGAATTGTCCTGGCCGTGCAGCAAAACGACCAGCGGCGCCTTTAGCGCGGCCGCACACAGGTAAAGGTCCGCTTCCACAGCGAGATCGGGAGCGACTGGGATTTGCAGGTCTTTGTGCTGGACGACCGGGAAGGGTCCACGCGCCCTGAACTGCGCCACATCGGGCTTGCGGGAGAGCAGATAGCGCTGCAGGTCGTCGGGACTCGCTGCCTTGATCGTCGTGATTTCGGTCGTTGGAAACTGGCGCGCGCAGCCGGCGGCATACGCCACAAAGGCGATCAGCAGAAGGGTTGGAATGCGAAACGAACGAGAAGTCTCAGCGCCGGCGGCCATCAGTTAGCGTGTTAGCCGAAAAAAACGAGCACTGAGACTTTAGTCGTAAATGGGGGCGATTTTCAAGAGGCCTCAGACCGCCGGAGAGGCGGCGTGCTTTGCGGTAACGGGCATTTTGCGCGCCCCCGCCATCCTTGCTACAAGCGAGAGGTGTCTATTCCACCTTTGCTCGTGCAACCGGCGAAAAGAATCTTTTACGGCTGGGTCATCGTCGGCGTCGGCTTTCTCGCGCACATCGCCTCGGCTTTCTCGATCTCCAGCACGCTCGCCGTATTTTTGAAGCCGCTGTCGGCCGATCTCGGCATCTCGCGCGGCGCGTTCTCTTTGATCCGCTCCGGCGAGATTCTCATCGGCGCCGCAGCGGCCCCGATGGTCGGCACGCTGATGGACCGCTTCGGCGGCCGCTGGCTCATGGCCGCGGGCGGCCTCATCTCCGGCGCCGGCTTCATCTGCCTCGGCCAGACGCGCGATTTCATCCAGTTCATGCTCGTGCGCTGGCTGCTCGTCAGCCCCGGCGATTCCTTAATGGGCTCGCTCGTCGTCAACGTGTCGATCGCGCGCTGGTTCGTGCGCATGCGCGGGCGCGCGCTGGCGATCGCCGGCATGGGCCACGGCTTGATGAAAGTCTTAATGCCGGTGATCGCGGCGGCGCTGATTCTTTACGTCGGCTGGCGCGGCGCGTGGGCGGTCTTCGGCGTTTTCGCCCTGCTGCTCGTCGTCCCGCCGGCGCTGCTCTTCATGCGCCGCTCGCCGGAGGAAATGGGACTCGAGCCCGACGGCGGCACGGGCATGGCGAAAGCAGCCGCCGCCGCGCCGAAGAAAATTCGCTACGCCAAGCGCACCGGCGCCGACGACGTCGAATGGAGCCGGCGCGAAGCGCTCGGCACCCCGGTCTTCTGGCTCATCGCCCTCACCTTCGGCGTCGCCCAGATCGGCGTCACCGGGCTCAACCTCCACGTGTTTTCCTACGTCACCGACCAGGGCCATCCCGTTTTCGTCGCGGCGACAGTCATGAGCGTCATCGCGTTCATGCAGTTCGCGACGCCGATCGCCTGGGGCATGCTCGCCGAAAAAATGGACAACGGCATCCTCAACATGGCCAAATGCGGCCTGCAAGGCGCCGGGCTCCTGCTGGCGCTCACGGTGGATGGCATGGCGGCGCTCTATGCCGGATTTTTCATCTACGGCATCGGCATGGGCGGCACGGCGGTGCTGGCGGAAACGATCTGGGCGGATTTTTTCGGCCGCGCCTCGCTGGGAAAAATCCGCGGCATGGGCTCGCTCGTGACGAGTTTCTTATCGGCCACGGGTCCGCCGTTCTTCGGCCTGCTCTTCGACTACAGCGAGAGCTACGATCTCTCCTTCGGCATCTTCATCGGCATGCTGTTCGTCTCCGCCGTGCTGAGTTTGTTCCTGCGCCCGCCGGTGAAGCCGATCTAGCCCGCCTTGGCGAAGTTTTCGTTCACTTCGTTTTCGTAGGCGAGGAATGTCTTGACGCTGGGGCGCCGCTCCATGCGCTGGTAATGCGCGGAGACGTTGGGGAAGCCCGACACGTCGACGCCGAGCTGCCCCGCGCGGCGGCAGCACCAGTAGAAATGCGCGTCCGGCGCGGTGAAATGGTCGAAAAAGTACTCGCGCCCGGCCAGCCGATCGTCGCCGATCTTGAATTGCTCGTGCAGGACTTCCGTCGCGAGCTTGATCACGCTCTCGTGCGCGGCCGCGTTTTCGCTGACCTTACCCGGGCTGTTGATGCGGCTCAAATACGGATGAATGCCGCTCGCGCACCAGCTATGCAGCGCGACCGCCTGCGCATAATCCCACGGATCGTCCGGCAGGAGCTTCGCCGCGGGAAACGTTCGGTTGACCCATTCGTGGATCGCGACATTTTCCGTCAGCACCCTGCCGTCGACCACGAGCGAAGGGACTTTGTGCTTCGGGTTGATCTTCAGGTATTCGGGCGTGAAATGCTCGCGCTTGCGGTAATTGAGCGGGCTCACCGTGAAATCGGCGCCCGCCTCCGTCAGCGTGACGTACGGCGCGAGCGCGCAAGTGTTCGGAGCGTAGTAAAGTGTGATCTTCATTCCCGCGTCTCCTTTTTAATTGGATTGAAGCCGCTCCGAATGTATTACTCATATTCTATGAGTGCAATCTACATGCAGGAACGGTTTTTCTCCTGTCTGACCCATGGTATGAATTCGAACCGGTATGAAGGCAGCAATCGCGCGACGGTTCGACCCCAAAGGGGTCTTCGGCAAAATTCCGAACCGCACGATGGGACTCGCGCGGCTGGCCGGCGCGCTGCCGGGTTTTTATCGCGACCGCGTCACCGTCGAGAGGGCGGAGAGTGACATCAAGCGCGCGCTCGCCGGCCGCGAGGCGATCTTTCTCGACTTCCTGCGCGCGCGCGTCTACGCCCGCGCGGCGAGTCCGTATTTGAAACTGCTGAAGCACGCCGGCTGCGAATTCTCCGATCTGGCGGCAGAGGTCGGCCGCCACGGACTCGAAGGAGCGCTCGCGCGCCTCGCCGCGGCGGGCGTCTATCTCACCGCGGCGGAGATGAAGGGAAAGACCGATGTCGTGCGCGGCGGTCTTTCGTTTCGCGTGTTCCCCGAGGATTTGATCGATCCCTCGCGCGAGCCCGGCTTTATCACGCGCACCGGCGGGACGAACAACCGGCCGATTCTCCTGACGCGTCCGCTATCGACGATCGCCAAGAATGCGCGCGCCTGGGGCGTGTTTCTCTCCGCCCACGGGCTCGTCTCGGCGGCGCATGCGGTGCATCACCCCATTCTTCCCGGCCACGGCGTGAGCACGATCTTGAATCTGGCCAAGCTGGGAATCCGAACGGAGCGCTGGTTCGCGCGCACGGTGCCCGCGCACGATGCGCTGCATCTCGCACATTCGTATCTCGCGACCTATCTCACCGTGGCGCTCGGCCGGCTGTTCGGGCCGGGATTTCCCCGGCCGGAATTTGCCGACGGCGACGACACCGCCAGGATTCTCGCGTGGATCGCTGAGAAGCGGCGCGTGGGAACGCCCATGGCGGTTACGACGGGCGTCAGTGCCGCGTTCGCCATCGCGCGCGCAGCCGCGGCGGCGGGAACCTCGCTCGAAGGCGCAACCTTCATCGTCGGCGGAGAACCTTTCACCGAAGCCAAGGCGAAGATGGTCGCGCGCGCGGGCGCGCGCGTCGCGACGCGCTACGCTTTCTCAGGCGGCGGCAACATCGGCTTCGCCTGCGCCGAGCCGCAGCACCCCGACGAGATCCACGTGAATCAGCATACGACCGCGATCGTCGAGCGCCCGACGCCGATCCCCGGCGCGCCGGGAATTCGCCCGTTTCTGTTCACCACGCTCGATCCGTCGTGGCCGCTGCTCAACGTGGAAAACGGCGACTACGGAATCCTCGAGACGCGCGACTGCGGCTGCGCGCTCGGGCGCGCGGGGTTGCGGCTGCACCTGCACCGTATTCGCAGCTACGAGAAATTCACCAGCGAAGGCATGAATTATTTTTACGGCGATCTGTACGAATTCTTCGAGAGCACGCTGCCCGCCGAGTTCGGCGGCGCCTCCGGGGACTACCAGCTCCTCGAGGAGGAGGACGACAACGGCCAGACTCGGCTCACGCTCCGGGCCGATCCGCGAATCGGCGCACTCGACGAAGCCAGGCTGCTCGAGCGCCTGCGCGAAGAGCTCGGACGACGCTCGTGGGGCCACGAGTTCCAGACGCGGATATGGGAGCGCGCCGGGACGCTCAGGATCAAGCGCGAGCCGCCGCGCGCGAGCGCCATGGGAAAAATCCTGCCGCTGCAGATGCAGACCGCCAAGACCTCGCCTTAGGGAAGAAGCTTCACGGCGCCGGCACCGCCCACACGACTCCGGCGGCGTCCGAATTGCGCAGCTCGAAATAAGTCGCCCACTCGCCGTTGACGTATCCTTGCTGGTCGCAGATTTGGACTAACGACAACGGAAACCAGAGCTCGATGACCCTGCCGTCGCCGATGATTTGAAAAGCGACGCCCGATTCCATGACGAGATAAGTGTCGTCGCGCTGGTAAAGCACGTCCTCCCAGCACTCCGCCGGGGCCGCCGCAGCCGCGAACAGCGGGATAGCCGCCGCGAAAAACATTCTCTTCCAGAGCCCCGTCATACGATACTCCTTCGCGTGCGGGCGGCGACGTCTTACTAAACGGCTGCCGGACGTTTAGCGCGCTCTGGGCTGGCGGACCCATTCGTCGAGATGGATTGTCCCGAGGCGCGGGTGATCGCCGGGCACCAGCGAGCGGTTGTCGACCCGTATACCGTAGTAGGGTGCCTGCGGATCGCTCGCGACCTCCCGCGGGTCCTTGGTCGCCTTGAGATAGCGCGCGATGAAGTCGCTCAGCGGCAGCCGGTCCGGACCGGCGATCTCGATCGTACCGTTGACGGGCGCGGCCAGCGCGGCATCCGCCACCGCCTTGGCGACATCGTCGGCGGCCATCGGCTGGAAGCTGACGTTCGGGAGGCGAACACGTTTTTGTTCGGTGCCGGTATCGGCGATCGCGCCGAGAAATTCGAAGAACTGCGTGGCGCGGACGATCGTGTACGGGATGCCCGAATTTTTGATGAGCCGCTCCTGCGCCAGCTTCGCGCGAAAATAGCCGCTGTCCTGCAGCTTGTCGGTGCCGACCACCGAGAGCGCGACGTGATGCCGCACGCCGGCCTCTTTCTCCGCGCGCGCGATATTGCGGCCCGAGCTCTCGAAGAAAGCGAGCACCGCGGCGTCTTCCCAATTCGGAGCGTTCGACACGTCGACGACCACTTCCGCCCCGGCCAGCGCCGCAGCCAGGCCCTGGCCGGTCGTGGCGTCCACGCCGGTCTTCGGCGAGGCGGCGATAACCTCGTGGCCCTTCTCGCTCAGCCGCTTCACGACCTTGGTTCCGATGAGGCCGCTGCCTCCGATAACAACGATTTTCATTTTGCGCCTCCTATTTCTTGATTCTGTTACTTCACGGGAATGAGCACCGGAGCGCCCTTGTCTTTGAGAAAGAAAACGACAAACCTGGCCGGCTGCGTTGTGCTCGCGTTCCGCCCGACGACGTGGATATCATTCGGGCCTTCATAAAAAGTATCTCCGGGCTTCAGCGTGACTTCCTTCCCGCCTTTCACCTGCATCACGACCGTGCCCTCTAGCACGTAAAGAAACGCATGCGCGTTGTGCCGATGCACGGGGTCTTTCGCGCCGGGCGGATATTCGACGGTGATCATTAAACCTTCCTTGCCGGGATAATCCTTCAGATCTTTGGACATGAGCGGCGTGACCTTCGCCTCCTGAGCGAACAGCGGGTCGGCCATAAGACAGAAAAGGAACACCAAGATCGTCCTTCTCGGCATGTTCACCTCCTCGTTTTCGGCGGAGCGCAGACGATGCGGTTTCGGCTTCTATTTATTTCCTTGTCACAAACGCGCGCGGCGTCAAGGCGGGAAAGCAGTTAAGTGCGGCTTAATTTTGAGTTGAATCCCGATTCAAAATGTAAATTATCGGTGTTTCCACACCGCTCACGACTCACTGCGCGCTAGAAATCTTATTGACCCCATTAAGCTCGTCATAGTATGAAGGGCCGGACTTCGGAGATCACCTTATGGTTCAATGGACAAGAACGGCTTTGGCGATAACCCTGTTGGTAATGCTCTGCGGCTGCGGGGCGAGCAAACTCCCGTTTAACTACGCCTATTCATCCCGAGAAACACCCACCGGCAATGTTGTCGTCGCGATCCAGGGCGTCCGCGATAACCGGACCGACCGGGAGATCGATAAAATATACGCAAATAGTCCCTCGAGCGACTTGAACACGATTTTAAAGGAGGAAATTTCCGGGACGGGCCTCGTTAAAAGCGTCGTGGTGAAGGACTCTTCCATAAGCGCCGCCGATCTCCGCAGTTCCGGCGCGAATTTTCTCGTCATCCCCATCCTAAAGGAGCTCAGGTGGGAAGTACCCGGCTACGACACGATTAAAACCCTCGCTTTCACTACCAGCTTTTTAACCGGAGGAGTCGGAGGCTTGATTTATGGCAGTACTCCGACCGATGTGTATGGGATCGCCGAGCTTTCCATTCAGGTCGTCGATCTGAATTCGGCGGACGTGCTCGATAAAGCGTATACCGGCCGCATCGAAGATCGTAGGGCCAAATTAGTTTCCGACACTCCCGGCACCAAGAATGAAATGGTTACACGCGCTCTCAAGGAGGCCGTGGATAAATTTCGTGCCGATCTCATCGCATTCGTCCAAAACCATAACAAAAATTAAGGCGGAGATCGGCGTTACGCCGCGAGATGAGAATTATGCCACGGAAGGTCGAACAGATTTCCTTGCCCGCGCGCCGCGGTGGCCCCGAGCTGTTTCTATACAGGTCTAGGCCGTTGCGGCGCAACATGAAGCTCGGATTCATCGAAATTTTTTCTTTTTAACTCGTTCCCGATCATGTCCCTGTAGATGACCTCATCGGTATCGAGGTCGTATTCGGGGATATTCGAATCTCTCCAGCGCATGAGAAAATATTGATAAAAGGGCAAGTAAAGGCTGCCCGGATTCTGGTCGTGCTGAAACAGGTATTCGGGCAAGCCGTGGACATCGAGTCCGGGGTGATAATGCTTCATCCAGATGTGGTCGCCCAGGATCGCGAGCTTCAAATAAGGCGGCTCGTCGTAAAGCTTGAGCGCGATATTTTTCTGGAGCGTCTTCAATTCTTTGAGGAAATCGATGCTCTTCCTGATTTGTTCGTTAAACAGCTCGGGCGTGATATTCGGATCCATCATGCTCTTGGCGCGCGCCCTGGCACCCGCGCCGTGCGGATTCAGCAGCATGATTTTGGCCTCGCGGCAGTTTTGTAAAATCCTGTGCAAGTCGCTCTGAGGGTCGACAAAGGTGCGAAATCCGGTCGCCGAAATGATCAACACGTCCCTATTGAGGCCGTGCCGCTCCTTCAACTTCTTGATCCTTCTCTGGGCCAGAAATTGCCCCGGGAGAAAAAAATCGATCAATCCGGCGCTGCCCGCTATTTTAGCAATTCTCCGATTTTTCCAGCTTGTACCCAGGTAACTGAAAAACACCATAAACAAAATCGCCAGAACGATTTCCACTCCGACGACGAAAACCATTTCGTCCTCGATGAAGGACCAATAAAACAAAAGCTTCCGAGCAACGAAGCTCGCCAGGCCGGGCAGGGAGAACGCCATCGACGCGCTCAAGACGACCAGAAGCACGTGGTACAGAATACCCGTCGAGCTTTTTATCCAATGGCTCAGAGATCTCCGTTTAAACAATGCCCACCTCGTTGCGGGAGATTCGTTGAGGCCGAAGCGAAGATCAGGACGAAATGATTAACGCCGTGATGAGAAGAAACGCGATATCGGATGCGGTTGTATGATCGTTCTTAATAATACGAACGGCCAGAGAGTCGAGCAGGCGGAGTTGCTTCGGACTCAATTTGGATAGCTTATCCTTCGCCTTTTCGTGCAAGTCCCGTGCCTGCATTCTGTCTTCCAGAACCCACAGAATCCTGTCGGTCGCGGAATCGCCGGCAATGCCGCTCGGCTGCCGGCCCGGGAGCGTGCCGCCCGAATCGGCGAAGGCTACGGAATTGGCGAACGCCGCGAAAAATATCACTGCACCGATTAAATACTTCATGGGCTCTCCATACCTCCAGCGATTAATCCGTTCGCAGGCCGGCGACCGGCACGGCAATGCCCGGCGCCCTCGATACAGTCAGACGATAATTTTGTTTTGTTACTGCGCCAGCAAGAATTAGGAAGGGTGAAACACCCCGATCAGGTAGCGGCTGAGGCAATGTTAGCAGCATTCCAATCGGGCGGCAAGAATTTCGCAAAATGAATTATAGTTCAGGATTATTTTTCCGACAGCGGCTGCGCTTTGCGCGTGAGGAATGTGCGATTGTGGGCAGAAGCGGCGAGGGATTTGACCGCGTTTCGCTCGAAAGTTATACTTCCACTAGTGGTTCGTAAAATCGGATCAATCCTGGTTCTCGCGGTATGGTTCATTCTTTTTGTCGTCGATGCGGCTGACGATTTAGGATTGATCAACGCCGGTTCGGCCGATGAGTACGTCGACGCCGCTCTCGATGAGTTTGGACAGACCATAAAGGTCGACAATTCAACGATAGATTTCTCGAGATTAGACCACCAACATTCTTTCGTTTATGTAAGTTTTTCGCCTAGCCCCGGCATATTGAATATACCGGCTGATTCACGGCCTCGTCTAAAAATAAGAGACCCGACCGTCAAAGCCCGCTCTCGAATCCACGAACTTCAAGAAGTTTATTTGATCTAGGTTGTCCGGCTGCCTTTTTCGGCTCTGCCGCCGGCGCAGTACTAACCCGCTTCATCGACAGTGGATTAGTGCCGTCGTCCGTGTGTGCGCTGTAATCCGCCCGAAAGGAGATTAAGCCGTGGCAACCTACGGACGAAAATTCCGTTACCGCAATAAAACTGTCGCCGAGAGTTACTTTAATAAGCGATTTTCTCATCCCAAAGGGAGAAGAGAGCATGAGGCGACGGGCGCAGCCCTAGCGCGTGCCGTCGAAGGGATTGGAGGAATCGAGAAAATTCTCGATATTGCCTGCGGGACAGGCAGATTCAGCGAACTATTTTCCCAGAATGGTTATCGGTATTTCGGCGCCGATATCTCGCTCGAGATGATGGGGGTCCTCAGAAACCACAGTTCTCGGGCAATCATACCGCCCTTGATCCAATGCGATGCCGAGAAACTGCCTTTTAGGGACAATGCCTTCGATTGCGTGCTTTGTGTTCGCTTTATGAATGAACACATTCCGGCCGCCGTTAGGGAGAATGTCCTTAAAGAGATGAGAAGGGTATCGCGAGGATCGCTGGTTGTTCAATCGCATCGCATTAAGCCGATGGATCTTTTTATCTTTTTAAAAGCTTTTGTACGAAAATTACGCGGCGCGGATGTGAGTAAGTACAACATCAACAACGAGATACTTAAAGCAGGGTGGGAACGAAAACGATGGGTGCGCATCAATAGACGCTTGTACGTGGGCGTTTACCAGGATGCGTCGAAGGTTGTCGACTCTTTATGACGCGCGGCAACTAAGGGGACCGACTTGACGGCCATTGCCGCCGCGGCTATCGTCGCCATCAGTGCGCCAATATCCGAAATTTTTAATCTCCATTTGCATCGCCGGCATCTCCTTAGCCCAGACCGATATCGCTTGGCCGTGCAGCTGCCGGAGGGAGAAAGTTACACTCGAAAAACATCTCGAAGAATCGGCCGCTGTTTTCTCCGAGACTCCCCTCGAAAAGAAACCGGACAAGCGTCACTGGGTCATGCCGCCGAGGAAGTGAACCAGCTCAATTCTTTTCTCGCCACAAAATCATCGCAATGACTGGCGAATTCGTCCGTATGGTGCCGGAAAGGAGATGAACCGATGGCTATTCGACTCGCAGCGCGTTTGTTCCTGGCGGTTGGTGTTTGTACCCTGACACTCGGGAGCTTTTCGGCCGATCTATTTGCCGCCGACAAGACAGCCGGCGCGGAGCTGTCCAGCGCGATCAGTCAAGCCAAGCTGTTTGCCGGATTGACCGACAAGGAGAAGGCCGCGCTGGAATCGGCGGCGTCCTTGCGACACGGCAAAAAAGGCGAGCGCATTATCGAGCAAGGGAAATCTTCCGGCAAGATGTTCGTTGTATTGGAAGGCCAAGCCGAGGTCAGGGTCAACGGAAAACCCGTGGCGACCCTTCCCGAGCAATCCCTTGTCGGCGAGATCGAGTTCCTCGACGGGCCTCCGGCAAGCGGGGATGTGGCGCTTTCCAAAGATACCAACCTGATCGTCTTGGATAACGCCGTGCTCGGCGACCTGATGAAGAAACAGCCCCGCATCGGCTATGTGCTCATGAGCGAAATCGCCAAGATCGAAGCCCGACGGCTCAAGGCGATGAACACGAAGTAAGGCCGCCGTCGCTCATTGCGGCGGCTCTGCGCCGCTCTGCTCCGCCGCCATGTAGGCGGCGTACCAGTCGGGCCAGTTATCGTCGCGCTTGCCGGTGCGCTTTTCGTGCACTCCGTGGGCGGTTTCCGCGCGCCGCAGCGCGCCCGCCAGATCGTTCACCGACGCGAAGCTCGTCGCCGCGCTGTCGACGCGGCCGGGCAGCCGCGTTGTGATTTCCTGGAACAACCAGCCGTTGCCGTCCGGATCGCGGAACGAGGCGTACGAGTGGTAGCTGCGATGCTCGGAATC
The DNA here is from genome assembly GCA_036407055.1 of Binatia bacterium. GTDB lineage: Bacteria > Desulfobacterota > Binatia > UBA9968 > UBA9968 > JAJPJQ01. The sequence continues at coordinate 25,242 of DASWZY010000117.1, forward strand.
CGCGCCGCCGACCCGACTCCGCCCAAGCAGGTACGGCTCGTCCGGACCGTCGAATACGCCGGCCGCGTCGTGGAACACCTCGCTGACCGCAACTTCGCGACCGAGGAGCTCGTCGCGGGCGGCGGTAATGTCGGAGACGATAAGATACAAACCCTGCGCCGAGCCGGGCGCCGCCGCGGTGACGTTCTTGCCGAAGATGACCGAGCACCCGGAGCCGGGCGGCGTAAACTGGACCACGCGCCAGTCGTCGGCGTGGTCGAAATCGGCGTCGAGCCGCCACCCGAGCCGCGCGTAGAACTCCTTCGCGCGGTCGACATCCGAAACCGGGATGACGATCACCTCGAGCTTCTCTTCGACTCTCGCGCCGTTACTTGGTTTGATCTCTGTGGACATAGTCGCTCCCTTCCGGTCGGACCGATCGGATGTTGAACGCGGCCGCTATGACAGGCATCCGACGTCGAGCTTGTCACAAAGGCGCACGGCGTCAAGGCGTGCAGTGTTAAGTGTCGGTAAATTTTAACGGCGAGCGAGTGCGGTTTGTGCGGGGTAGAAATGTCAAATTATAGACCCGATTCCGAATCTACCCCGCCGTATCTTATTGCCCGGTTGTCATTGGAATGTGATCATGTCCGTGCGGCTAAGCGTCACGGCTTTTGCCTTCAGAGGCTCGTTTTTCAGGTTCGCATTGCCCGAATTCAAGACATTATAAAAACCGATGGTGGTCTCGTAGTCGGTGGCCGCCGCGGTCGTGTCCACCGGAATCACGACGGTGTAATCGCGCGCCATCGCTCCGACCGATGTGTAGGTTACCGAACCGCTGATCTTCCAGCCGACGATGATGAGCGTCTTGATGCCCTTGGCCTTCAACTCCTTGTCGAGATCGGTGTTGTAGAACCGGTCCTGCGCCGTGTTATTGACCCTGATATCGCCTGCAGCGGGAGCAACCTCTTTCAGCCACATGGTCTGGTTCTGCGCGCGAGTCCCGTAAGCCACGGTGAGGCCCGCCTTACGCACCCGCTCCATGAATGGGGTCATTGCAGGCACCATCTTGTTCTTGCAATTCGGCTGGCGGCTGCAGATATCCTCGACATAGTCGAGCACGAGCAGAGCGGTGCTCTTGGGATCGAGTGTGACGCGGGCCGGGTCGGGGATCGCCGGCATTTGCAGCGTCACCGTTTTGGCGGCAGTATCCATGGCCGGTTGCGCTCCTTCAGCCTCTCCAAAAAAAAGCGCCACAGCGAGAATGCTCAAAAAGCCGAACGCACGAGGAAACCTCATATTGGAATCTCCTGTGGAGCAAGTGTTTCGGTTCCGACATATGCGTAGGATTCATAAATGACTTTTCCAGCTAGGCCAGACGCTATATCATACGAGGAGATATATCAATTTCTTTCGTTATTTCGTATGTTATTTCTGAGATACTTGGGAACCGTGAGGCTGAACGGGAGCGCTGGTTTTCAGCGGCTCCAAAGGGGGAATACGAGATGGACACGATGAAGCGGACCGATGCCTACACCGTGACTTCGCTGGACGACCTCGCGAAGATTTACGCCAAGCCGGCGCCCCACACCGCCACCAAGGAAAGGCCCTATATCTCGGAGATCGGGCGCGAGTTCATCGCGGCGTCGCCGTTCCTCATGCTCGCGACCTCGAACGGGAAAACCATGGACTGTTCGCCCAAGGGCGACGTGCCGGGCTTCGTCCAGCTCCTCGACGATCGCACCCTGCTGATTCCCGACCGGCCCGGCAACAACCGTCTCGACGGGCTGAAGAACATGCTCGCCAATCCAAAGGTCGGGATTATTTTTCTGATCCCCGGATCGAACAATACCTACCGCGTCAACGGCAGCGCGAAGATCAGCACGGACCCGGAGCTGATGAAGCGCTTCGAGGTCGGCGGCAAGCCGCCGCGCGTGGTCATCGTCGTCGCCGTCGAGGAAGCCTTCAATCACTGCCCCAAAGCCCTCGTCAGGGCGAAGCTGTGGGACGCCGCCCAGCAGCCGAGCCGCGCGCCGAGCCACGGCGACTTCGCCGCCGCCCGCGACGGCAAGGACGCCGCCTATGCGAAAGAGTATGACGAGAAATACGCCGAGCGCCTGAAGACCGAGCTCTACTAGGGTTGGCTATCAAATAGCGGCGCGCAGCCTCGCGTGAAGACAGGTCTTCTCACATTCGCGTTGGTCGCGGCGATACTTGTGCCCTCTGTATATCCGCAGATTGCGGATTATGCCTTAATTGAAGTACTCGCTAAGCAGGAAGGCGCACAGGTAATATTCGAGGCGTCCTGGGCGACAGCGCCCAATCAATCTACAAGCCGGGTTCCCGTGAGAATTTTTGATCTATCCGTCTATTCCAATGGCTGGAAAGTAGCACTTTGGAATATCGTAACTCCGAATTACGTAGGTGCAACGAGCCGGATTGTCTATGGCCAGGTACCTCAAGGATTTCGGCAGATGATACCAGACAAGGGAAGTCCGCCTAAGCTGACAGCCGGAATCTATCGTGTCTCAGTACGTGGAGAAGGCGGCATTGGAGAACTGGAATTTGAAGTAAAGGCTGAGAAATGAGAAAGTCACTGCGGATAGCGGAATGTTTTATCTTACTGTTCGGGCTGCTTTGGTGTGAGGCGATAAAGGCCGAGCCTTTCCCCGGCCCCGCGGAGATAAAGGCGATGCAGATCGGCGAAGACTATGTCGCGGCGAACTTCAAATTTTTCACCGTTCGTAATGAGACACCAAAACTCGAAGATAAAGGTAAGTACTGGCTGTTCTATTATGCCCTGCCGCCTGACATGATCGGTGGATCACCCCACCGTTGAAATCGACAAACAAACCTTCAAAGTCATCCGCGCGTACATGACGCAATAAAGCAAGATTCGAGACCCGACCCGAATCTACCCCGTTCCACACAGGCCCTCTATCGCAATGCTTCGATTTAAGCTTAGATAATTTATAGAGGGCGTCTTCCACTGTCGATTTCCACAGCGCGCGCTTCGACTACTTGTTAGGGGCGGGACAAACCGTCCCCGAGGAGGATACCATGCTGCAAAAAGCTCCGATGTATTCGTATATCCCGGCGAAAAACGTCGCCCGGGCGCGCAAGTTCTATGAGGAGACGCTAGGCTTCAAGCCGAAGCAGGAGACGGCGGGGGGCGTTGTCTACGAGTTCAGCAAGGGCACCGGGTGTTTTCTATATCCGACACCGAACGCGGGCACCTCCCAGGCGAGTCAGGCGTTCTGGGAAGTCGAGGACGTAGAACGGGAGGTCTCAGAGTTGACGGCGCGCGGCGTGAAGTTCGAGAAGTACGACCTGCCCGGCGTGGACGAGAAAGGCATCGCGACCGGCGGCGGCGCCAAGGCCGCATGGTTCAAGGACACGGAAGGAAATATCATGGCGGTGATCCAGAGCCTCTGAGACCCGAGGATCATCCGAATCGATATGGGAACCCATCGAAGCGATCGGTGACCATTCGAAATTCAAGCAAAGATTGGGTATCGGGGAAGATCACGCTGCCTGCTTCACATTGATCACCCAAGTATCGCGATCACTCGTGCTTATCAATGCGCTGGGAACAACCGGAATTTTGATCCCCAAGGCATTGAACGCAGCACGAATGCGGGCGGCATGGATGGCCTCGATACAAGCAATCCCGGCTTCCAGTTCAATCATGTACGGGGATTTCAACTTGGCAGTGTCGCTCACATATCCTACAGCGGCGCCGATCTCGAGGGCCAATGCGAGCTTGGCGATGTTGACGTCATTATCGATATTACCTAGACCCTTGTTAATGTAACTGGAAAGGTCATAGTTTTTCTCCATTTGAACGGGAGTACCGCCAGCCTCGCTGATGCCGCTTCTGAGCATATCTTGATGTTTCTCGTGATCGGCTCGGTTCTGCAGGCCGAGCTCGAGCACGGTTTTGCCCACCTCAGATTTGCTC
>DASWZY010000118.1:0-22113 GCA_036407055.1 Binatia bacterium
TCGCGGCGCCGCAGATCATGTTTTTTTCGAGTTTTCTCTTGTATACTCTCTCCGGCCCTCTCTTGTGGCTCCTAACGTACTATAAACGGCGACGGGAGAAGAGAGGGGAACCGCTGGCAGCACTGCCGTAGTTCCCTTCTCCTGGATTGAATCCAAGCTCCCGTGGGCAGCCGAGCCGCGGGAGCTTTTTAGTTTATGAAGGAGCGAGCCATGGACAACGGAATAGTACAGATTTTCGATACCACCCTGAGGGACGGCGAGCAGTCGCCGGGGGCGAGCATGAACGCGGGCGAGAAGCTCGTCATCGCGCGGCAGCTGGAGAAACTGGGCGTCGACGTCATCGAGGCGGGTTTCGCAGCCTCCTCCGAAGGCGATTTCGAATCCGTCGACCGCATCGCGCAGGAGGTCGAGCGCCCGATCGTCTTAAGCCTCGCGCGCGCGCAGGAAGGCGACATCAAGCGGGCGCTGAAGGCGGTCGAGAAGGCAAAGCATCCCGGCATTCACATTTTCATCGCGACCTCGGACATTCACCTCAAGCACAAGCTGCGCATGTCGCGCGACGAGGTGCTCGACGCCGCGGTCGCAGCTGTAAGCTTCGCGAAGAAACACATCGACTACATCGAATTTTCCGCGGAAGACGCCTCGCGCAGTGAGAAGGAATTCCTCGCGCAGGTGTTCGGCGAGGTCATCCGCGCCGGCGCGAAGACACTGAACGTGCCCGACACGACCGGTTATGCCATCCCGTCGGAGTTCGGCGCGCTCGTCAAGTATCTCGTCGAGCACACTGAGGGCGGCGACCAGGTCATCTGGAGCGCGCACTGCCACAACGACCTCGGCCTCGCGACGGCGAATTCGCTCGCGGCGGTCGCCAACGGCGCGCGCCAGATCGAATGCACCGTCAACGGCATCGGCGAGCGCGCGGGCAACACCTCGCTCGAAGAGGTCGTGATGGCGCTGAAGACGCGGAAGAACTATCTCAATCTCGACACGCGCATCGTGACGGAGCAGATCTACCCGAGCTCGCGGCTGCTGTCGCAGATCACCGGGATTCCGATCCCGATCAACAAGCCGATCGTCGGCGACAACGCGTTCGCGCACGAGGCGGGCATCCATCAGGACGGCGTGCTGAAGCAGAAACAGACCTACGAGATCATGACGCCGGAATCGATCGGCATTCCCGGCAACCGCCTGGTGCTCGGCAAGCACTCGGGCCGGCACGCCTTCGACGATCGCCTGAAGGCGCTGGGATTCAATCTCAACAAGGAAGACATGAACCGCGCGTTCGTGCGCTTCAAAGAGCTGGCGGACAAAAAGAAGGACGTTTACGATGAGGACATCGAGGCGATCATCGCCGAGGACATTCATCGTCTGCCCGGCAAGCCCGACCGCTTCGAGCTGCTGTATCTCAACATCAACTCGAGCTCCAACGCGATCCCGTCGGCGACGGTTAAAATGCGCGTCGATAACCAGGAGCTGACGGATCTCGAAACCGGCGACGGCGTCGTCGACGCGTGCTACAAGGCGATCGCGAAGATCGCAGGCTCGCGCGCGCGGCTGCTGCGCTATACCGTCAAGGCGATCACCGGCGGTGCCGACGCGCAGGGCGAAGTCTCGTGCCTGCTCGAAGAGAACGGCGTGACGGTATCGGGCCAGGGCTCGCACACCGACATCATCATGGCGAGCGCGCTCGCCTATACCAGCGCGCTAAACAAGCTCGAGTACCGCCGCCACTATCGCCAGATGGTCGAGCGGCAGGGGCCGTAAATACTTTTGAATGTTGATTTTGAATTGAAGAAAAAGGGGGAGCGGAGTTGAATTTTAAAATCGCGGTGTTTCCCGGCGACGGGATCGGGCCGGAGGTGGTGCGCGAGGGGACGGAGCTTTTGAGCCGGGTCGCGAAGCTTTACGATTTCAACGTCGAGTACGAGCAGGGGCTCGTCGGCGGCGCGTCGATCGACGCGCACGGAAAGCCGCTCACCGATCCGGTGCTGAAGCTAGCAAAGCAGAGCGACGCCGTGCTGTTGGGCGCGATGGGCGGGCCGAAGTGGGACAGCCTCGATTACTCCATTCGCCCGGAGCGCGCGCTGCTCGCGCTGCGCCAGGAATTGGGCCTCTTCGCCAACTTGCGTCCGGTAAAATTGTTCTCGGCGCTGGCTTCGGCCTCCACGCTCAAGCGCGAGGTTGTCGAAGGCACCGACCTGCTCGTCGTTCGCGAGCTTACCGGAGGGATATATTTCGGCCAGCCGAAAGGCGTGACAAGATTGCCCGACGGCACTGAGCGCGGCGTCAACACGGAAGTTTACACCACGCCCGAGATCGAGCGCATCGCAAAGGTCGGGTTCGATGCCGCGCGCCGGCGCCGCAACAAAGTGACGTCGGTCGACAAGGCGAACGTTCTCGAAGCGACCGAGCTCTGGCGCAAGGTCGTCACGCGCGTGCACAAGGACGGCCGCTACGAAGACGTCAAGCTCGACCACATGCTCGTCGACAACTGCGCCATGCAGCTCATCCGCGATCCGAAGCAGTTCGACGTGATCGTCACGACGAATATGTTCGGCGACATCTTGAGCGACGAGGCGGCGATGCTCACCGGCTCGATCGGTATGCTGCCGTCGGCGAGCCTCGGCGGCAAGGTGGGTATGTACGAGCCGGTGCACGGCACAGCGCCGGACATCGCCGGCAAGGACATGGCGAATCCGCTCGCGACGATTCTCACCGTCGCGCTGATGCTGCGCCATTCTCTGGATCAGGGAAAAGCCGCCGATCGCATCGAGAAGGCGGTCGAGGACGTGCTCAACGAGGGCTACCGCACCGCGGACATTAAAGATCCCGGCGGCAAGCTCATCGGCTGCAAGGAGATGGGAAAACGCGTCAGGGAAAAGATAGGCTAGAGAGATGAAAAAGGAAAAATACAACGTCGCCGTCGTCGGCGCGACCGGCGCGGTCGGCGAGCAGATGCGCGAAATTTTGGAAGAGCGGCTCTTTCCCGTCGACGAGCTGAGGCTTCTCGCGTCGGAGCGCTCGGCGGGACAATATCTCGACTTTCAACAGAAACAGCTCCGTGTCGGCGTCCTCGATGAGAACTCTTTCGAGGACATCGACATCGCGCTATTTTCCGCCGGCGGCTCGGTGAGCGACAAGTTCGCGCCGATCGCGACGCGCGCCGGCGGCGTGGTGGTCGACAACACCGCGCGCTTCCGCATGGATCCCGACGTTCCGCTGGTCGTGCCGGAGGTGAATGCCAAGGCGATCACCGAATACAAGAAGCGCGGCATCATCGCCAATCCGAACTGCTCGACGATCCAGTTGGTCGTCCCGCTGAAGCCGATCCACGACGCCGCCAGGATCAAGCGCGTCGTCGTCTCGACGTATCAGTCGACTTCCGGCGCCGGCCGGAAAGCGATGGAGGAGCTCGGACGGCAGACCGCGGCGGTTTTGAACCTGCAGGAGATTGAGAAGGAAAAATTTCCGCACCAGATCGCCTTCAACTGCATACCGCACATCGACGTCTTCCAGCCGGACGGCTATACCAAGGAAGAGAAGAAGATGATCGACGAGACGAAGAAGATCATGGCCGACGACTCAATTAGGATCACCGCCACGTGTGTGCGCGTGCCGGTCTTCTGCGGCCACTCCGAATCCGTCAACATCGAGACCGAGAAGAAGCTATCGGCGAAGGATGTGAAGGCGATTTTGCGCGAGGCCCCGGGCATCCTGCTCGTCGACGCGCCGGAGGAGAACGTCTATCCGATGCCGCTCGACGCGACCGGCACCGACGCGACGATGGTCGGGCGCATCCGCGAGGACGATTCGATTCCGAACGGCATCAACATGTGGATCGTGGCCGACAACCTCCGCAAAGGCGCAGCGCTGAACGCCGTCCAGATCGCGGAGATTTTGATTCGCGATTACATTTAAGCCGTCGTGAGCACTGCGCGAAAGCGCGCCTTGCCGCTCATCATCCGCTCGTAGCCTTCCGCGACACGATCCAACGGAAAGGTTTCCGTCATCGGGCGCACGCCGGTGAGCGCGCTGAACGCGAGCGTGTCCTCGGAGTCGATCGAACTGCCGGACGGCCAACCAAGGATGGATCGTCTTCCCATGATGAGCGGGAATCCCGGCGCTTCGATCGGCGCATCTGGAGCGCCGAGCACCACGAGCTTCCCGTCGATGCCGAGCCCGCCGAGAATCTCCGTCATCGCTCTCCCGCTGGTCACCGTCGCCAGGACCACTTTCGCTCCGCCGAGCTTCATCAAAGCGGCCGCAGGGTCGCCGGCTTGGCTGTCGATGTAGTGCGCCGCGCCGAGCTTTCGCGCCAGTTCTTCCTTGTCTTTGCCGCGCGCGATCGCGACCGTGTTAAACCCCGCCTTTGCCGCGAACTGCACGCCGAGATGTCCGAGGCCGCCGATGCCGAGGACGGCGACGAGATCGCCCGGCCGCGCGCCGCTGTTCCGGAGCGAGTTGAACGTCGTCACGCCGGCGCACATGAGCGGCGCGGCGTCGACGAACGAGAGGCCGTCGGGAATGCGCGCCAGCGCACCCGCCGGAGCGATCACATAATCGGCGTAGCCGCCGTCGTAAGAGAGCCCGGGAATCTGAAACGCGATCTGGCAGGTGACGAAATCCCCGCGGCGGCAGGAATCGCAGTATCCGCAGTGGCCGCCGTGCCAGCCGATGCCGACGCGCTCGCCTTTCTTCCAACCGGCGACGTTCGCGCCAAGCGCATCGATAACGCCGGCGATTTCGTGTCCAGGCGCGCGCGGGTACTCAACTCCCGGCCAGAATCCCTCCTTCGTCAACACATCACTATGGCAGACGCCGCACGCCTCGACTTTAACGCGCGCGCAACCGGCCGGCGGCTCGGGAACTTCCCGCCGGACGATCTCGAACGGTGCCTTCGGCCGAGGGACGAGGGCGATGCGCATCGTGGGCATAAAAGACCTCCGCTACGCTTGCGTAGGATAACTATAGCACCGTCGTTGCGATGCAATAGGTTATCCTGGAGAAAAGCCGGGGCGAATCGATCAGCTGTGGCGCGCCGGCCGGATGAACCTGCATGCCCATAGCGAGACCACGAAGCTCGTGGTAATGAGCAACGGGCCGACGAAAAATAGGTGCGCGACGCCGGTGAATGTCGCGATCAATCCGCCCATGCTGGGACCTAGAATATTTCCGATGTCGCCGGCGGCGTTGTAGAGCGCGGAGATCACGCCGCGGCTGACGCGCGTCATGTCGACGTCCTCGACCATGCTGATCGAGTTCGCGACAATGACGATGGCGCGCACGAATCCCGCCAGGAGAAAGACGACCAAGAGCGGCGAAAAAGACTCCACGAACGGCACAAGGATAATGAACATCGACTGGAGCGGCAGGCCGAAACGCGACAGCGTGTGATAGCCGATGCTTTTCGTGAGGGAGCCGCTGAACGGTCGCGTGACGGCGTTACAGAGCGAATAGAAAGCGCGAATAACGCCGACCTGCGTCAACGACAAGCCGATAGCGAGGCCGTAGAGCGGCACGAAGGCATTGCCCATCTGATGCAGAAGATTTAGATACAGCGCCACGACGATGATCGAAGCGACAGTTGGATCCACGATGCCTTTGAGCGCCGTTAGTATCGGAACCGCAGGTTTTCTCCCAGCAGATAACACTTCGCTTTGGCGCACATGCCGCGGACTCAAGACAAATAACAAGACGATGCAGACAAGCCCGAGCCAGGCGGCATAATGAAAACAGGCCTCGTAGCCGAACTTGTCGGCGATGTAGCCTGCCGCGAAGCCGCCCATGGAATAGCCGACGGCGAGACAGCCCGTGTAGTAGCCCATCGCGTGATGGCGGTCCTCGTCGGGCGCGAGATGATCGACGTAAAACGCGAGATATGTCGTTGAAGCCGCGCCGAAGAAGAAGCCGTTAAAAGCTTGGACGAGCGCGAACTGGAGCGGCTCGACGGCGTAGCTGTAAAGAAATGTGCAGCCGCTCATGATCAGCAGCGCAGCGACCATCAGGGCGCGCGCGCGATTGGGTCGATACGCGAGACCTGCCGGCAGGCGCGCGGTGAGCGCCAGGATCGGCGCGACGGAAATGAGCGAGCCGATCGCCGATAGCGGGTAATGGTGGCTGTCGAGAAAAGGCGGGATCAGGAGCGAGACGGCCGTCTGCTGCGCCGTCATCGCCGTGATCGGAAGGCAAAGCTTCAGCGTGCTCGCTTTCATCCGTCGATCGAACGCAGCCGTACAGGAAAGCTCGACGCCATGGTCCTGGCCTTCTTATCGCAAGCGCCGCGCGAGTTCCAGTCGATGGAAAATCGCGGCGCGTTGCAGTAAGAAAGAGCGTCTACGGAGGGCGAATGGAACTCAAGCGATCGTGGATGTTCGTGCCGGGACACCGGCAGAAAATGGTCGACAAGGCGCTGGGACTGAACGCCGACGCGATCATGCTCGATATCGAGGACGGCGTCGCGCCGAACGAGAAAGATACGGCGCGGCGCCAGATTGCCGAGGCGCTCGGGCGTGAGCGCGCTGCCCAATCGCCCGCGCGCTTCGTACGCATCAACGCGATCGGTCACGCGCGCATGAACGCCGATGTCGAGGCGGTCGTCCGCCCGGGCCTCGACGGCTTGGTCCTGCCGAAGGTCGAGACGGCGGATGAGATCCGCCAGGTGGAGTCGTTTCTGAACGATCGCGAGCCAACGCTCAAGATGGCTCGCGGCGGCGTTCAGCTGCTGGTCGCGGTCGAGAGCCCGCGCGGGCTTTTGAACGCGCCGGCGATCGCCGCGTCTTCGCCGCGGATCGTCGGCCTCATGTTCGGCGCCGAAGACTACGGCCGCGAGATGGGGCTGCCGACCAAGCGCGAGGGCGAGGCACAGGACTTGATTTACGCGCGCTCGGCGCTGGCGGTTGCCGCCGCGTCCGCGCACGTGCAAGCGGTCGATGGCGTCTGGGTCGATCTCAAAGACACGGATGGTCTTGGACGCTTCGCGCGGCAGTCGCGCCGGCTCGGCTTTTCCGGCATGTCGCTCATTCACCCGTCGCAGATCGATCCCGTCAACGCGACGTTCAGCCCGACAGCGGAGGAGATCGATTACGCGAAGCAGGTGCTGCAGGCGTTCGAGGAAGCCAATGCCCGCGGCGACGGCTCGATCGCCCTTGGCGGACAACTGATCGACCGGCCGATCGTGGAGCGCGCCCGGCGCACGCTGGAGCTCGCGAGAACTCTCGGCATTGAAGTTTAAAGGAGGTTCGAGGATGCAGCGATTGATGATGCGAATTCTCGCTTCTGTGGTTGTTCTACTGCCTGCGATGGCTTTCGCCCAGGCGAAAATGGCGATGAGCAAACTGGCCGACGATGTTTACTTCATGAAGAATTCGAGTGGGTCGAGCAATTCGGTTTTCTTCATCACCGGCGACGGCGTGCTGGTTTTCGATTTCGATATCCGCACGGCGGACCAGACACTCGCCGCGATCCGCAAGCTCACCGATAAGAAAGTGCGCTATCTGATCTCGTCGCACTCGGCCGGCGATCACGCGACCGGCGCGTGGCACTTCCGCGAGGACAAGCCCGTATACATCGCGACGAAGAATCAGGCTAAAGATCTCTTCATGCAGGAAGCAAAAGAGTTCGAGGAGCGGAAAAACTCGAAGGACCCGGGCAACGAGGCGTACCGCAGAGGCGAGCTCGTCCGTCCGGACATCGCGATCGACGGCCCGGCGACGCTTTACTTCGGCGGCCTCACCTTTCAGATCACGCCCGAAGGCCGCGGGCACAGCACAGGCGACTTGACCGTGTTTGTTCCACAGAGGCGCTTGATGCTGATGGGCGACCTGCTCGACACCGAGATTCATCCCGGGCAGGGCGAGTCGGCCGGCGTCTGGTATTCCAACGTGAACGGCTGGGTCGCGATTCTCGACCATGTGATGGAGCGCAACCTCCCTGCCGAGACATATGTGCCGGGCCATGGCCCCGTACACATGGCGCGCGGCGTCAAGGATCTCGAAGAGCAGAAGCGCTACTTCGTCGTGATGCGAGATGAAGTCGCGAAGATGGTCGCGGCGGGCAAGACGCTGGATCAGATCGAGAAGGAATTCAAAATTCCTGCGGAGTTCGCCAACTACACGCGGCCGGAGCGCCTCAAAAGTTTCTACAAATTGTTCTATAATCAATTGATCGAGAAAGGATACTGATCGCCGCCGCATGGCTTCTTCGCCTGCCATTCGTCATGTCACCGCATCGAATCCGGGTCTCCTGACGCTCGAGGGAACGAACCAATATCTGCTCGGCAAAGAGAAGATCACGGTCGTCGATGTAGCGCTCTCGGCCGGCGCGAATATCGACGGCATCATCGAGGAGGCCGAGGCGATGGGCGGTAGGATCGAGAAGATTCTTCTAACCCACATCCACAGCGACCATTGCGGCGGCGCGCTGGCGCTGAAAAAGCGCACCGGGGCCAAACTCGGCATCTCGCGGCGTCGCGCGGGGTATCTCGGCGGCGAAGATTTCACGTATGGCGAGGGCGACGAGATCCCGTACGACGGCGGCAAAGTAAGAGTCGTGCAGACCCCGGGCCACGAATCGGGCCACTGCTGCTTTTACGAGCCGGCGCTGAAAGATTTGCTCACCGGCGACCATATCCTCGGGCGCGGCACGACGGTGATTCCGCCGCCGGACGGCGATATGGCCGATTACATCAAGTCGCTGGAAAAGCTCTTGAGCCTCGACATCCGCCAATTGCTTCCCGGCCACGGACCGGTAGTTACCGATCCGTACGGCAAAATCCGCGAATATATCGACCACCGATTGATGCGCGAGCGCGCAGTTCTTCGCTGCCTTGCCGAGGGCGAGCGGACGATTCCCGCCATCACCGAACGAATCTATACCGACACTCCGACCGCGCTGCATCATGTGGCGCAGTGGTCTGTTGAGGCGCACCTGCTGAAGCTGATTGCGGAGGGGAGGGTTAGACGCGAAGGCGGGAGATATTTTCTTCTGCCGGAGCCGGCCTGAGCTACTTCTCCATGATGATGACGGAAAAGCCCTGCTCCGTCATGCGACGCGCGCGCGACTCGGCCGCGCCGCGGTCGTTGTAGAGGCCGGCTTGCACGCGATAAAAGGTGCTGCCGTCCTTATCGAAGCGAACGATCGACACATCTGACGGTGGGAAAGCCTGATTCAATAGCTCCTTCAAGCGCACCGCCTTGTCCATTTGCGCAAACGAGCCGAACTGCAGCGTATAGTCGAGCTCGGAGCGGATTTGTTCCACCTTGCCGTCGAGCACTTCGATGCGGACGCGGGCGGTGCCCTTGTCGATCATGCCGATCTCCTGCGCCGCCGTGTACGAGAGATCGATGATGCGATCTTTGAGGAACGGACCGCGGTCGGTGATCGTGACTTCGGTCGATTTGCCGTTGCTTAGATTGGTCACGCGAACGCGCGTGCCGAGCGGCAGCGTCCGGTGCGCCGCCGTGTGATCGTGTTGATCGTAGGTTGCGCCGCTGGCCGTGACTTTGCCGTGAAAGCCGGGCCCGTACCACGAGGCGAATCCCGTCTGCGACGGTCCGGGCTGCGGCGCTTTCGTTTCTGGGGCAGGCGTTGGCGGTGCCGGCGGCGTCGTGGTCACGGGAACGGAACACGCTGTCAGAAGTGATAGCAATAAAACCAGGAGAGTCCAATGACGGCGGAAGATAAGGCTGGTTTCGGTCACGACGGTAGTATACCGAAAGGCGCCATCTTGCGGAAGATAGCTAAGGCGAATGTTTACCGGGCCCGGCGATTGTGCTAGCCTATTCCATCACAAAAGAGGTCATTTTTATGTCTGGACATTCCAAATGGAGCTCGATCAAGCACAAGAAAGCGGCGAAGGACGCGAAGCGCGGCAAGCTCTTTACCAAGATGATTAAAGAGATCACGGTCGCAGCACGCGCCGGCGGTGGCGACATCAACGGCAACCCGCGGCTGCGTACGGCCGTGTTGACCGCCAAGGCCAACAGCATGCCGAACGACAACATCGAGCGCGCGATTAAAAAAGGCACCGGCGAGCTCGAAGGCGCCGCTTACGAAGAAGTTCAATACGAAGGCTACGGCCCCGGCGGCACGGCGATTCTCGTTCAGGTGCTGACCGACAACAAAAATCGCACGGTGCAGGAGATTCGCCATCTGTTTACGCGCTACGGCGGCAACCTTGGTGAAAACGGCTGCGTCGCCTGGATGTTCGACAAGAAAGGCCTCATCACGATCGACAAGGCGCAGGTCGACGAGGACCGCCTCTTCACCTTAGCGCTCGATGGGGGTGCGGAGGACGTACGCGACGAAGACGGCACTTTCGAAGTTTTGACGTCGCCCGAGGATTTCGAAAAAGTCCGCGAGACGCTCGACCGCGAGAAAATCACACACGTCACCGCACAGGTGACGATGATGCCGAAAAGCACCGTCACGGTCGACGAAAAGCACGCCGAGCAGATTTTGAAGCTCACCGAAGAGCTGGAAGACCACGACGACGTACAGAGCGTCGCCGCCAATTTCAACATTCCCACGGAATTTTTAGAGAAAGCGAGTTGATGAGCGCCGGCCCCGACGCCAGCCGCGGCACCGAGCGCATTCTAGGAATCGATCCGGGAACTGTCGCGACGGGCTGGGGCGTCGTCGAGATGACGGGCAGCGCGCTCGTACACGTCGATCACGGCACGATTACATGTTCGGCCGGACAGGCTCAGGGCATGCGGCTCAAGCGCATTTGCCAGGGGCTGCGCGAAGTCATCGCGCGCCACCGCCCCGACGGCGTCAGCCTGGAAAAAGTATTCTTCGCGCAGAACGCCGTGAGCGCGCTGAAGCTGGGCCAGGCGCGCGGCGTTGCGCTGCTCGCCGCCGCCGAGAGCGACATCCTGGTGCACGAATATGCGTCGGTGGAGATCAAGCAATCCGTCGTGGGCTACGGCCACGCGAGCAAAGAGCAGGTGCAAAAAATGGTGGGCTCGCTCCTGCGTCTCAGCGGCCCGATTGTGGCCGACGCCGCGGATGCGCTTGCCGCTGCGATTTGCGATCTGCATCAACGCGCGTTCCATCTTCGCGTTAATGAAGCCGCGCCGAAGGCCGTGCGCGCGGCGCGTCCTAGAAACGGATGATCGGCAGCATCAGCGGCGTTCTGGATACCAAAGCCCCGGGTGAGATCACCGTCGACGTCGGCGGCGTGGGCTACCAAATCTTCATTCCGCTCAGTGTTTTTTATCGCTTACCGGAGCCTGGCGACAAAGTTCGTCTCTACATCCACACGCATCTGCGCGAAGACGCGCTGCAGCTTTTCGGCTTTCTCGAGCCGGAAGAAAAGCAGGTTTTTCTTCTGCTCAACAGTGTCGCGGGAATCGGGCCCAAGCTCGCGGTCACGATCCTCTCCGGCATTCCGGCGGACGACCTCGCGCGCGCACTCAAAGAAGGCGACCAGGCGCGGCTCCAATCGATTCCCGGGGTCGGAAAAAAGCTGGCCGAGAGAATGGTCGTCGAGCTGAGGGATAAGGCGGTCGCGACGCGGCCGCCGGAAGCGAGCGCGGCGGCGAACGGCGGTTCCGAGATCTCACGCGATGCCGTCTCCGCGCTGGTAAACCTTGGCTACCGCCGTGCCGACGCCGAGCAGGCAGTGCGGGAAATCGCGCCAAAGCACGGAGGCAATCTCGCCGACGTTCTCAAAGAAGCTCTCCGAAGACTGAGCCAGTAGCATAACGTTGAATTTTGAGTATTGAATTGAAATGCGAATTTAAAATTCACAGAGTTTTTCTCTTCAATTTATTATGATTGTTGCGAATGAATTGATATTCTTCATTCAAAATTCAAAACTCATAATTCAACGCTGAATTTATGGAGCCCCGGCCGATCACGCCTGCACGGACCGACGAAGACTTAAAATTCGAAGTGAACCTGCGTCCGCGCGGCTTCGATGAATATGTCGGCCAGGAGCAGGTCAAAGAGAATCTCAAGGTCGCGATCGCCGCGGCGCGCGGGCGCAAGGACGTTCTCGACCACATGCTTTTTCACGGGCCGCCGGGTCTTGGCAAAACTTCGCTCGCTTACATCATCGCGCGCGAGATGGGCGTCAATATCAAGGCGACGTCCGGTCCGGTGATCGAGCGCCCCGGCGATCTCGCGGCGCTACTCACGAATCTCGAAGAGGGCGATATCCTTTTCATCGACGAGATTCATCGCATGAACCACATCGTCGAGGAGGTTCTTTATCCGGCGATGGAGGACTATCAGATCGACATCATGATCGGACAGGGCCCGTCGGCGCGCTCGATCAAGCTGGACTTAAAACGATTCACGCTCGTCGGCGCCACGACGCGCTCGGGTCTGCTCACGTCGCCGCTGAGAAACCGCTTCGGTGCGATTTTCCGTTTAGATTTTTACTCGCCCGACGCGCTGACGCGAATCCTCGGCCGCTCGGGGTCGATTCTCAACGTTGGCGGGGATGAGGAAGGCATGGCCGAGATCGCTCGGCGCTCGCGCGGCACGCCGCGCATCGCCAACCGCCTGCTTCGCCGCGTCCGCGATTACGCCGAGGTCAGAGCCGCCGGGCGGATAACGAAGAAGGTCACCGAAGAAGCGCTGAAGATGCTCGAAGTCGATCCTATGGGATTCGACAAGATGGACACGATGCTGCTGCTCACTTTGATCGACAAGTTCGCCGGCGGCCCGGTCGGCGTGGAAACGCTTGCCGCCGCCATCGGCGAGGAGAAGGATACGATCGAGGACGTCTACGAACCTTTTCTCATCCAGGCGGGCTTTCTCAATCGGACGCCGCGCGGCCGGGTCGCAACCGCGCTAGCCTACGAGCATTTCGGGCGCAAACCGGGGCAGGCCCCAAAAAAGCAGCCGACCCTCTTCTAGGGCCCCCCTTCCCGGAGATAAAGTGTAAACGGGAAGCCTGGCAATGAACTTCGGCAGGTCGCTCATAATCCTTGGCATCATTTTGGTTGTGGTCGGATTACTGTTTTCTTTGAGCTCCAAGATTCCCTGGCTGGGACGCCTCCCCGGCGATATCTATATCCAGCGCGGCAATTTTACGTTCTATTTTCCCCTCGTCACGTCCATCGTGATCAGCCTGATAATTACGCTTGTCCTTTACCTTTTCCGACGGTAAAATCCAGCCAGACCGTAAAACATCCATAAATCTGGGGAACTTCCCGGGTTGCGGCATTCCTATGGACGAGCGCCAATTAGAAGAAAGCCTCCGCCTCGAAGAGGCCAAGCGGCGCAAGCGCGAGGCCATCGTCATTCTCGTCACCATGCTCATGGTGATGATCTTCGTCTATTTCGAAGTCCAGCTGCCGGACGTCTCCGATTATTCCGCGGCCAACAACATCGCGTTTTTCCTCCTCGTCAATATCAACATCATTCTGTTGATCCTGCTGATTTTCCTCGTCGTCCGAAATCTGGTCAAGCTGATTTTCGAGCGGAAAAGGCGCATTCTCGGCTCGCGTTTACGTGTCAAGCTTGTTATCGCGTTCGTGGCGCTCTCGCTGGTCCCGACGCTGCTCCTCTTCTTCATTGCCGGCGGGTTCGTTACCCGATCTTTCGAGCGCTGGTTCGACGTACAAATCGAAAACGCCTTACAGGGCTCGCTCGAGGTCGCTCAGGCGTACTATCAGAACGCCGCCAGCAGCGCGCTCTTCAATGCGCGGCAATTGAGCCAGAGGATGACGCAGGAGGGGATGTTCGACGCCAAGCGCATGGCCGACTTGAAGGAATTCATCCAGGCCAAGCAGCGTGAATACAACCTCGGCACGGTGGAGGTATTCGGGCCGGACCGGCAGCTGCTCGTCGTCGCTTTCAACGATCAGGTGCCGACCGGCGTGACGATCAAGCCGGAGTCCGATTTCCTTAATCGCGCCCTGCGCGGCATCGAGGTCACCCGGACACAGGCGTTCGGCGAGGGCGACATCATCCGCGGCGCCGTCCCGATCTACAGCGCGGACAAGAAAATTCTCGGCGCCGTTGTCGTCGATTATTATGTCCCCAAGAGCCTCACGAACCGGTCGCTTCAGATTTCGCGCTCCTACGAGCAGTACAAGCATTTGACGGCGCTCAAGCGCCCGGTGAAAAACAGCTACATTCTGACGCTGCTGCTGATCACGCTCGTCATTATTTTTTCGGCGACGTGGTTCGGGCTTTATCTCGCCAAAGGCATCACCGTCCCGATCCAGCGGCTGGCAGAGGGAACGCACGAAGTCGCGCACGGCAATTGGGACTACCAGATCGAGGCGGCGGGCGACGACGAGATCGGCACGCTCGTCGATTCGTTCAATCAGATGACGGGCGACTTAAAGCTGATCAACGTCGAGCTCGCACGACGCGGCCGCTACATGGAGACGCTGCTCCGTAACATCGCGGCCGGCGTCATATCCGTCGATCCCGCCGGTACGATTACCACGATGAACGCCGCCGCCGAGCAGATGCTCGGCGTGAAAACCGATCAGGCAGTCGGTCGAACCTATGCCCAGGTCTTTCAGGCCGAGCAGCTCGGGCCTATGCGTGATATCATGGAGCGCGTCAGGGGCGGCGGGACCGTTGAGCGCGAGATCAAGATCGCGCTCCCCGACCAAATCGTCACGGCTGTCGCTACCGGCACGATGCTCCGCGGCGACGATGGCGAGACCCTCGGGGTCATGATCTTCCTCGAAGACATCACACAGATTCAAAAGGTCCAGCGCATGGAGGCGTGGCGCGAGGTCGCGCGCCGCATCGCGCACGAAATCAAAAATCCTCTCACCCCGATCCAACTCTCCGCCGAGCGGCTGCGGAAGCGCTACGCCAAGCTTCTCAACGGCGACGGCGGGGTCCTCGACAAGTGCACGGCGACGATCATCACGCAGGTCGAGGATATGAAGAACCTCGTCAACGAGTTTTCTCAGTTCGCGCGTCTGCCCGCGGCCGAGCTGACGGCGAACAATCTGAACGAGATCGTCAAAGAGGCGCTGTTCCTCTTCAAAGAGGGACATAAGGGGATCCGCTTCGAGTTCCGCCAGGGCGAGATCCCGTCCCTCGATCTCGACCGCGATCAAATCAAGCGGGTGCTCATTAATTTGCTCGATAATGCGCTCGCTGCAGTGGAGGAGAACGCGGGCGAAATCCGCATCTCGACGACGTATTCGCCTTCGGCGGGTATCGTGCTTCTGGAGGTCGCCGACAACGGATCGGGTCTCGCTCCCGAGGTGAGGGCGCGGATCTTTGAGCCGTATTTTTCCACCAAGAAAGACGGGACGGGCCTCGGCCTCGCTATCGTCAGCGCGATCGTCGCCGACCATCGCGGCCATATTCGCGTCCGTCCCAACGAGCCGCGCGGCACACGGTTTATCATCGAGCTGCCGGTCCGGGATCATGCCACTTTGAAGCCATCGTAAAAACGCGCGGTGATTTGATCTAATTGTCTGGAGGATACTTGAAGGGCAAAACCGCAGAGAAAAAAATCCTCGTTGTCGATGACGAAGACCGCGTGCGCGAGTCGATTCGCGAAATCCTGAGCGACGAGGGTTATCGCGTGATCGAGGCTGCGGACGGGACGAAAGTTCTCGACCTCATCAAGAGCGCGCGTCCCGATCTCGTGCTGCTGGATATCTGGATGCCGGAGGTGGACGGCATCGGCCTTTTAAAGGACATTAAAAAGCAGGAGCCGGACTTGAACGTCATCATGATCTCCGGCCACGGCAACATTCATACCGCTGTCACCGCGACCAAGCTCGGCGCCTTCGATTTCATGGAAAAGCCGCTGTCGCTCGACGGCCTGCTTCTGACCGTGCAGCGGGCGCTCGGCGAATCCAGCGGCGAAGGAGACGATGCCAAGCCTAAAGAAGCGAAGGCGAAGCGTCGCGCCCGCCACGGCGCGCTAAACGGCGCACTCAAGCAGAAAACGCTCAAAAAAAGCGTCGTCTTTTCCGGCCAGGGACTGCACTCGGGCATCAAGACCGGCGCCGTGCTTCATCCGATGCCGCCGAACAGCGGCATCCTGTTCAGCGGCATCTCCGCCGACGCGACCGTGCCGGCGCATCTCGATTACGTCGCATCGACCGGCTACGCGACCTCGCTTCGCGGCAAAGGCATCGTCGTTGGAACCGTCGAGCATTTTCTCGCCGTCCTGCACAGCTACGGCATCAGCAATCTGCTGGTGAAGATTCAGGGCGAGATTCCGATCATGGACGGCTCCGCGCTGGAGTTCTGCCGCCTGATCGAGGAGGCCGGTATCGAAGAGCAGGAAGCGGAATGGTCCGAGATCGTCGTCGATAAGCCGTATCGCGTGGGCGACAAGAAGGGCGAAACCATCAGCGTCGAGCCGGCAGATACTTTCAGCGTCCATTACCATCTCGAATACCCCGAACCCGTCGGGGTGCAGGAACATACCTACCTCTGCCGCGGCGCGACATCGTTCAAGGAAGAGATCGCTCCAGCGCGCACGTTTGGATTTGTGAAGGATATCGAAAATCTGGAAAAAGCCGGCCTTGTGAACGGCGGGCGGCTCAGCAACTGCATCCTGATCGACAACGAGCGCGTCATCAACACCGAGCTCAGGTTTCCCGACGAGTTCGCGCGTCACAAGATCCTCGATATCGTCGGCGATTTCTATCTTCTCGGGCGGCCGGTCCGCGGCCGCATCACGGCGCGCATGACCGGTCACGCCGACAACATCGCCCTTTTGGGCGAGATGCGAAAAGGCATGGGATTGTAATCGATGGCGGCCCCGCAACAGACGCGTCTTTTCACGGTCGACGAAGCCAACGCGCTTCTGCCGGAGCTTAAGCCGCTCGTCGCGCGCATCCTGAAGAATTTGGCGGCGCTCAAGGAAAAAAGCGAGGTCGTGATTCGCGAGGAGCGTCTCTCGCCTTCCAGTCCGGAGTTGATGAAGTCCCTGCAGCAGAATGCCGCGATCGCGACCCTCATCCAGGAAGTCAAATGCATGGTCGAGGAGATCAATGCCTACGGCTGCATCTGCAAGGGCATCGAAGAAGGCCTGGTCGACTTCCCCTGCCAACTCGGCGGCGAGATCGTCTTCCTATGCTGGCGCTTCGGCGAGGATTCCGTCGGGTACTGGCACCGCATCGAAGACGGCTTCGCCGGCCGCAAGCCGCTCCTCGACAGCGA
The DNA here is from genome assembly GCA_036407055.1 of Binatia bacterium. Taxonomy (GTDB): domain Bacteria; phylum Desulfobacterota; class Binatia; order UBA9968; family UBA9968; genus JAJPJQ01. The sequence continues at coordinate 17,113 of DASWZY010000118.1, forward strand.
AGAGGAAAACGGCGGCGGAAACGTGTCGTACCACTGATCGCTCACCGTTCACTTTATCGCCCGTCCCCGCTAAGCTGTACAAAAGTGCTTCCCGATCGTACTCATGTGCAGGCGCTGTCCGCCCGCATCAAATCCGAGGCGCAGCAGTTGGGCTTCGCGCTCGCCGGCATCTCGCCGGTAACGGCGGCGGCGCGCGAGGACTCCTTCGCGGCGTGGCTCCGGCGCGGCCTCGGCGGCGAGATGGGCTATCTCCAGCGCACCGAAGCGCTCAGGCGCGATCCCAAAAAGCTCGTTCCGTGGGCGGTCTCGGTGGTTTCGGTCGGTATGAATTACTTTACGCCGCACGAGCGGCCGAAGGCGCCGGCCGGCGCGCGCGGCTGGATCTCGCGTTACGCCTGGGGCGACGATTATCACGACGTGATGCGCGAGAGGCTCGATCAACTGCTGGAGGATATCCGCGCTCTATACGACGCCCCGCTCCAGGGCCGCGCGTTCGTCGATTCCGGCCCGGTCCTCGAGCGCGGGCTTGCCGGCGTGGCGGGGATCGGCTGGATCGGCAAAAACACCCAGCTCATCTCACCACGAAAGGGGTCGTGGTTTTTTCTGGGCGAGTTGTTTCTCGACGTCGAGCTCGAATACGACCGACCGATCCGCGACCGCTGTGGCAGATGCGCGCTCTGCCTCGACGCCTGCCCGACCGGGGCCTTTGTGGGCCCATATATCCTGGACGCGCGCCGGTGCATCTCGTATTTGACGATCGAGCTGAAGGGCGCGATCCCCGAAGATCTGCGCCCGCTCATCGGCAATCATATTTTCGGCTGCGATATCTGCCAGGAGGTCTGCCCGTACAATGTGAAGGCCGAGCCGACGAACGACGCCGGCTTCTCGCCGCGCGAGGGGCTGTACGCGCCTGAGTTGATCCCGCTGTTATCGATGACGGAAGACGAGTTCCGCCGGCGTTTCAAGGGAAGCCCGCTGCTGCGCGCGAAACGCCGGGGATTTTTGCGCAACGTCGCCGTTGCGCTCGGCAATTTGAAGAGCGCCGAAGCGGTCCCGGCGCTGGGCCGTGCGCTTATGGATCACGAGCCGCTGGTGCGGCGGCATGCGGCGTGGGCGCTCGGCGAGATCGCGACCTCGGAGGCATTCACGGCGCTCATTGGAAGTCTCCCGAGTGAAGGAGACGCTGATGTTCGAGAGGAAATCTCCCGCGCCGTCCGCCGGTGCGAGGACAGCGCCGAGCCGGCGCGATCCGTCTAGTCCGCCATCGCCGCTCGGAGAAGATCGTCGATCTCACCTGGAATTCTCACGACCTTGCCTAGTCGATCGAGGCACGCGTGCCGTGTCCAGCCCTCTACGAGCGGGGCGCCGTCGTGTTTCCGTAGAATTCTATATCCGAAAACGATAGTCGCTCGTTCGATTTCCTGGATGTAAGTCTCCACGGCGATTTCGTCGTCGAAGCGGGCCGATTTCAAATAGCGGCTCGACACTTCTGTAACCGGAAAGAAAAGGCCGCGCTCCTCGATCGAGGAATACGGCGCGCCGAGCTGGCGTAACAGCTCGGTTCGCCCCATTTCGAACCAGCGCAGATAATTGGCGTAATATACGACGCCCATTTGATCGGTATCGCCGTAGATAACGCGGTAAAAGCAAACATTTTTCTTCATAAGATAGGCGGAAATACGCCCTGAATATACCAGCAGAGGGAGCTTGACTGAAACGCTTTGCGGGGTAGAATCTTTCCGGGTTTAAGAAGCTAACGAAGGGAGGACGGGTTATGAGTGGAAAGCTTCTCAGCGTCATTGTTGGCGCATTCATTTTCGTTGCGGCGGGGGAGGTGCGGGGTGCGGAAGTCACTATCTCTGATCAGCATCCGCAATCCATTACAGTTCGCAACGTCAAGGTGCAAGACGGTGCGGTCGCGGGCGAGGTTGTCAACTCCTCGCCCAATGTCATTCGCGACGTGCAATTGCTCATTCGAAGCACGTGGCTCTGGAAAAACGAGATGAAACCCGGCGAGGACAGCCGCAGCGACGCGGTGTTCTACAATGTCGAGGGCGAGATACCGGCGGGCGGCAGCAAACCCTTCACCTATCGGCACAGCTCATCGATGAAGGAAGACGGGGGAAGATTTGAGGTGAGCGTTACAGTCGCGGGCTTTACTCAGCTTGTTCCGGTGAAAAAGTAGCTCGGTAGGGCTTCAGCCCGGCACCCTCTCGGCGTAGCGCCTTTCGATATAGCCGGGAGGGTTGCCGCGCTGTGATTGAACCTTAAGCCAGTCGCCTTCAGCGCCGACCACCATTACCTCGGTTTGTTCACGTATCCTAGCTACAGACCTGTAGTGCAGGCCCGGACCCTCCCGGACCTGTATATCTGCAGTGGTCTTATAGGTTCCTCTAGGGTTCCTGGGCCTCATGGGAGCGCTCTCAGGCCCCGCCGGCTGCGCGAATCGGTGATCAATGTAGCCGGGCGGCCGGCCATGCTTTGATACGACCCGCAGCCATTCTCCCTCCTGTCCGGCTACGTTAACCCTCGTATCCGCCTTAATTTCCGCGATTATTTTATAGCGGGTGCCTGGACCGCTGCGCACCTTGACGTCTTGGACCGTGATATAAAGCCGGGTCTGTTCACTATTGACCGCTTGGGACGTGGGTTGGGGAGGATCACTGTTCTTACATCCAGATATTGGGGTGATGAGCAGGAGGACACCTAGACCGATTTTCACCCGTCTAGAACCGCACATCATCATGCCCTCTGAAGCCATTGCCAGCCTAAAGTACCAGAAAACTACGGCAGCAGCAATTATTAGGGCTTTTGATATTTTACCCCTTGACAAATCGCGACATGTTTGTGTACTCTGGCGCCACTTTCTTCTGCCACTGGAGGGGATGGTATGAATAAGACTCGATTGGCGGCAGTTGTCACGATCATCTTTTTTCTCGCCGGTTGCGCGTCTCTCGATCGTAAGTCAAATAATGCGCTCATTGCCGGTCTCGTCTGCGGCGCTGCTGGCGCCGGTGCAGGCGCAGGCGCGGCTCACGTCAAGAACCACGGATCGCTAAAAGAAGGCGCCGCTGCAGGCATCGGCTTTACGACTGGCGCGCTGCTCTGCGGAGCGTTGGCTTACATCTTCACGGAAGAGCCGAGACCGGCTCCGCCGCCTCCTCCGCCGCCGCCACCTCCGGCACCGAAGCCGGTTCCGCCTCCGCCTCCTCCGCCTCCTCCGCCGCCGAAACCGGTTCCGCCGCCGCCACCGCCACCTCCTCCTCCTCCTCCGAAAGCGGAACGGACGATTATTCTCGACAACGTTTTGTTCGATTTCGACAAGACGGCGATCAAGCCTGACGGCGCAAAGATACTCGATCGCTTGATCGCGTTCTTGAAAGAGAACCCGGATAAGAAAGTGGCGCTCGAAGGCCATACCGACTCGGTCGGGACCGAGCAGTACAACCAGGGTCTCTCCGAGCGCCGCGCGAATTCGGTCAAGGATTATCTGACCAAGCGCGGAGTAGATACGGGTAAGATCTCAACCCGCGGGTTCGGTGAGACCAGACCGATCGCGGACAACAAGACGGCCGAAGGGAGAGCTAAGAATCGGCGCGTCGAGATTAAAGTTCAGTAAGGGAAAGAGTATAGTTCGAGAGATGAGGCGGCAGAGGAGAATGAGAAGAGCGATCTTAGGATTGTTCTTCTTGTTCTCGCTGCCGCCTTTTTTCGTCCAGGCGCAGGAGGTAAAGACTCAGGCGCAGGACGTCAAGAGCTGGGCGGCGAAGACAGCCGAATACAAGCAGTGGCTGGATCAGATGCAGGGCGGGGAGTTCAAGTTTTGGACGCGGCTAGACGGGAGCCGCCGGCCGCACAAGCTCTACGTGGGAGAAGGGTTCACGAAGGCGGATTTCAAGGATCAGGAGCAGTTTGTCGAGGTATTTTCACACTACCTGGCAGGGCACCCGGATAAGTACATGTTGATCGACCTCTACGATGCGCGCACGGGGGAGGCGATCGGTGAGTTCGGCTGGGGTGGCTTCAAGCTCTTTAACGCCGGTACCGAGGGGACCGAAAAGCAAGTGGCCGGTCCCGCCCCTACCGAGAACACTCTTATCCCGGACAAGCCCGCGAACTGAGCGCACCTTCTGAGGGTACCGATTCTGGTTACCCCGTTATTTCGAGTGCCGATTTTTTGCAAAAAAACCCATTGACAACTTACGTCTTTTCTGGCAGATAGCCGGGCTAGGACTTACGTACGACCTAGGTTGTGAGGAGGATGAAAATGCATAAGGCTCGGTGGCTTGTTCTTGGTCTGGCGGTGATATTCGTGGTCAGCGGCTGTGCTACCGCGCATAATATCATCAATAATATGTCTCGCACGGACAAGATTGTCACGGCGACGCTCGGCTGCGCTGCGGTGGGCGGCGGCATCGGTGCCGCAGCCGGCAGCGGTAACGGGCACTCGGGCCGAGGCGCAGTGATCGGATCGCTTTCGAGTGCGCTTCTCTGCGGCGCTTTCGCCTATTTCCTGACCGAGCCTGTAGCGGCACCCCCACCACCGGCACCGCCTCCGCCGCAGGCGCGCCCCGCGCCGACTCCTCCGCCGCCGCCTGCGAGAGAGCGGACGATCGTGCTCGACAACGTTTTGTTTGATTTCGACAAGACGGCGGTCAAGCCTGACGGCGCAAAGATACTCGATCGCTTGATCGCGTTCTTGAAAGAGAACCCGGATAAGAAAGTGGCGCTCGAAGGCCATACCGACTCGGTCGGGACCGAGCAATACAACCAGGGATTGTCCGAACGGCGCGCCGCCTCTGTGAAGGACTATCTAACCAGGCGGGGCGTACAGTCCGCGCGCGTATCAACCCGCGGGTTCGGCGAGACCAGACCGATCGCGGACAACAAGACGGCCGAAGGGAGAGCTAAGAATCGGCGCGTCGAGATTAAAGTTCAGTAAGGGAAAGAGTATAGTTCGAGAGATGAGGCGGCAGAGGAGAATGAGAAGAGCGATCTTAG
>DASWZY010000119.1:0-6571 GCA_036407055.1 Binatia bacterium
GCCGTGAAAATCAGACAGCCGGCGATAATCCAAAACGTATATCGTCTAAGCGAGTTGAAAGGGTTAAAAAATGTCATTTCAACACCCCTGCCAAAATCGCCCAAATTCCGCATTCTGCCACCTTTGGGCGCGATTAGCCAATGAAATCAACCACAGTATGGAAATGCCAGGTAAAACAGCAGGATACGTGCCAGAATGCTCTGGTCACCCCAGCCCCGTGCCTTGCAACATCCGGCGCTAAGGTTTATAAGCTGATTTTGACCCGCCAGACCGCAGAAATCGGCGAGCAATTCGAGGCAGGGAGGTTGAATATGAGCGTCCGTGTCCGCGTGCCGACCCCGCTCAGGAAATTCACCAATGGGGTCGATGAGGTGAACGCCCAAGGGCCCAACGTGCGCGCCCTGGTAGATGACCTGGAGACGAAATATCCCGGTATCAAAGAGCGCATCTGCGATGAGACCGGAAAGGTCCGCAGGTTCGTCAACGTCTACGTCAACGGCGACGATATCCGGTTCTTGCAGAATCTCGAGACGTCGCTGAAAGAAGGCGACAACATCTCGATCGTCCCCGCTATCGCCGGCGGATAAGATTTCACCGACGACTTTATGACCCATCCCACCGCAGCGCGCTGGGTCGCCGCCGAACGGCTACGAGAGCCGAAGATCATCGATTCGATAATCGATCTCATCGGCGACACGCCTCTCATAGAGATCCGTAAAATCGCCGAGGGCATCTCGCCGGCGGTAAAAATTTTCGCCAAGCTCGAAGGCTTCAACCCCGGCGGCTCGGTCAAAGACCGTCCGGCGCTGAAAATGATTCAGGAAGGAATCAGGAGCGGCAAGCTCGCGCCGGGAAAAACCATCATCGATTCCACTTCCGGCAACACCGGCATCGCGCTCGCGATGATCGGCCGCGTGCTCGGCTATCCGGTCGAGCTCGTCATGCCTTCCAACGTGAGCGTCGAGCGCAAGCGCATCATCGACGCCTACGGCGCGAAAGTGACCTACAGCGATCCGCTGGAAGGCTCAGACGGCGCGATCCGCTTGTGCCGCGAGGTCCTGCACAAAAATCCGGAGAAGTATTTCAAGCCCGATCAGTACTTCAACCCGATGAACCCGCAGGCGCACTACGAGACGACCGGACCGGAGATTTATCGCCAGACCGGCGGCCAGATCACCCATTTCGTCGCGGGCATCGGCACGGGCGGCACGATCATGGGAGCCGGCCGCTATCTCAAAGAGAAAAATCCGAAAATCCGCGTGATCGCCGTCGAGCCCGACGACGCGCTGCACGGCCTCGAAGGCCTCAAGCACATGGCGACGTCGATCGTGCCCGGCATCTATCACGAGAACGAACTGGACGAAAAATTTCCCGCCGCGACCGACGACGCATACGCGATGGTGTATCGCCTGAGCCAGGAGGAGGGCATTCTAGTCGGCCAGTCCTCCGGCGCGGCCATGTACGCGACGCTGCAAATCGCGCGCAAGCTCCGCTCCGGCGTGCTGGTAACCGTTTTCCCCGACTTCGGCGATAAGTATCTCACGACGAACCTGTGGGTCGGATGGCGCGACCGCATGGCGGTGGGCAATCTGCAATTCTCGATCTGATGCCGCGATGAAGGCGCAGAAAGAAAAAGTCTCCGAGCGGATCTATCTCACCTTCCCGAAGGAGCTGGTAAAGGAGCCGCTCGTCTGCCAGCTGGCGAAAAAATTCGACATCCTCTTCAACATCCGCGGCTCGACGGTCACAACCGAGATGGGCCTCGTTGCGCTGGAGATCGACGGCGAGCGTGCCGAGGTCGACAAGGCGATCAAGTGGCTCAAGGACAGAGGCGTGATCGTCGAGCCGATCGAGAAAAACGTCATCGAATAGCCGAACGGCGCACGCTCATTGTTCCCTCCCCTTTGTCCTGATACGCTCACCTTACTCTGAATAAGTTTCAAACCGACGCCGAATTCGTTTGGCATCCGACGGCGGATATCGTTGCGCGGAGCCGCCTCAGGCGATTCATGGAGCGCCACGGCATCGATGGCGTCGAAGAGCTTCACCGCCGCTCTATATTCGATATCGAATGGTTCTGGCGCGCCGTCCTCGACGAGCTCGGGATCGAATTCTACCGGCCCTACGATCGTGTCGTCGACCTGTCGGAGGGCATCGCGTGGCCGCGCTGGTGCTGCGGCGCTGAGATGAACATCGTCCACAACTGCCTCGATAAATGGATGGCGACGCCGACCGCGCGCCGGGAGGCGGTCCGCTGGGAAGGCGAGGACGGCGAGATCCGCGTCCTCACCTACGAAGAGCTGAACCGCGAAGTCTCCCGTCTGACGAACGCGCTGCGCGCGCTCGGCATGAAAAGAGGCGACGTGGCGGCGCTCTTCATGCCGATGCTGCCGGAAACCGTCGCGGCGCTTTTCGCGGTGGCGAAGCTCGGCGGCATCGCGCTGCCGCTCTTCTCCGGGTACGGCGCCGCCGCGGTCGCCGGCCGGCTCCGCGACGCCGGCGCGAGATTTCTCCTGACGGTCGACGGCTTCAATCGCCGCGGCCGGCGCGTGCTGCTGCAGCCGGTCGCCGACGAAGCAGCGGCCGCCGCGCCCGCGCTGGAGCGCGTGCTCGTTCTCGAGCGTCTCGGATTCGATGCTTCCTCTTTGTCAAGTTTTCGGGAAATTCGTTGGAGGGAAGAGACGGCGCGCCACAGCGACCGGGCGGAAACCGAGCGCACCGAGGCCGAGGACGCGCTGATGCTTATCTACACATCGGGAACCACCGGCCGGCCGAAAGGCGCGCTGCATACGCATTGCGGATTCCCGATCAAGGCCGCTCAGGACATGATGCACGCTTTCGACATCGGACCGCACGACGTCGTTTACTGGGTTACGGATCTCGGCTGGATGATGGGCCCGTGGGAGATTTTCGGCGCCACCCTCCACGGCGCCACCGTGGTTCTCTATGAAGGCGCGCTCGACTATCCCGCGCCGGACCGCCTGTGGGCGCTCGTCGAGCGCCATCGCGTGAGCGTCCTCGGCGTCTCGCCGACGCTCATTCGCGCTCTCATGAGTCATGGGACGGGCCCGGCGGAGCGCCGCGATTTGTCGAGCCTTAGAATCCTCGGCTCGACGGGCGAACCGTGGAACCCCGACGCGTGGCTCTGGTATTTCCACACCGCCGGCAAGGGCCGCCTGCCGATCATCAACTATTCCGGCGGCACCGAGACTTCGGGCGGCCTTGTTGGAGGAAACGTCCTTAGTCCAATCAAGCCGTGCGCCTTCGCCGGACCGCTTCCGGGAATCGCGGCGGATGTCGCGAACGAGAAAGGAACATCGGTGCGCGGCGAAGTCGGCGAGCTCGTCGTGCGCAAGCCGTGGATCGGCATGACGCGGGGATTCTGGAAGGATTCGAAGCGCTATCTGCAAACGTACTGGAACCGCTTTCCCGACGTATGGGTCCACGGCGATTGGGCGGCCGTGGACGAAGACGGCTTGTGGTACATTCTCGGCCGCTCGGACGATACGATCAAAGTCGCGGGCCAGCGGCTCGGGCCGGCGGAAGTCGAATCGATTCTCACGGCCCATCCCGCCGTGAGCGAAGCCGCGGCGATCGGCGTGCCCGATCCGATCAAGGGCGAAGCGCTGGTTTGCTTCTGCGTGCTGAAGCCATCGAGCGCTGCAAGTGAAGATTTGCGCGAAGAGCTACGAAGCACAGTAGCGGAGCAGCTCGGCAAGCCGCTCACGCCTCAGGCCGTAAAATTTCTCGACGACCTGCCGAAAACGCGAAACGCGAAGATCATGCGGCGCGTCGTCCGCGCGACCTATTTGAGCGAGGACCCGGGCGATCTCACTGCGTTGGAGAATCCCGGCAGCGTCGACGCGGTTCGCGGCGCGCTTTAGTTACTCGTTCAATCGTAATCCGGAAGTCGCGGAAAGCGCTTCATCGCTTCATCTATAATTTGAACCGCAACGAAATCTTCGAACTTCGGCCGCTCCTCGGGCTTAAGATTGCCGACTTTCACCATGCGCTCGCTTGTATAGTCCACCTTCTCGCGCGCAAGTCCGTCGTTCTGCGCCCAGACTTTGCCCTTGGTGAATTCGTCGTAGGTCTTTTCGACGACGTCTTTCGGAATCTTGGCGTACTTGACGCCGATTTCCACCGTGCGCGCCTTGTTGGCGTACATGAAGCGGCTCGCTTTGATGAGCGCGCGAACGAGCGCCGCGTACTTCGCCGGCTCGGCGGCGAGCTTCTTCTCGGATGCGACCGCCGCCTGGAAAATCTGGTTGGGATCGAGCTCCCAGAATTTCACGAGCGCATGAACGGAAGGATCTTTCTGCTGCGCCAAAATAAGCTGATCGACGTGGAGAATCGCGGTGTCGATCTGACCCGCGAGGAGCGGCGGCACGTCGGCCGAGGCGATCGGAACGAAGTGCACTTCGTCGGGCTTGATGCCGGCTTTCCCCAGCACCATGCGGCTGAGGACGTCGGCGAAGCCGCCGATTTCCTGAACGCCGATGTTCTTGCCCTTCAGTTCCTGCAGTTTCTTCACGTTGCCGCGCACGGCCAGCGTCGCGCTGAACTTCGGCGCGGGAGAATAGATCGCTTTGAAGCCCGCCTTCTTGCCGGCGGAGACGACCGCCGCGGCGCCGGCGCCGACGCCGGCGTCGAGCCCGCCGCCGACGATATTGCGATAAACATAGATTCCGCCTTCGAAGGTGCTGATCTCGACGTCGAACCCTTCCTCGGCGAAGAAGCCCTGCTCTTTCGCCACCCACGGTGTGATATGGACGACGTTGGGCGGCGTGGCCGGCATACCGAAGCTGATCTTGGTGAGCGGAGCGGACGCGGCCTCCGCCGAAGCCAGGCTCACGCACAGCGTCGCGGCGAGCGCGGCGGCGGTTATCATTCGGAGCAGTCGCTTTTCCATAGCTTGTCCCTCCAACCCGGATCTGAGCAATCGGGCTCGAATCTGACAGCTCGAGAATCGCCTGCTGATATAAGCAGCCGAAGGCCGGCTTGTAAAGCTGATAAAAACTATTGCGCGGCGGCGGAGATGGAGAGGATCAGCACTCCGCCCTCGTGCGCCGGGCCGCCGAGGAGGAAGTTGCCTTTGTTGGGGAATCTTACTGTCGTATCGACGATCGGCTTTTCGCCTTCGAGGAGCCGCACTTTGAGCGCGACGCGGGCGTTGCGAAACTCATAGGGCATGACGACGAGCGAGCGGCCGCCGGGAATCTCGAAAACGGTATTCGCGTCCCAAGAGCTTTTTTTCGATTCCTCGCGGATCAAGCGATAGCAGCGGTATTTCACGACCTCGAGCTGCTGTTTGAGCTTCGCGAGCTGCGAATCCAGACACTCCGCCTGGTTCGTGGCAAGGATCGTCCCGATCTTGAGCTGGACAGGCACCGCCGGCTGCTCGGCCGCGCCGAGCGGCGCGGCGAAGATCAGCCACAGGCTAAAAAGCCTGCTCGCTCGCCGCAGGCTCGACGGAATTGTCATCTTCGGTTTCCTGATTTTCGAACAGCCATATCACAGTTGTCTTGGTCTTCGCCTCGCGCAGCAAGGCGACGTTGAAGCCGTGGCCGTCGATCGATTCGACCGATGCCTGATTGGTCGGGGCAAAGGTTAGAGCAAACCAGCCGGAAGAGCGTATCGTCGAGAAAAGCGCGATCAGTACCACCGCCGCCACCGGAACCGCCCACGCAAGCCGCGGGAATGCGAAGACGCCGCGCATCCAGTCGAACACGCGCTCGCGCCACGATTTTTCTCGCGCGATCCGCTCGCGCACGCCGGCCCAGAACGGCGCGAACGCGGCGTCGGAAACGCGCGCTTCGAGCGCGCGCTTGAGCGCTGCGTCGAGACGCTGGATACGTACTTTCTCGGCGGCGCAAGCGGCGCACTTGTCGACGTGGAGCTTGACCTCGTCGCTCCTGGCAGGCGGCAGCTCGCCGTCGAGCCAAGCGCCGAGCCATTCTTGAATGCGATCGCATTCGCTCATAAATCCGGGCCTAGTTTTTCCTGCAACTTTTTCCGCGCGTAATGAAGCCGACTCATGACCGTCCCTTCGGAGCAGCCCATGATGCGGCCGATCTCTTTGTAAGACAGTCCCTCCACGGCCCGCATCAGGATGACCGCTTTGTGATCGGCTGTCAATTCATCGATCGCAGCCAAAAGCTTCTCCCCGAGCTCGCGGTCGCGCAACTCGCGGTACGGGTCGGTGCCGAGCGATTCCGACTCGACAACGACGTCGTCCATGTTTTCTCTCAAGTCCGCCGCTGTGCGCTTCTGCCGCCGCTGGAAATCGATCGCAAGGTTGACCGCGATGCGGTAAATCCAGGTGTAGAAGCTCGATCCGCCCTGGAAGCTTTTGATTTTGCGGAAGCCCTTGTAGAAGGTCTCCTGCGCGACTTCCATGGCGTCCTCGCGGTGATGGACTATGCCGAGAATGACCATAAGCACCCGGCGATAATACTTGGCTGTGAGCTCCTCATATGCGGCGGAGTCCCCCTTCTGGCAGTTGCGGATGAGGTCCCGCTCGGTCAGCTCCACAGCTAGCCCTGTTTGTTTGGACGTGGCGGATTGTTCT
>DASWZY010000120.1:0-1600 GCA_036407055.1 Binatia bacterium
GAGCCGGCGACCGCGCGGCTCATCATCGCCGCCGAGCCGATGTCCTGGTAGCTCAAGAAGCGGAAAATCTCGCCGAAGCCGTCGAGGCGCTTCTCGAGCAGCCGGTCGATGACTTCGTAGGTGCCGTCGCGCGGCGCGATGCCGGTGCCGCCGTTGACGATAACCGCCTCGACCTCGGCGTTGCGGAGCGTTTGCTTCAGCAACGATTCGATCTCGGCCGGCTCGTCCTTGACGATGCGATAGCCGGCGAGGCGATGGCCGTGCTCCGAGAGCAGGCTCTTGATCGTCTGGCCGCTCGTGTCCGACGACTCGTCGCGCGTGTCGCTCACGGTGACGACGAAGCAGCCGACGCTCTTCTTCCCTTTTTCCTTGTGCTCGTGGACCGACATTGTAAAATCTCTTGAAAAACCAATTGAATATAACAGCGGGGCTAGGTCATTTCAATTCCGAAACGGGAGCGCTGGCGCGCTACTTCTTCGCTGCGGCTCCGCGACACTTTGTTTTCAGCTCTTCCCATTTCCTGGAGGAAAGAAGGGGCCTGGCGGGTTTGACGCGGAGCCGCATCGACCGCAGCGTCTCAATACGCTGGGCCGTCGCCGGGTGCGATGAGAGATAAGCCAGCGCTTCCGGTGTTTCGCCGCTTTTTGTCTTTAAGGTTTCGAAAAAGTCGATCATCGCCGACGGATCGATGTTCGCGGCGGCGAGCAGCTTGATGCCTTCGACGTCCGCCTCTTGTTCCATCGCCCGGTTGTAGCTCAGCGTGCCGAGCGCATGCGCGGCGCTGGCGCCGAAGGCGGCGATGCCGGTCACGTCGCCGGTCAGCGCCGATAGCATGAGGCCCGCCGTCGTATGCTGGAACAACATGCGGGTCGTGTGCTTTTGGATGATATGCTCGAATTCGTGCGCGAGGACGCCGGCCAGCTCTTCGGGCCTGCGCGTCTGTTCGATCAATCCCTGGAAGACCACGACCTGACCCCCCGGCGCCGCGAAGGCGTTCACGACCGGCGCGCGCACGACGGCGACGCGAAAAGTGTACGGCGACGCGGCCGCGGCGGACAGACGCGCGGTAAGGTCGGCAACGATCCGATTCACCTCGGGATCCGCGCAGCGGTTGCCTGCGGAAACGAACTGCTCGACGACGCTCTCGCCGAGCGACTCCTCCCAGGAGACCGGGACGCGCGCGGCGGCGATTCTCGCGGCGGCGGGAATCGCCCAGAAGTAAAGCCCCGCTGCGACGAGCACGGCGCCGAGCGCGGCGAACGCGGTGAGGCTCCGCCGCAAGCCGCGGCTTTCCGGATGGTGAAAGCGGCGGCTTACGCCGGGAACGATTTTATGCAGCGTGCGGAGAAAATTCGTGTCGGTCAGAAGCAGCGCTTCGGGAGGTTCGCCGCTCTTCTCGAAGCGGACCTGCTCGCCGGCGTAGAAGCCCTGCGTCTGACGCATCTGCTCATACGGCCAAAAGTGATTGGACCCGTCATCTAGAGTGAACGTCAAACCCGCCGCCGAGATTTGAACTCTGGCGGGGTTCCGGGCGGCGGTCCGGCCGTCGAGGTAGTAGCCGCGCCACTCGAGGATGAGCGGCGCGCTAGAAGCCAAAGCC
>DASWZY010000121.1:0-3645 GCA_036407055.1 Binatia bacterium
CCGGCGGACGGGCCGAAGAAGAAGTAGCGGGACGCGCTGAGCGCGAATAATTTTCAAACAATGATAGACATGTTGACGAAAGCCGTCTTCGCCGTTTCGGCGCTGGTGGCTGTCGTTTGCCTGCCGTCTCTGTGGCGCAGCGACCACTCTATTTCAAAAAGAACTGTCTGGACCTTGATCCTCTTCGTTCCTGTGATGGGTCCAATTTTATACTCCGGCTTATTCGAGCCGCCGCCCGTCAAGCCGAAAAGCGAGCAGCCCGAATTCGATCCGGCGACGCGGGGATGGAAATGATCCGTGCCCCGTATCGCCCTCGACGATTTCGGCGACGCTCGCGGGACAAGCGGACTTTGTCGTCGGATTTTGACGGAGGCGGAATTAACCGCTGGGATTTTGCAAGATGAATAGTCTAAGAACCAAAGCGCTGTTGTTATTATGTGCGTTGTTTCTTGCGAGCTGCGGTATCACCCCGATCCCGCCGGACAAGCTCTCCCAAGCGCGCACCATCGGCGCGATCTCGCTTCTCGGCGATGAGCTGCACATCGTGCAAATCGGCACGACGGTATTCAACAACGTCGACAAGGACGAGAAGGCCGGCTGGGCGATGGATCGCTTTACGACGCAAAAGATAAAAAATATTCTCGCGGGTAAAAGCAATCTGAAGTTCGTCGACATCGACTACAAATACTCGGACTTCGAGCCGATATATCAAGCCACCACACGATTTCCGGCGGCCGACTACGATCTCAAATATGCTCGCGACGCCTTGTCGAAGCTGAGACAGGATTACGGTATCGATCTCTTGATCCTCGTAGCGAGAACCCGGCATGGCATTGAAGACGGCATAATGTATGTGCACGGCTGCGCGATTTACAATCGATCGCTGCTTGGAATATCGGTCGAGACGAAAGCCTATCTCGCGGCCGAGATCGCTATCGTCGACATGGCAGACTTCAAGATCCTAACGGACGCGCTGATGATAGACCGGCAGGATTACGAGAGACGCCTTTGGAAAGAGAACGTAAAGGATTATTCAGGACTGGAACTGCGATTTCTCGAAGCGTTCTACAAGGGCGCGCTCGAGTCGAGGCTAAATAGCACGCTGGCGGGATTCGGCTTGCTACCCAAGAGCACCCAGCCTTGAAGGCGACACCTTGTCCCATGAAAGGAATTCTGACAATGAACAAACCTATCGAGAGGCGCGTATGAGGAGAGGTGGAATGAAAACGCTGGTCGTCGCCGTTCTCGCAACGGTTTTGATTGCTTCCATAACATTCGCCGCCGCTCCCGACCCGCAGTCGCAGCAGGCGAAAGAGATCAAGGCGATGGTCGACCGGGCCGCCGCGCTGATCGACAAGAAGGGCAAAGAGGCTTTCCCGGAATTCAAGAAGAAAAACAGCGAATGGTACAAGGGCGATACTTATCTCTTCGTCGCTGATATGAAAGGAACAACTCTCGTCAACGCGGCATTCCCCGACGAGGACGGTAAAAACCGGCTCGATCTCAAGGACGCCGACGGGAAACCGTTCGTGCGCGGGATTATCGCCATGCTAAAAAAGCAGGACTCGGGCTGGATCGATTACGCATGGCCCAAGCCGGGCGAAACCAAGCCGTCAAAGAAGTCGGCGTACGTCAAGAAGGCGAAGCTGGGAAAAGAGACGGTGTACGTCGGCGCCGGGATGTATACGAATTAAGGAGGCTCCCATGCCCGAACCAGCTCTTAAAGGCAGCTGTCTTTGCAAAGCCGTTCAGTACGAGATCCGCCCGCCGTTCATCCGCTTCGCGCACTGCTACTGCTCGCGCTGCCGCAAGGCGACCGGCACCGGCCGCGGCACGAACATCGCGGTTGCGCTCGATCAATTCAAATGGATCTCCGGCGAGGACTTGATCCACCGCTACGATTTGCCCGAGGCGCGGAGCTTCTCGACCGCGGTCTGCACGCGCTGCAACTGTCCCGTGCCGAAGCCGACGCGGGCGCGCGAGCACATGATCGTGCCGTCCGGCAGCCTGGACGATCCGCCGCCCATGGGCCCCTCGGCGCACCGCCAGTGGGGCAGCCGCGTTAGCTGGGCGTCGATCGACGAGTCGCACCTGCCGGTGTCGGAATAGCTGTTTCGCCGCGGGATGTCGCCGGCTGTTTTCCGCACCATCAGCCAAATCCTCTTCGTAATTTTTTGTTTTATTCCGTGGGCGATATATATTTATCATTTGATTCTTTTATAGAATCCCGTCCCGAAACCCGCTTAAAGCTTTCATATCCGCCACCGACGGTGGTTTTCCTGCCCCATTTCCAGGCAATCACCCGATTGGCGTATAGTGCCCGCGTCCGTCACAATAGATCGTATTACCATCGCCCAGGAGGTGCACGATGGCATATGCGGTCGTATCGATGTTCGTCCATCACGGCCTGACCCCGTACGAATCCGTTATGCATTCCGTGGCAATGCGCTGGCACGCGGCCCAAGCGCTCATGGGACTATCGATCGCGATCACGCTCGCGGAAATCACGCGGAAGCTGAAGAACGGCTTGATACGTCTGTCGGAGATCTTTTTCGAATGGCGCTACGGCATCGTCTCCGACGGTGAGATCGCCGGGACCGAGCTCGGCTTCACCGAGAACGCGTGCCACGACTACCAGGCCACCAACTACGTGCGCTTCCGGCAGCTCATGAAACACATCGCGGTCCGCCAGGACACCGACGTGTTTCTCGACTTCGGCTCGGGCATGGGCCGCGCGGTCATTCTGGCCGCGACTTATCCGTTCCGGAAGGTCATCGGCGTCGAGCTCGCGATCGATCTGCACAAGCGCGCCTCAGAAAACGTCCGGCGCGCCGCCAAGCGGCTGCGCTGCCGTGACATCGAGCTCTACAACGTCGACGCGCGCCGCTTTCGCATCCCGCCGGAGGTGACGGTGATTTACATGTGGAACCCGTTTGCCGGCGAAGTGCTGCGCGAGGTTTTCACCAACATCCAAAAATCCATCGCCGAATATCCGCGCCTCGTCACCATCCTTTATTTGGCCCCGATGAATCCGACGGCCCTCGACGCCATTAAGGACGGTCTTCCCTGGCTCAATGAAAAGAGGCGCACCCGCCTCGGTCCACAATCGCTCGCCGTCTTTTATACCTGCGGCGTGGCGGAAGCTGCCGCTGCTTTGCCCAACGCCCTCTCGGCGCTGGCCCAGATCACATAGGGCTGGTAAGCTTCGCCTGAATGGCGGAGTCGCCACCGACGTCATCTCAACGCCCCGACAGTCTGCACGGGCTGCGCCGCCGTTCGTGGCATTGCCGCCGCCGGAGGAGACTATGGATTCCGTAAAGAACGAAGCGCCGCCGTACGAGTGCGAGCGCCGGGTCGCGCACGTTGTGCGGCCGGACTTTCGCATCACGGAGCTGGAGCTGTCGGCGACGCAGAAAATTCCGTGGCACCGCCATACGAATGTCCGCGACACCGTCTACGTCGCCGCGGGGGAGATCAAGCTTTTCCTGCGCGACCCGGAGGAGGAGATTCGGCTGATGCCGGGCGACAGCTATACGACCGCCGCGCGGCGGCCGCATCTCGTCGTAAATAGCGGCGCGGCGCCGGCGGTTTTCTTTTTGCTTCAAGGCATCGGACAGTACGATTTCGTGCGCCTGCCGTGATGGA
>DASWZY010000122.1:0-6927 GCA_036407055.1 Binatia bacterium
CGATCAAGCGCGTGAAGATTTTCAGCCCGAACGCCGAGAACCGAAAAAAATTCGCCGCCGAGATGGAGCGGGAAAACGAAATCCCGACCGAGCCGGTCGAGAGCGCCGAGACCGCCGTCGCCGACGCGGACATCGTCTGCAGCGCGACGAATTCCTCGCGTCCGGTCGTCCGCGCGGCGTGGCTTCAGCCCGGTATGCACTACAATTCCATCCGCGAGTTTGAGATGGACGAGGCGTCGCTGGAAAAATGCGACGTCGTCGCGATCCATTCCAAATTCGGCGGCTATCTCCACTGCCAGCCGCCGGGGACTGAGAAAGATCTGCCCGGCGTCCGCCGCGAGCGGGAGCGCGATTGGAGCCGCTATCCCGAAATTCAGGATTTAATTATCGGCAAGGCGAAGGGCCGGACGAGCCCGCAGCAGATTACCTTTTTCTTGAACAACGTCGGCGCCGGCGTGCAGTTCGCCGGCATGGGCTTCGCGGCCTACAAGGCTTGCAAGGAAAAAGGTCTGGGCAAAGAAATTCCCAGCGACTGGTTCATGCAAAGCATCAAGCCGTAGTCCCCGTCTCAAAAGGAGGCAGCCATGAGACGCCCGCTCATCGTTCTTCTCCTGATCGGTATTTTCGTTCTCTCCGCTGCTACAGCCGCTCCCGCCGCCGAGGAAGCGCCGCCCGCGCGGACTCCGGTCCTCGCCGCGTCTTCGATTCCGCTGCCCGAAGCGCGCGCGATTATCGAAGGCGCGATCGCCTTCGCGCGCAGCCAAAAGATGCGCATGGCGGTCGCCGTGCTCGACGACGGCGGCTACATCGTATCCGTCGACCGCATGGACGGAACCTCGTTCAACTCCGTCAATCAGGCGATCGGCAAGGCGTTCACGTCGGTGCTATACCGCCGTCCGAGCGCAGATCTTGCGGAGCTGGTAAAAACCGCGCCCGACCGCTTCTACGGCATCTTGAACCTGTGGCCGGGAAAGGTTTACATCGTTTCCGGCGGCCTGCCGCTGGTCGTAGATGGAAAGCTCGTCGGCGCCATCGGCATATCCGGACTCCCGCCCGGTGTGGACGAGAAGGCCTCGAAAGCGGGCCTCGCCGCCTGGGAAAAATACAAACAATCCAAGAAATAAATTTCGCGCGGCAGCTTAGCGATTTTTTTTCGAGGCGAGCGAGATTCGAAAGCTACGCAGCGGCGGTTCCGAAATCCGTCTCCCACAACCGCCGAAGCCGCGTCATCGCCTCATCCGACAATCCGCCCTCGCCGGAGCATGCCGCCGCGTCGTCGATGTGCGCCGTGTTCGAGAAGCCGACGAGCACGGTCGAGACGCCGGGCTTCATGAGCGCGAAGCGGATCGCGGCGTGCGTCAGTCGCTTGACGTCCTTGCCGACGAGAAATTTGACCTTCTCGGCGCGCTCGAGGTCCCGCGCGTAGTCGGAGCCGGGCGAAAGCGGCTCGGGGCTGCTGCCGCCGCCCGCTTCCGGATGCGAGGTCAGCGCGCCGGCGGCGAGAACCCGAATCACCGCCACGCCCATGCCTTTCTGCGCCGCGCGATCGATGAGCAGTCCGTAATCGAGCGCGCTGAAGTCGCGCGGCACCGCCTGGCCGGCGCTCGGGTTTAAAAGATTGTAGTAAGCCTGAACGGAATGAAATTCGCCGCTGTCGATAAGCTCGTGCAACGCGTCGGGATCGCCGAGGCCGCTGAAGCCGAAGAATTTCACCTTGCCCTGCGCGCGCATCTCCTGGAAGCCGTCGAGCACGCCGCCGGTTTCGAGCACGTCTTCGGGCGCGAGGCTGAAGCGCTTGCCCGGCGCGCGCGCCGAGGTGACGCGGTTATGCAGCTGTATCAAGTCGACCGATTTTCTTTGCAAACGCGTGAGCGCGGATTCGACCGCGTGGATCGTCGCCGCCTTGAGATCGGCCGCCGGCTCGAGCCGGATTTTCGTCGATACGACCGGCGTTGCGCCGAGCGCGTTGAGAATCCGGCCGAGATTCTCCTCGGATTTTCCGAGGCCGTAGGCGAACGCCGTGTCGAAGTAATTGATGCCGAGGTCGAGCGCGCGCTTGATCGCGCGGAGTTGCTCTTCGTAGGTCGCGCGGACCATCAAGACCGCGTTGTTGCCGCAGCCGAAGCCGATCTCAGAAACCTTGAGGCCCGTGCTGCCTAGATTGCGGTAAAGCATGGCGGTCCGTTTTACCGCAAACGGGAGAATTTTGGAACAGAAAACGACGTTGACTTTTGAAGGTTCCTACCCGATTTAGGAAAACTCCGCAGATGATCCGGCGATCCCTGAAAAACAGAGGGAAACAATCAGGGCGGAACGGGTCCAACCTTCCAGACGATATCACTGCTCAACTCTGTAACGTACACGTAACCCTTCGGGTCGATAGCGAAATGAGTAGCATATCGGACACCGAACAATTCTAACTGATTTATGAAATTTCCTGTCGAGTCAAAGATCAACAACCGGTTAGTTGGAGTGCTGGGATAATTTCTTGCCAAGATGTAAACGCGGCTATTTTTGCCTATGGCAAGCGCGGCAGGATTGCTGATCTCATGCGTACCTGTCCCCCTCCGCCCCCAACGCCCCAGCAGTTTTCCTTCAGGGTCGAGCTTGATCACGCGGCCCTCGTCGACGCAACAATCCCCGCTAAACCCAAAGATGTTACCGTCGGGGTCTAGTGCAATTCCTGGCTGTGAATCGAACTGATAAGGAAATCTCCATTGACTGCGAATACGGCCAGATGAGGTGAATCGATACACCGTAGAATCGCCGAAAACCACGATATCGCCAGCACGGGTGACTGCGATTTGATCCATTGAGAACGTGTCCGGCAGCTCATTGTCTCTCAGCTCTCCCCATTTCCTCAGATAACGGCCACTCGAACTGAAGACCTGTACGCGGCGGTTGCCCCAGTCGGCTACATAAATGTTGCCACCACCATCGACGGCCACGCTCCTCGGCAATTGCAATTGGCCATCATTGCGTCCAAAGCTCCCCAATTTCATCCGCACCGATTCATCGGGTCCGTATTTGACGATGCGGTGATTATTCCTATCGGCAATAAATAAGTTTCCATCGGCATCGAATGTTAACCCGGAAGGCTGACGTAGCTTGGCCTCATTCGGGCTTTCGGGCAGCAGAGGCTTATCGTACTCTGCATAGAGACTCGGAGATCCGATGCCGATCGGATGGAGACCGAATTCGGCGCGGGCCGCATTGATTGCCGCTTCGTAGGCTTTTGCGTCTTCGTATGGAACGGCGACGTCTCCCGGACTATCGGCATTATGCCACGGAGAATCTATAAGACGTCTTAACTCGGCCGGGGTCCAACGGCGCTCAAGGTATCTTTTCTGCTCGTCCGGAGTCTTTAACGGTTTCATTTTGATCACGGCGCCGGCGCCCCGAAGGGCCTCTTCCACCGCTGCGTCAGGTCCGGCGGATTGCCATCCTCCGTAGCCGCGCTTGAAGAACACAAGCTTGGGCCCAACCACCCGGAAACCCAAACCGAGAGTGAAAAGTAATTTGCGCGAAAGATAGAACTGACCCTTGTCGTCGGTCGTGGCTTCCACAGAGTCGATCAGACCCGAGCGCCCAAATCCGAACGCAGGATGTCCCCACACGCCAAGAATCGCTACTCCGGCCAAAGGCTGGCCGGTCTCGGCGTCGACGACGCGACCGCGCCACGGGCCATCGGCGTCAGCGGCCGTTGTCAAAAGAACGAAGCTCGCCAGAAAAAAAACCGAAAATAAACAGATGCGTTCGAAGACTTTGCGGCGCAGCCTCCCCAAATTTCGGGCACCCATAGCAGGTGTATTTTACCGCAAACAGCGGGATTTGAGAAAAAGAAAACTACTTCAGCTGCCGCCCATCGGGTCTTTGGGAAATTTGGGTAGGTTGGGATTCATGTGGTCCCACGGCTGCGCGCTGGAGGTCCAGATATCCGCCATCGGCTTGAACCAGCTCGGATCGTCGAGGCTGCCCGGCTTGATCGCCATCATGCCGCTGCCCTACGTGTTGTCGGCGAAGAGCGGCGAGCCGCACACGGCGCAGAAGCCGCGCCGCGCCGTGCGCCCGCTCGCCGCCGTGACCGAATGATACTTGGGCTCGCCCTTCACGATCTTGACGGTCGATGCGGGAACGAGAACGGCCGACGAATAGCCGGTGCCGCTCGCGCGCTGGCAGTCGCGGCAATGGCAGTTGCCCATCAGCATCGGCTCGGTGGAGCATTCGTAGCGGACCGCGCCGCAGGCGCAGCCGCCGGTAAAAGGTGCGGGCATAATTTCCTCCTTGGATTCTTCTTCCTATCTACCGCTCGAATCGAGCCCGGCATTGGGCTCCCCTGCTTTCGAGACGCCGCGATTCCAGCTTCCGACAAGTTGAATGAGATACGCGGGCACCTCGGTTTCGAAAGCGATCTGTTTTCCGCTGAAGGGATGCTTAAAGGAAAGCGACAGCGCGTGCAGCGCCAGCCGCGTGTGGGCGCGGTCCTCTTTGCCGTATTTTTGATCGCCGACGACCGCGTGGCCGATGTCGGCCAAGTGGACGCGTATCTGGTGCTTCCTGCCCGTCAGCAGGCGGACTTCGAGCAGCGTTAAGCCGCTCGCTTCCTTCAGGACTTTGTAACCGGTCTGCGACAACTTTCCGTTTTTCGTATCGGAGGTCGAGTACACGAAGTGCGCTTTATTCTCCGCCAGATAGTTCGTGATTGTTTCGGATTGGCGTTCGCACCGGCCGTGAACCACCGCGAGATATTTCTTCTCGGTCGTTTTCCACTGACTCTGCAAAGCGAGCTTTGCCTCAGCGGTCTTGGCGAACAGGAGGATTCCGGAGGTCTCCCGGTCTAGCCGGTGCACGATGAAGATCCGATTGCGCGACTTGCTGTAGCCTTTACGGACGTAATCGGTGAGGATGAAATAAGCCGTCCGCGATTTCTCTTTATCGGTGGCGATCGTGAGGAGCCCCGCCGGCTTGTCCACCACGAGAATGTCGCGGTCTTCGTAAAGTATCGAAAGTCCTCCGGGCAGGCGCTTCGCACCGGATCGGGAGTGATTACGCATGGAGAACCCTTACATAAGCATGTCAAAAGCGACAGCGCGACGCGTCAATGGGCCATCTGCCACGACCGGATCGCCTCACTCGGAGAAAGCAGCATGATGACATTCAAGATTAAGCTGTCTTTGATCCAAAGGACGAGCAGAACCTCGGTCGCGACGAAGACAACGACGCCGCCCAAAGCTCCCAAGCGCCGCGCGGCCGCGAAGCCGATGCCGAAACATAAGATATCGCCGAGCGAGTTGAGAATCGTGTCGCCGTGATAGCCGATCGCGGCCGTGACGCCGCGATAGCGGTTGATAACTGCCTCGGTATTTTCCACGATCTCCCATAGCGCCTCGAAGACGACGGCGAGCGCAAGCCGCCGCGCGAAATTCCATCGCGGCAAAAGCCACGCGAACAGCGCGTAGAAAATCATCCCGTGAAGCACATGCGTGAAGCTGTACGGGTCGAGGAGCTGCTGGGAGTTCTCCGCGCTCCAGACGTCTCCGTTCCAGAGGCGAACGCGACCGCAGGAGCAAATCCATTGTCGCCCCTGGTGATGGAGCTGATAAATCGTAACGGCGATAACGCCGAAGATGCAAAGCGCCGGCAGCCGGAGTTTTTCAAGTCGCCGGCGCATCGGTCAAGCGGTCTTGGCGCCGTGTTCGACGAGCAGTTGTTTCAGCAAGGAGCGGTGGCAATGCGATTCGTCTTCGCAATAACAGCCGATCGCCAAATCGGTCCGTCGCGAAAGCGCCGCAAGGAGAGTAACGAGCCGCGCCGCCGGCGGCTTTTTCATCTCCGCGCGGTAGCGGCGCGCATAGCTCGCCCAGCGCTTCGAGGTGAACGGCTCGGAAAGAGCAAACTTCACCAACGGCGCGCTCGGCGCCAGCTCCGGCAGCCAGAGATCGAAGTAATCGCGCTTGGCGTAATCCTGCTTTCTCACGCCGCGCGGCGGTCGCCGCACGGTGCCGATGCGAAGGCCTTCGTTCGGATGGCGAGCAGTGCCTAAGCGGACGACGCGGAGGGACATGACTGATTCGCCACTAGAGTTTTACTCTATGATCCGAAGGTGATCTGGCCCGCACGCATGAGACAGATTGACGCCGGACAGTCCGGATGATCCCTGCGTGGGATCTGCGGCGCGAGTTTGTTCCATGCAACGGGCATCGAAGTACCCTGCTTCATCGCAGTAAACAAATTAAGGAAGAATTCTCCAAACATCTCGCCCCGGCGATCGAGAATCAAGACGATGTTTACACTCCCGAAATTTTTCCCTTTGGCAGCCACTATATAGTTCTTCGCGTCATTATCCGATGCTACTATAGCAACCGATGCGCCTGCTTCTCGAATGATTTCATTGAGGCCTTTAGTCGAGTCGCGAATATTTCCGTCAGACTCAATGTAACAATACAACAGTAATACGTCACATTTCGGCGCGTTCAACTTGCTCTCCGAAACAGAGTTAAACAAACTGCCAAGCTTCGCGCTGTCCGCCTGTATGAGCGGCGTCAATGACCCTTCGGACAAGTCAAGTATACCGAGTGTCGGAGCCGTTATACGTCTCGACATGCCACGCCTGAAGTAGAGGAAAACAATTAGGCCGACGATCACTATGAGAGCTATGGTTGTGCCGCCATCGTTCAAGCTGCGTCCTCCTTGCCGGCGATTTTAGGACCGCTGGCGTGCTTTAACAAGCCAATCCTCAGTGTCTAACCCCGTTGACAAAATGCCCCCACTAGGCTAGTTAATTTTTATCGGTTTGCGCGACTGGCGTACGTGGAATTGACCACGAGGGAGTGCAAAACCATAAGTAGGCCGAACGCCTGGGTCTCTTATCTCTAAGAGTCCAGGCTTTTTTATTGCCTGGTCGGTTGCATCGACGCTGATCGCAGC
>DASWZY010000123.1:0-28080 GCA_036407055.1 Binatia bacterium
CCTGCACGGCAAGCCGAGCAGCGATTTCAAGCTCGTGATGAACTGCGAGATTTCGCAGCGCAAAACGCAGATCGCCCTCGGCGTGCCGAAAGAGACGACGCGCGCGCAGATGGCCGAGGTCTGCCTCCAGCGCGAGGAGCAGCGCGTGCCGCCGACGATCGTCGACAAGAAGCAGGCGCCGGTGAAGGAATTCGTGAAGACCGGCAAGGACGTCGATCTCTTCGAGCTGCCGATCATGCGGCATCACTACATGGACGGCGGGCCGTACATCGTGCTTTCCACGATCACGAAAGACCGCAAATCCGGCACCTACAACGTGTCCTATCACCGCATGGAGGTGAAAGGAAAAAATACCACGGCGCTCTACGCGTCGCCGCGCCATCTGTGGAATATCTACAAAGACTACGAGGCGAACAAGATGGAGACGCCGGTCGCGACCGTGCTCGGGCACCATCCCGCGTACCATATGGGAGCGTGCTACACCGGCGGCTTCGACGTGAGCGAATACGAAGTGATCGGCGGCTACCTGCAGGAGCCGCTGCGGCTCACGCCGTCGGAGACCTACGGCGACGATCTGCTGATCCCGGCCGACGCCGAGATCGTGATCGAGGGCGCATTGCTGCCCGGCAAGCGCGTCGTCGAGGGTCCGTTCGGCGAAGCGCCGGGCTACCTCGGCCCGCAGCGCTACACGACCTGCGTCGAGTACCAGGTGCGCGCGATCAATTACCGAAAAGGCGGCATGTATCAATCGGTGATCACGCCGGAAGGGGATAAGCCGTGGATGGACCTGCCGCGCGAGGGCGCGTACCTCCGCCGCTGCCGCGAGGCGGTGCCGGGCGTCACAGCGGTCTGCAAGTTCGGCCGGCACGCGCAGTACAATATTTTCATCGCGATGAAAAAGATGTCCGAGGGCGACCCCGGCCGCGCCGCCGCCGCGGCGCTCACGTTCGATCACGCGAAAAACGTCTTCGTCTTCGACGACGACATCGACGTCTACGATCCGACGGACATCCTCTGGGCGCTCGCGACGCGCGTGCAGCCGCACGCGCAGGTCTCGATCCTCCAGCCGCTTTTCCGCGGCAATTTCCTCGATCCGTCGCTCATGGACGAGATCAAGACTTCCGGCATGATCATCGACGCGACGCGGCCGCTCGACCGGGCGTTCTCCCCGGTCTCGAAGTGCCCGGACGAGGCGATGGCGCGCGTGAAGCTCGAGGATTACATCCCCGGCGAGGTGCTGCAGCACATTCCGACCGACCGGACGACGTACTGGGCATAAGGAACAATGTTGAATGATGAATGCTGAGTTTTCAATTTCAATTCAAAATTAAAAATTCAAAATTGGAGTTCAGATGGGGCAAACGATCGAAGTTACCTGTCCGAAATGTCAGAAGGTCTTTGTGGCCAATCCACACATGCTGGGCTCGGGAATGAATTTTCATTGTCCGTTCTGCGACGCCTACTTTCCGGAAAAGGACAGCCCGAAAATTCGAAAATAAGCTGGGAGGCGGCAAGCTTTCAGCATTCAGCTAAAGCATTAGCTGACAGCTGATCGCTGAAGCTAACGTGCGCTAAACATCAATCCATGGCAAACAAACGACAGGCGACGAAACGCACCCTGAAAGTTGCCGGCAATTCGGTGCCGCGGGTCGACGGCGCGGAAAAAGTCACCGGCGGCGCCGTATACACCGGCGACATAGATCTGCCCGGCATGGGCTACGCCAAAATTTTGCGCAGCCCGCTGCCGCACGCAAAAATCGTCAGCATCGACGCGCGAAAGGCGGAGCAGCTGCCCGGCGTTTATGCGACCCTCACGCGCGACGATCTGCCGGCGCTAAACTCGCGCTACGGCGCGATCTATAAAGACCAGTCGATCGTCGCGGCGGACAAAGTGCGCTACTCCGGCGACCCGGTCGCCGCCGTGCTCGCGGCGGACGAGATGACCGCCGAGGAAGCACTGAGCCTCATCGACGTCGAATACGAAGAGCTGCCGGCGCTGACGGAGATCGAAGAAGCGCTCGCCGAAGGCGCCCCGCTCGTGCACGATCAATGGTTCGGCAAAGCCGAGCTCCGCGGGTCGAGCTACGGCGCGCCGGACCGCTTCAAAGGCACCAACGTCTGCTCGCATTTCGGCTACGCCCGCGGCGACGTCGCGAAAGCGTTTCAGAAAGCGGCGCACGTATTCGAGGATACCTTCCGCTTTCCCAAGGTGCAGCATTATTCGCTCGAGCCGCACGTCATGCTCGCCCACTACGAGCAGGGGCATCTGACGATGTGGACGGCATGCCAGGACCCGTTCGGTCTCCGCGACCACTTGGCGTCGATTTTCAGCCTTCCGCTCAGCCGCGTGCGCATCATCGTGCCGTACGTCGGCGGCGGCTACGGCGGGAAGCTTTATGTGAAGGCGGAGCCGATCGCGGCGGCGCTGTCGTGGAAGGCGCACCGGCCGGCGAAGCTCGTGATGGGAGTAAGCGAAAGCTTCAAGACGGTCACGCGCCATCCCGCGCGCATCCGGATCAAGAGCGCGCTCGCGAAAGACGGCCGCCTGCTCGCGCGCGAGTGCGAGATCTACATGAATACAGGGGCGTACGCCGACGCCGGTCCGCGTGTGACGCAGAAGGCCGGGTACCGCGCGCTCGGGCCGTACCGGATTCCCGACGCGAAGATCGACGCCTACTGCGTATATACGAACACCGTTCCCGCCGGCGCGTTTCGCGGCTTCGGCTCGGTACAGGTCGCATGGGCTTACGAATCGCATACCGATCTCATCGCCGAGCGGCTCGGCATGGACCCGGTCGAGTTCCGACTTAAAAATATTCTCAAGAAGGGCGAAGAGTATACGCCCGGCGATACGCCGGTCGATTGCGATCTGAAAGAAGGATTGCTCAAGGTCGCCGCCGCGCTCGACTGGAAGGCGAAGTCGAAGCCGAACCTCGGAAAGGGCGTCAGCGTCTGCCTCAAAGACGCGGGCGGCACTTTCAAGATCGCCGGCGCGACGGTGAAGATGTCGTCCGACGGCAGCGTCGTGCTTTTGACCGGCACGGTCGAGATCGGCCAGGGCTCGAAGACCGCGCTTTCGCAGGTTGTCGCCGAGGAGCTGGCGCTCGGCCTCGACCGCGTTTTTGTCGCGCAGCTCGACACCGACACGACTCCCTACGACGTGTCGACAAGCGCCAGCAGCTCGATGACTGTCATGGGTCTCGCCGTCAAGCGCGCCGCCGAGGACGCGAGAAAACAATTGCTCGACGCCGCGGCGCAAGTGCTCGGCAGCAAGGCGACCGAGCTAAAGCTCGCCGGCGGCAAGGTGGTGGGCAAGCGCGGTAGAGACCTTTCTTACGGCGGCGTCATCACGGAATTCTTCGGCAGCAAGGCGGGCGAGATCATCGGGCGCGGCGTCTACCGCGATCTGAGAACGAAGAAGGCGGCGCTGGGCGCGACGACGACTTTCTGGGAAGTCGGCTGGGGCGGCGCCGAGGTCGAGGTCGACCGCGACACCGGTAAGATTCGTCTCAAAAAATACGTCTCGATCGCCGACGTCGGCAAGGCGATCCATCCTATTCAATGCGAGGGACAGGACGAGGGCGGCGTCTTCTTCGGCCTGGGCCACACACTTTTCGAGCAGATGGTCTATGAAGACGGGCAGCTCCTCAACCCCAACCTCGTCGATTATCGCGTGCCGAATTTCGACGACCTGCCGGAAGAGTTCTCTTCGTCTTTGATCGAGAACGAAAACGGGCCGGGGCCGTTCGGCGCCAAAGGCATGGGCGAGGGCGGGCTGCTGCCGGTCGCTTCGTCGGTCGCGAATGCGATCGCGCGCGCCGTCGGCGTACGCTTTTATGAACTGCCGATCACTCCGGAAAAACTCTGGCGCGCTCTGCAATCGGCGAAAAGGCCGCGCTAGCTTTTTACCGCGTTTTCCTTCCCTTTGCGATTCCTGCCGTTTTCTTTCGCGTCGCGATTCCGCGCGTCGGCGGCCGGTTTGTGCGGCGCTTCACAGAATTCGAGGATGGTGTTCCGCGCCTGCAGGAGCGTGGTGGCAACTTCGTCCGCGCCGGCCGCGAGCAAAAGCTTGCGCTGCTCCTCGATCCCATTGAAGTCGTTCGCCAATCCCCAGCGCCCGATGACGATACGCGCCTCGGGAAGCTGCGCGCGAAGCTTCTTCGCGAGATGCCGCGCTTTGGCGACCCCGCCCGGCGCGACGCTGCCGATGCAGATCAATACCGGTTTTGCCCCGTGCGTCAGCTCCGCGAAGTTCCGATCGTCCTGCTGATCGAGGATCTGCATCTCGCAATCCTCGGATTCGAGCAGACGCTGCAGCATGCGTAGCGTAAGCGCATCGGTCTCATCATCCGCCGCACAGCCGCGGACAGCGGCATCGCGCCTGCGCCGCGGTTCCCGCTCGCTGTCTTTTGCGCCGCCGTCGCCATCGGCATCGCCGTTTTTATGGTTAGCGGCGATTTCATCCACGATGTCGGCGGTGGCGCGCTGCATGAAAGTCTCGTCTTCCGAAGTCAGCTTGCCGCGGCGGTAATCGCACTTCGCCTGATACAGCGCGGGCAGCAGAATCTGATCGTAAACCTGCTGCCGGGCGTTTTCGCCTTCCATGTATTTGTCCACGATCTCGTAGGCTTCGTCGTAATCCGAAGCGAGAAGGCGCTGGTAATAGGCCGTCTCGGTTTGCATCACCGGCTCGTCGCTCATGAGCACGACGAGGAAGTTGAGCTGCGGAATATATTTTCCGAGCACGACGAGGCAGACCGTCATCGGAGTAGCCATGATCATGCCGGCGGGACCCCAGATCCATGCCCAAAACGCGATCGCGATCAGCAGCGCGACCTGCGAAACGCCGGCGCTGTGGCCGTAGAGCAGAGGCTCTAAGATCATCGCGACGGTAAACTCCAGGACGAGAAAGAGCCCGATGACGACGAGCGGCCAGAGCCAGCCGGGAAAGATGGCCCAGGCGAGAGCGCTCGGCAGGACAAGACCGATCCACACGCCGGCGTACGGAATGAATCGCAGCAGACCGGCGAAAAGGCCCCACATCAACGCATAGGGAACGCCCACAAAATAGAGGCTCAGGCCGACGGCAAGACCGTAACTGCCGTTGATGATCGACTGCATGAGAAGATAGCGGCTGATGCGCTGCGCCACCTCTTCAAGCGCCTTGGTGGTGATGTTCATCCGCCCGAAACCGAAAAGCCGTATCAGGCGGTTCCGCAGCTCGACGCGGTCGATCAGCATGAAGATCACGAGGATGACGACGAGGCCGGCGCTGCCCAGGAGCTCGATCGCGCTCGCCGCGCCGAGCGAGATCGACCACGGTGAAGAAGCGGGGGCCGGTGGCGCCGTAGGCGGCTTCGGGGTCGTTTTGCCGTCCTCTTTGTCGATCTGCTTCTTGACCTCTTCGACCGTCTGCTGAACTTTGCCGATCGGTCCGCCTTTGCCGAAGCGTTTCAAATCGGCGATCTTCTGTACGATATTGCCTCTGTATTGCGGCAGCTCGTTGGCGAACGAGACGACCTGGCGAACCGTCATCCATCCGAAAGAGCCGATAAGCGCCCCGGCGAGGAACACGACGACGATGACCGCCGGAATGCGCGGCAGCCGCAGCTTTTGCAGCCCGTCGACGATCGGGCTCAGCAGGAATGTGAGAAGGATGGATAGCGCGACGGGAATGAGGACGGGGCTTGCCCAATAGAGGAAAGCGACGATGACGCCCGCGCCGACGAGCACGGCCCAACCGGGCGGGGTCTTTTCGCGATGCACCGCAGCTCCTGCCGCAGCATCCACCATGGTCCATTGAAGCAAATGAGCGGGCTTGGGGCAATAATGCGGGGTGTGCTATCTTTCGGGCCGGCTGGTTCTTGCCTAAAATAAACCAATGGCCGAGATGATCGAACAAAGCGCGCTGGCTCTGCCGGCGCGGCGCGGCATGCGCTTGAGTGTATTCTTCGAGCGTCTGTTGCTCGTCGGCGCGCTGGTCGCCATCTGGTGGGTTCTGTCGCTCTCCGCGCCGCCGTATGTCCTTCCCGGACCTCAGCGGGTTTGGAGCGCGCTCGGTATCATCGCGGTGCACGGCGATCTCTGGAACAACCTCGGCATAACATTCTGGCGCGTCGCCCTCGGCTTTATTTTTGCAACGATTATCGGGCTGCCATTCGGAATCATTTTAGGCGCGAACCGGCGCCTCGGCGAATTCTTTGAGCCGGTGCTGCCGGTTCTCAATACCGTCTCATCGGCGATCTGGGCGATCTTCGCGATCATCTGGTTCGGCATCTCCAACGCGACGACGATCTTCGTCGTCTTCATGACGGCGATGCCGCTCATCATCACCAACGTCTGGCAGGGGACGCGCGCAGTCAACGCCGACTTCATCGAGCTCGCGCGCGTCCTGCGCATGCCGGACTGGAAGATCATGGCGAAGATCTATCTGCCGACGATCCTGCCGTATTTTTTCTCCGGCGCCCGTCTCGCGTTCGGGTTCGGCTGGCGCGTGTCTCTCGTCGCCGAGACGATCGGCGCGTCCAGCGGCGTCGGCTACCGGCTGCGCCAGGCAGCGGACCTCGTGCGCACCGATCAGGTGTTCGCGTGGACGCTCACGATGGTAGTTTTGATGGCGGCGCTCGAAATGGGCGTTCTGTCGCCGCTCGAGCGGCATCTGTTTCGCTGGAAAAAAGAAGCGGAGGCATGATGCCGGCCGGCGAAACTCCAAGCGCGCAGCCCTTCGCCGGCGACGGTAAGGCGATCAGCTTATCGAAAGTCAGCAAGAGCTTTCCCGGTGTCAACGGCCAGCGCCTGGAAGTACTGAAGGACATCGACCTCGCGGTCAAGGATCATTCGATCGTCGGCCTGCTCGGCGCCTCGGGCGCGGGGAAGAGCACGCTGCTCAACATCATCGCCGGCATCGTCAAGCCGGACCGCGGCCGCATCTGCATCTGCGGCGTGCCGAGCGTCGAGCTGAAGAATTGGTGCGCGGCGAGCTATATGTTCCAGGACGACCGGCTGCTCCCGTGGCGCACGGCGCTGCGCAACGTCGAGTTCGCCCTCGAGGCGAATACGACGCCGAAATCCGAGCGCGTCCGGCGCGCGCGGGAAGTATTTCGACTCGTCGGCCTCGAAACTTTCGAGGACGCCTTTCCGTACCAACTGTCGGGCGGCATGCGAAGCCGCGTTGCGCTCGCGCGCAGCCTCGTCACGGAGCCGCGCATTCTCTTGATGGATGAGCCGTTCTCGCGGCTGGACGCGCAGACGCGCGGCCACTTGCACAGCGAGCTGCTGCGCATCCAAGCTCTCATGGCCACGACCGTGGTCTTCGTCACCCACGATGTGGAAGAAGCGGTGCTGCTGGCGGATGAGGTCGTGGTCATGTCGCCACGTCCCGGCACGATCCGCGATATCGTGCCCATCGCGCCGCCGCGCCCGCGCGATGCGATCGACCCGGAAGTCGCCGCTTACATTCGGAGGCTTAGAGCGCTAATTTAATGCATTGGAGGAGTAATGAAACTTAAATACCTGATCCTGATTATAATCCTCTCATGTTTCACTGCCGGGCCGGTTCACGCGCAGCAGATGAAGGTCGGCTATTGGACGAGCGGTTTCAGCCTTGGATTCGGCACCGTCATGGAGCAGATGAAATTCGCCGAGCAGGAGGGACTTAAGGTCGAATGGGTCAAGTTCGGCGAGGTGAACGGGCCGACGCGGGCGATCGTCTCGAACGCGATCGATCTGGCATTCGCCGCGCCGTCGACCAACTCGATCGGCATCGCCGCCGACGGCGTGCCGGTCAGGCTCGTGCTCGCGACGCAGATCGCCGAAGCGCAGATCGTTACACTCGACGGTTCGCCGATCAAGGCGCCGCCCGATCTGCGCGGCAAGAAGATCGGCATGTCGCCGCCGGGGAGCGCGACCCACGCGCTCACGACGGCGATTCTCGAGCGCAACTTCGGCATCAAGCCGAACGAATATTCCGTCGCGCCGGGCAACGAGGCGCAGCTCGCGCAATTTCTCACGCAGAAGGACATCGACGCCGGCGTGCTGCGCTCGGTGACGCTTGCGCAGATGAGCGATGTGAAGCTCAGGCGGCTAGCGAGCATCGTCGACGAATGGAAGAAGCTCACCAAAGGCGGCGCGCCGCCGATCCTCGCGGTTACGATTGTCTACAACTCGTACCTCGACAAAAATCGCGAGGCGGTCGCGAAGTTCATCGCCGCGACGCGCAAGGCGCTCCAGTTCGGCTCGAAGAACAAACCCAAAGTCGCCGAGATGCTGGAGAAGGCCGCGAACATGACGGCGCAGGACGCGCGCGCCTACGCCGAGCAGTGGGACAACGCCTACATCGCGAGCTTCGAGGACGCCGACATCGCGTCGCTCAAGCGGATGTACGAGATCGTTCCCGCGACGGGCGGCGTGAAGAATCCCGCGCGCGAGGACTCGTTCGATCAGGGGCCGTACAAGCGCTCGAAGCAGATGAAGTAGGAAGGGAACCGACGTGGCAAAATTCAAGATCGAAGTACACGACCGCCTGCAGGAATGGGTCGCGGAAGAAAACGGCTACTTCAAGGATGAAGGGCTCGACTACGAGTTCGTCATGCACAAGCGCGACGCGGCGCTCGCGCCGCTGCTCGCCGCGGACGCGCGCGAGATCACGCGCGGCGCAACGGAGTTTCTCGTCGAAGGGCAGGGCAGTAGCGTAAGCTGCGCGTGCCAGTGGGCGGTCGACATCGCGGCGGCGAGCGGCCACGGCAAGGTCTGGCCCAATGCTTACATGGTCACACCCGGCGCAGTTTTCGTACACCCCGAATCGTCAGTGACGAAGATCGAAGACCTCGCCGGTATCGAGATCGCCGTCGGGCACCGCTCCGGTTCGCACTTTTCGGCGCTGGAGCGTCTTGAGCCCTTGCTCGGCCGCGAGCGCATCAAGCTCACCTTCAAGGGCCGGCGCGACATGCGCCTCGCCGATCTCCTCGAAGCGAAGGTCGAGGCCGCCAATATCATCGGCTTTCAGGTTTATCTCGCCGAGCAGCGCGGCATGCGCAAAATTCTCGACACGTCGTTCATCGTCGGCTTTCTCGTCTCGAGCGAGACACCGGCGATGGATCTCGAAAAATATTATCGCGCGCTGCGCCGCGCGCAGGAAGACATCGACATCGATCCGACGCCCTACAAGCGTTACTATCTCAATCATCTCAAAGAGCCGCTCAAGAGCATCGCCGACGTGCGGACCTTCGGTCCCGGCGAGCGCATCATCTTCGAGCCTTACACGCGCGCGATGTACGACCGCGCGGTCAAGTGGATGACTTCCTGGAACCTCGGCGCGGAGATCGCCGCAGCAGAATACGAAAGGGCGGCATTCGGAGCCGCGTAAAAACATGTACTTCGACGCCGACGCCCACGTAGAAGAGTCCTCCGAGACCTGGAAGCACCTCGATGAGAAGTTTTCCGGACGAAGGCCGATCCCGATCACCGTCGATGATCAGCCTTCGCTTCTAGGACAGAATTCATTCTGGCTCATTGACGGCAATACGGTGCCCCGGGTCCGGGGCAGGGGACTTTCCCTCTTCGGCACGCCGACGACCTCGCGCCACGCGCGAGCGAAGCCGTTTTCCATACCGAGTCAGGAGCTCTCAGACGTAGGAGCGAGGCTACGCGACCTCGATCGATTCGGCATCGACGTGCAGGTGGTGAATTCAACGCTGCTCAACGCGACGCTCTCGTCCGACATCGAATTTGAGTACGCGCTCTGTCGCGCCTACAACACGTGGATTGCCGGCGTCTGCCGGCAGGCTCCGGACCGGCTGCGCTGGAATGCGATGATCCGCCTAACGGACTGTGCCCGAGCTGTCGACGAGCTGCGCCGTGTCGCAGCGGACGGCGCCGCTTCGGCGGAAATTCACGGCATGGCCGGAGACCGTATGCTCGACGGCAGGGCGCTCGACCCCTTCTGGGCCGAAGCTGAACGCCTCAACTTGCCGGTTTACGTGCACATCGGATTCGAGAGCCCCGCCTTCACGGGACTGTTCGAGAACCTCTATATGTCGATCGCGTTTTCCAATCGCGCCTCATTGTTGATGGGTTTCATCGCGATCGTCGGGACCGGAATAGCGGAGCGGTTCCCGAAGCTGCGCTTCGCGTTAGCCGAGGCAGGTGTCGAGTGGCTGCCGTGGCTTCTGCGCGTGATGGATTCTTATTGGCAGTTGGGACGCGGGGCGTTCGGCAACGCGCCGGAGTTCGGCCACTCACAAACCAAACCGAGCGAGATCGTTCGCATCGGCAATATTTACGTCGTCTGCGAAGAGGACGAGGCCCTCGCGAAGCCGCTGGAGCTGCTGGGGGAAGATCGAAGTATGCTCGGGTCTGAGATGCCGCATTCCGAAAGCCACCCCAATTCGTTCCTGGCATTCCAGGAGCGGAGTGATATTAGCGATAGTGCGAAGAGAAAAATTCTCGGGGAAAACGCGGTCGAGTTTTTCGCGCGCTAAGCGCACGCTATTTTTTCATCAGCGGCGGCTCGCCCGCACCGGTATGCTGGCCGATGCGACGCTTCGAGTCCTGCTCGAACGGCTCGCGGGTCGACGACGGCGACATCGACCGGAGGCCTTTTCGTCCCTGCGTTGCCTTCTTCTGTTTTGTACTTTTCCGGCTTCGCGGGCCGGTTTTCTTGCTTCGCGGCATAGCTCCTCCTATTGAATTTTTGTAGCAGACGATAGCATTCGCGCAATACACCGGTGCGACTCTGCGCGTTGTCCACCCTGGGCATTTATGTTACTTTCCAAGAATGTTTCAGTCGGTGGACGACGTGATGGCCCGGCTCGCGGGCGAGCGCTACATCTGCAGCCGCGATGTCGCAACCGTGGTGTATCTCGCCTGCGCGATGCGGAAGCCGATCCTGGTCGAAGGCCCCGCCGGCGTGGGCAAAACCGAGCTCGGTAAGGTCATCGCCGGCGCGCAGAAGCTCGATCTCATCCGGCTCCAATGCTACGAAGGGCTCGACGAGGCGAAAGCGCTCTACGAGTGGGAATACGCAAAGCAGCTCCTCTACACGCAGGTTCTGAAGGATAAAATCGGCGAGGTGCTCGAAGGCGCGAAGGGGCTGCGTCAGGCGGTCGAGCGCATCGCGCAGGAAGACGACGTTTTCTTCTCCGACCGCTTCCTGCTGCCGCGGCCGCTGCTGCGCGCGCTGCTCGCGCCCGAGCCGATCGTTCTGCTGATCGACGAGATCGATAAATCCGATACCGAGTTCGAGGCTTTCCTGCTCGAAGTCCTGAGCGACTTTCAGGTCAGCGTGCCGGAGCTCGGCACCCTCAAAGCGAAGCACGTGCCGCTAGTCGTCCTCACGAGCAACAACAGCCGCGAGATGTCCGACGCGCTCAAGCGCCGCTGCCTGCACCTCTACATCGATTTCCCGGACGTCGCGCGCGAGATGGAGATCCTGCGCCTAAAGGTCCCGGGCGCCGATCAGAAGCTCGCCGCCGAAGTCGTCGAGCTGCTCCATCGGCTGCGTAAGCTCGATCTCAAAAAACGGCCGAGCATCAGCGAATCGCTCGACTGGGTAAAGGCGCTGACGCTGCTGAATATAAAGACGCTCGATGACGCTCTTGTGACGGAGACGCTCTCGACCGTCATGAAGTACGAGGCGGACGTTCGCAAGGCGCAGGACGAATTGAAAGAGTACTTGGCTGTGCGCAAGGCCAAGAGCGGCCAACCCGCGGCCGCGAGCGATAAAGACCTCCTGAATTAGCCAGCAGGGATTTCTCATGCTGGATCGTATCCTGGAATTCTCCGATCTCCTTCGTCGGAACGGCCTGCGCGTCTCGGTGCCGGAAAATATGGATGCGGCGTCGGCGCTCGAGCTCGTCGGCGTCGGCGACCGCGGCGCCTTCAAAAGCGCACTGCGAGCGGCACTCGTCAAGCAGGCGAGCGACGCCAAGACGTTCGACGATCTGTTCGATGTTTTTTTCCTCGGCCTCGGCGGCAAAGCGCGCGAGATGGACGATGAGCTCATGCGCCAGCTCGGCATGAGCCCGGCGGAATTCCAGGCGATGCTTGACGCTTTGGCACAATTTCTCGAAAATCTCGACGGCGAAATCTCAGCGCTCACACGCGCGCTCCTCACGGGCGACATGGGCGAGGTCGAGCGGCTGCTGCGCGCAGCTGCCGAGGCCGAGCGGGGCGAGAATCCCGGGATGCGCGTCCTGATGTTCGCGCAAGGCATCGGCGACCGCATCGGCATCGAAGGCGTCCGCGCCGAGATCGAAAACCTTAAGGCGCTACTCGGACGCGGCGGCGCGCCGCCGGAGCTTATCGAGAAAATGGCGCAGTACGCCGAGCAGCGCATGCGCAACCTGATGCAGCTCGTGCGCGAGCTCGCGCGGCGTGAAACCGATCAAAAGGACCCGGCGCGCTCCGAGCGCGAACGCCACGACTATCTCTCGCAGAAGAGCTTTGTTTACTACACCGAGGACGACGTCCGGAAGATGAACGAGGTCGTCGTGCGGCTCGCGCGCCGCTTCAAAAACCGCCTTTCGCTCCGGCGCAAGCACGCGCGCCGCGGCCGCCTCGACGTAAGCGCGACGTTCCGCAAGAATCTGCAATACGGCGGGGTGCCTTTCCGCATCAAGCTCGACCGACGCAAAAAGGAAAAACCCGAAGTCGTCGTGCTGTGCGACATCTCGGATTCGGTTCTCAACGCGTCGCGCTTCATGCTGCAGTTCGTCTATTCCGTGCAGGACCTCTACAGCAAAGTGCGAAGCTTCGTCTTCGTCAGCGACATCGGCGAAGTGACCAAGCTCTTCGAGGAGCACGAGATCCATCAAGCGGTCGAGAAGGCGCTCCGCGGCGACGTCATCGACGTTTACAGTCATTCCAATTTCGGCCGCGCCTTCGAGCTTTTCTACCGCCATCATTGGACGGCGATCACGCCGAAGACGACCGTGCTCGTAATCGGCGACGGGCGCAACAACTATAACCGGGCGAACGACTGGGTGTTGAAGGAAATCCGCGGCAAGGCCAAGCAGCTCGTCTGGCTCAATCCCGAGAGCCGCATGACCTGGGGCTACGGCGACAGCGAGATGCCGCGCTACGCGCAGCACTGCAGCGTCGTCGAAGAATGCCGTAACATCCTGCAGCTCTATCGTCTGATCGATCGGATCGCGGCATGAAGCGGCTTTATCTTCAGACTTACGGCTGCCAGATGAATCAGTACGATTCGGACCGGATCGCGCGGCTCATGGCGCAGCAGGGCTACGCTGCGACCGATTCACCGGAGGACGCCGATCTCATCATCCTCAATACATGCAGCGTCCGCGACAAAGCGGAGCAGAAGGTCTACAGCGCGCTCGGACGCTGGCGCGAGCTGAAAGAAAAGAATCCCGCCCTCGTCATCGGCGTAGGCGGATGCGTCGCACAGCAGGAAGGCGAGACGCTATTCCGCCGCGCGCCGTACCTCGACATCGTCTTCGGCACGCAGAACATCCACAAGCTGCCGGCGATGGTGGACGGGGCGCGCGCGGCGCGCGAACGCCAGGTCGAGCTCGCTTTCTATCGCGAGCCTTCCTACATGGAGGACGCCGGCGCGGAGCCCGTTATCCACGGCGCGAAGGCGTACGTAACGATCATGCAGGGCTGCAACAAAGTTTGCAGCTTCTGCATTGTGCCTTACGTGCGTGGGCGCGAGCTCAGCCGCCCGAGCATGGCGATCGTGCGCGAGGTCGAAGCGCTTGCCGCGCGCGGCGTCAAAGAAATCATGCTTCTGGGGCAGAACGTGAACTCGTACGGTAAAACCGCGCCGGAAGAGCTGTCGTTTCCCGATCTGCTCGCGCGCATCGACGGCGTCAAAGGCATCGAGCGGGTCCGCTTCACGACCTCGCATCCAGAAGACTTGTCGCCGGGACTCATCGAAGCCTACGAAAAACTCGCCAAATTATGTGAGCACCTGCATCTGCCGGTGCAGTCCGGGTCCGACGAGGTCCTGAAAAGAATGCGCCGCGGCTACACGCGGCGGGAATATATGGACCGAATCGCGCATCTGCGCGAACGCCGGCGCGATGTCGCTCTCAGCACCGACATCATCGTAGGATTTTCCGGCGAGAGCGAGGCGGAATTCGCCGATACCCTAGAAATCCTCAGGGAGGTGGAGTATGATGAGATTTACGCATTCGGCTACTCGCCGAGGCCGCACACCGCCGCGAGTAAACTTTTCACCGGCGGCGTCGCGGAGGAAGTGAAAAGAGCGCGCTTGGAAAAAGTTCTGAGACTCCAGGCGGAGATATCGCGGCGAAAAAATCTCGCACGCGTGGGAACCGTAGAAGAAGTGTTGGTCGATGGAATCGCGAAATTGGGGCGCGGACAGATGACCGGACGTACGAGAGCCAACCGGATCGTGAATTTCGCGGCATCGGAAGAACTCTCGGGAAAGCTCGTGAATGTGCGGATATCAGGCGCCGGCGCCAACTCGTTGACAGGCGAACTCATCGGAGCACAATAGTAAGGGGGTTAGCATCATGTCGAAACGGGACGATTCCATACAGATGGCGGTGGGCGGCCTGACGCTGGATCCGGTGACAAAGACGCCGATCGTCATTTTGAAGGATACCGACAACAAGCTGAATCTGCCGATCTGGATCGGCCTGTCGGAAGCGACCGCGATGGCGACCGAGATCGAAGGCATCAAGATGGCTCGTCCAATGACCCACGACCTGCTGAAGAACATGCTCACCGAAATGGGCGGCGCGATCGACTGCGTCGAGATCACGGAGCTGAAAGAGAACACCTATTACGCGCTCATTTACCTGAAGATCGCCGGCCGCGAGATGGCGATCGACTCCCGTCCAAGCGACGCGATCGCGCTGGCGCTCCGCATGAAGACGCCGATCTATGTCGCCAAGGCGGTTCTTGAAGCCTCGAGTATCCTGCAGCAAAACGAAGAAGGTAAAGAGCCCGACGTCGCGAACGTTTCTAACGTGTCGAAGGAGAAATGGGGCGAGATTCTCGAGAAGATGACGCCTGACGATTTCAAGTATAAAATGTAAGGGACCCGTCCGCTCGTACCCGCTTACCATTTCATTCAGACATTCCGAATGCGCACCGCCGCCAGACGAATCAGCCGAAAGGACATACGGCAGCCCGACAGCTTCGTCCTGCTCTCGCGCCGTTTTATGGCCTTTGCCAAGGCCAACCTGACCGCATTCCTCGCAGCCGGGGCGGTTGTTATTTTCGTTATCATCGCGCTGGTCGGCTGGCAGCTATACAAGAGCCGGCAGAATCGGCTCGCCGCCGAAGAGTACGGCCGCGCCGTCGACTTGTATCACAGCGGCAACTACAAAGAGGCGCTCGATGCGCTCGGCCGCCTGGAGATTTACCGCTCGTCGTATTATAGCCGGCTCGGTCTCCTCTACGAAGCAAACGCTCAGGCCGCTCTCCAGGATACGGGACGCGCGGCCGAAACGCTGCACCGGCTGCTCGATCAGGAGAAGAAGGACTCTTTGCTGCGCCAGTCCGCCTACGTGGCGCTGGGCTATAATCAGGAGCAGCGAGCGCAGTGGGCCGATGCCGCGCAGAGCTTTGTCGAAGCGGAGAAACTCTCCGGCCCGCTGAAAGCCGACGCGACGCTCGGTAAGGGACGCAGTTACGAGCAGACCGGCAATCTTAAAGAGGCGGCGGCGGCTTACAAGAAATTCTTGGCCGATAATCCGGATTCCGAGCGTTCGAGCGAAATAACCGTGCGTCTGCACGAGCTGGAAGCCAAAATCGCGCAGGCGCCCGCGAAGTAAGCTTCCCCCGCCTTCAGTCGAGTTCCCTATCCACATCTCCTGCGGTGCGGCGTCTTGCTTCATGCCGCACATTTACGCAAGAATAGATCGCGGCACGTGAGCATGAACGGCGCAGTCAACAACATATCTCCGCCGGGGGAAGCCTGGCCCGAGCTTCGACTCGAAGCGTGGGGCGATACCTGTGCGACGCTCCATCTCTGGACGCAGATCGTCGGCAAGATCCGACTCGCGCTGACTCCGCCGCTCAATCATTCGTGGCACGTGACCCTATACGTAACGGCGCGCGGACTCACCACGTCGCCGATCCCTTACGGCGAGCGCACCTTTCAAATCGACTTCGATTTTATCGCGCATGAGCTGGCGATCGAATCGAGCGACGGCGCCGCGGTTGCGATACCGCTGGAGCGACGCTCGGTCGCGGCATTTTACCATCGCATCATGCACGAGCTGAAGATGCTGGACATCGAGGTCGAGATTCATTCGATCCCGAATGAAATCGTCGAGCCGATCCCGTTCGAGCGGGACGAAGTCCACCGGGCGTACGATCCCGAATACGCCAATCGATACTGGCACGCGCTGACACAAGCCGACCGTGTCTTGAAAATGTTTCGCGCGCGATTCATCGGCAAAGCGAGCCCGGTGCACTATTTTTGGGGCGCTCCGGACCTAGCCGTCACCCGCTTCTCCGGGCGGCGCGCGCCCGAGCATGCGGGCGGCGTGCCGCATCTGCCGGATCGAGTGACGCGCGAGGCATACTCGCACGAGGTGAGCAGCTGCGGCTTCTGGCCGGGCGGCGGACCTATCCCATACGCCGCCTTTTACTCCTATGCTTATCCCGAGCCGACGGGATTTAAACAAGCCAAAACGACTGCCGCCGAGGCGTTCTACAACGCAGAGCTCGGCGAGTTCATTCTGCCGTACGATGCCGTGCGGCAGGCCGCCGCGCCCGACGAAAAACTTCTCTCCTTTCTTCAGTCGACCTACGAAGCCGCCGCGAATCTCGCGCGGTGGGATCGCGACGTGCTCGAGCGCTAACCAACCGGCATGCGTGACGCCGCTAAATTCTTCGATCAGATGTCGTTTTACGAGCAAGTGCTCGACGGCAATTACATGTTCCACGACGAGATCTATCGCGCCGTTGCGCGCTTGCTCGCCGATCATTACGCGGACCGCCGTTTTTCGGTTCTCGATTTAGGCTGCGGCAGCGCACGTCATCTCAGCCGCGCGCTCGCCGGCCGTCCCATCAGTGCCTACAAGGGATACGATCTCGCCGAGCCGCCGCTGGCGGTTGCAAGGCAGAATCTAGCGGCAATCGGGTGTCCGATAGAATTGCGACGCGGAGATCTGG
Source organism: Binatia bacterium (assembly GCA_036407055.1). GTDB lineage: Bacteria > Desulfobacterota > Binatia > UBA9968 > UBA9968 > JAJPJQ01. Next base: position 17,116 of record DASWZY010000123.1, read on the forward strand.
TCGAAGCGCTGCGGAACGAAACCGCCGGATTTGACCTGATTTTTTGCGGCTTCTCATTGCACCATTTGACGGCCGAGGAAAAAGCGGAGTTTTTCCAGATGGCGCATCGCCGGCTGAATATCGGCGGGTTGCTCCTAATCGTCGACCCGGCGCGTGAGGAAGACGAGCCGCGCCCGATCTATCTCGATCATTACTGCGGCTGGATCCGCTCGGAATGGAAAGCGATGTCGCCCGCTGCGGTTGACGCCATTTGCGATCACATTTGGAACAATGATTATCCCGAGACCTCCCGCGACCTTCGCGCCATCGCCGGCGAATCGGGCTTCGACCGCGCGCGCGAGCTCGAGCGTTTCCGGTGGCATCATACGTGGGCGTTCGAAAAGGTATTTCCCTCGCGCGTTGCGATCGATACGGCGATGGCGGCGGACGCCGCGGCGATCGCGCGCGTGCACACCGCGAGCTGGCGCACGACATACGCGGGCATCATTCCCGACGATTACATCGCAAAATTCACGAATGACGCCCGGGACCGGACCTGGCGGGCCATTCTAGGCGACGCGGCGCGTCGCGATCTCGTCTGTGTAGCCAAAGACGAAGAGGGGACAGTCGTAGGCTTCGTCTCCGGCGGCCCCGCGCGCGGCAGCAAGGATTTCATCGGCGAGCTTTACGCTATTTATCTCCTGGATGACTATCAGCGGCGCGGCATCGGCCGCCGTCTGGCCGGAGCGCTGGCGCGGCGGCTCCTGCGCGCGGGTCATTCATCGATGGTTGCGTGGGTCCTCAAAAACAATTCTGCGTGCCATTTCTATGCGGCGCTCGGCGGCGTTGTTGTGGGGGAAAAGCCGGCGGAAATCTCCGGCACGGATCTGACCGAAGTCGCTTACGGTTGGACCGACATCCGCCGGCTGCTCGATTGAGGCGGCAAAGGGGGGCATGTGGCAAAATCGCAGCTCGACGCGCACCGTGATTGGGCGGCGCGCAGTTTCACTCTGATCGAGGACATCGTTTACATCGGGCTCGGCGTTCTGCTCGCCGTAAGCTCGATGGTTCTTCTAGCGACCGGCATTATGGACTTCGTGCAGAATCTTCTCTCCGGATCGTTCCCGCAGGAGATCGTCGCGTTGCTGGACCGCATTCTCCTCGTGCTGCTGTTCGTCGAGCTTCTCTACACCGTTCAGGTGTCGTTCCGCGAGCATACGATCGTCCCGGAGCCGTTTCTTCTCGTCGGCCTCATCGCGGCGATCCGGCGCGTGCTGGTATTGACCGCCGAATTCGCCGAAATCGCGGATAAGTCGGAGGAGGTTTTCCGCCATTTTATTTACGAGCTGGGCGCGCTCACGGTGCTCATCGTGGCGCTGGTCGCCTCGCTGTATATTCTGACTCGCCAGGGAGTGAGAGCCGGCGCCGAAAGGGCCTGAACGGCGACCGGCCCGCTCGATAACTCTTCAACTCTGGATCGTATGAGAGTGCCGCTCGAATACAGGCGCGGCGTCGCCGTCGCCGGCATCCTGCTGGTCATTTTTCTCTTCGCCATCGACTCGACCATCGTTAGCGCCGCGATGCCGACAATCGTCGCGAAGCTCGGCGGTCTCGAGCTCTACAGCTGGGTTTTTTCGTCCTATATGGTTACATCGGCTCTCGGCACGCCGCTGTTCGGCAATCTCTCGGATCTTTACGGCAGGCGGCGCCTCATGCTGGCGGGCATAGCGATCTTCATGCTGGGCTCCGCGCTTTGCGGCGCCGCGCAATCGCTCACGCAGCTGATCGCGTTCCGCGCCGTGCAAGGCATCGGCGGGGGCGCGCTCTACGCCCTGTCTTTCATTTTGATCGGCTATCTTTATCCGCCGGAGCGGCGGGCGCAAATGCAGGCGCTGATCAGCGGCCTTTGGGGAATCGCGTCGATCCTCGGTCCGGTGATGGGCGCCGTGATCACCCAATACTGGAACTGGCGGTGGATTTTCTTCGTCAATCTGCCGGTCTGCTGCGCCGCGGCGGGTTTGATCGCCTTCGGCATGGATGAAGGCGCCTCCGAGCGGCGGCATCATCTCGATTGGAAAGGTCTGGCAGCGCTTCTGACCGGCTTGCTGCTTTCATTTTACGCTCTCGAAGAAGCGCGTATGAACGCATTCAAGCCCGACGGGGCCTTGGCGATCGTCTTCGTCCTTTCGATCGCGGCGTTCGCGCTTTTCTATCGCATCGAGCCCACCGCGCAGGAGCCGATCCTTCCGCTCGAATTGTTTCATCAGCGTCTTTTCAAGCTATGCCTCGCGCTCGCGTGGCTCGCGTCGATGGGAATGTTCGCGATTATTTCTTATCTACCGCTTTACGTTCAGGGCGGCCTCGGCGGCGACGCTGCACGCGTCGGCCTCTCCCTTGTGCCGGCGAGCCTCGGCTGGACGGCCGGCAGCTTCATCGCCGGAGCCGCAATGAACCGCTGCGGCTACCGCGCTGTCTGCGTCGCCGGAACCGCCGTGATGGCGCTCGGATATGCAGTCTTTGTCGCATTCGAGCCGCGGCTCGGCTTCGCCGGCGTGGTCTCGATCGCCGCGTTCATCGGCGTCGGCATGGGCATGGTTACGCTGACCTCGATGGTCGCGGCCCAAAACGGGGTCCCGCGCGAGCGGCTGGGCGTCGCGACGTCGACCGTCATGCTAGCGCGCCTTTTCGGCGGCGCTTTCGGCATCGCTCTCGTTGGCAGCGTGCTTTTCAGTAGAATGCAGCGCGAGCTCTCGACGCTGTCGAGCCCATCGATGAGCGCCGCGGCGCGGAGCGCGCTGGAAAATCTCGCGGCGCCGGAGCAGATGCTCGATCCGATGATGCGCTCGGTCATTCCCGCCCCGGTGCTCGCCGTGCTGGAGACGATTCTCCGCCACTCGGTGCGCACGGCGTTCGTAGCCGCCCTTTGCGTGATGATCGTGTCATTGGCCGTGAGCCTTTTCATGCCGAAATCCCGTCCCGCTGCGGATGCGGCCCAGTCCCACGAAGTCGCCTAACGGTCGTGCAATTTCACCCAAGGCTATGTTAGGGTGAGGCGGAACGAAGAAAAATTGAAAAACTAGAAAGGCGGCGGCAAGAAGAGCGATGGCTTTCGAAGCAGCAGAAGCGACAACACCGGTTCCGCGCGAGGAAGCGCTGGGTCGAAGCACGGTCTTCGGCATCGTCTGCGGCGCGCACTTCATCAACCACTTCCAGTCGGCCATGCTCGGCGTCATCTATCCTTTGATGATGAAGGATCTGGGGCTCGGCTTCGCGGCGATCGCCTCGATCGCCGCCGCGTACAATACCCTCGGCAACGTCCTCCAAGGACTCTATGGCTTCATCGTCCCCTACGTCAGGCGCGGCGTCATTCTCGGGATCGGCAACTGTATTCTCGGGCTCTCGGTCGTCGCCAGCGGCTTCGCGTCCAGTTATTCGCATTTTTTTACGACACGGCTGCTCGGCGGCGTCGGCGGCAGCCCGCAGCATCCGGTGGGATCCAGCATCCTCGCGAGCCATTTCGGCGGCGCGCGCGGTCGCGCGCTCGCGTTTCACTCGACGGCGGGCCAGATCGGCGGGCTGTTCGCCCCGTTGCTCGGCGCTTATCTCATTCTCTACATCGGCTGGCGCGGACTATTCTGGGGCGTCGGCGTGCTTGCGACGATCATGGGACTCGTCTGCTTCATCTTCCGCGACAGCCTGCGCCGGGCGCGCACCGATCAGCCGCGCTCGCGGCTGACGCCGCTCGGGTGGGAAGCTTACAAGAAGTGTCTGCAAAATAAAAATATCCTGCTGGTTTCACTCGTCTTCATGGTCGGCGCCGCCGGCCGCGGGCAAGACATCAACGAGACGTATATCATTCCGCACTTCGTCCGCGATTTCGGCCTGAGCCTCACGTACGGTGCGTTCCTCTTCCTTTTCATCCAGATCGGGGGCCTCTGCGGACCCTACCTCTGGGGCTGGCTGTCCGATCGATATAACCGCAAGCTCGTCATCCAAGCGTCGCTCTTCGTCTCCGCAGTGTCCAGTTTTTGGTTAGGATGGCAAACCGAGGTCTCGTCGTCGCTGTACGCGAACCTCATATTTTACGGCGCCGCCGTGACGTCGCGGCAAACGCTGACGCAGGCGCTGCTCAGCGACCTCGTCGGGGACGATCTCTTCGACGCTGCGTTCAGCCTTTATTATTTCATCGGCTTTCTGTCGATTCCGTTTTGGACGCTCGTGACCGGCGGCATCATGGAGCACTACGGCTTCGGCCCCGCGTTCAGCCTCATCTCCACATCGTATCTCGCAGCATCCGTGCTGCTGGTCTTTTTGCGCCACCAAGTCCCTATCCAGCGTTGATCGGGTAGAGACCAAACTCCGCCGCGATCCTCGGCGTCAGGTGCGTGGAGCCGAAAAGTTCTAGGACGCATTGTTCCGCCTGGTGCAATATCCAAGACGGTTGATGTCTCAGCATCAATGGAATCATGCCGCGATGATGGTTCGCTTCTCCGCGTTCTATCCGCACGTAAACCGCGCCCGGAAAGGGAAGAGCGACGAGCGGCGTCATCCTGTCCGTAAATCGCTGGCGCAGACGAGAGTGCCCCAATAGACGAGAGCCTTGACCGCGCTCCAGTATCTCGGGAAGCTCCAACAGATCAACTCTCACAATATTACTGGTACCGCACCACTCATAAAAATGGCGCCCTTTCCTGTAAATCCGCCCGGAGCCCTCGCGATATATATAGCCTGAATCGAAGTACCAGCCCGCCCGCCCCGTCTCCCGGGCAACCACTGCTGCAAGGCGGTTGCTGACGCAATCGTCCGCATCGACCTCGATCACATGCGTTGCGCCGGACTCGCGCGCAGCGCGAAACCCGACGATCAGTTTGCGGTACTTGTCCAGATTCAAAGCGGGATGATCGCTGAATCCCGGAACGGGAAAATCGACACTAAGATAGGAAACGGCAGGATGCTGAAAATCGATTTGCGGTTTTTCGTGACAGATGACGAACACTTTGAAAGCCGGTGACATTTGATTGCAGATCGAGCGTAACGTGCGCTCGAAGAGCTGCGATACATAGTCCCAGGATTTGGCCACGCGACGGCTTTTCAGCGGTACGACGAAAGCGAGCATTACGCCGTATCGTAACATCATGACCGCGTCGAAGTAAAAACTCCTCAAACAACAGGAGCGATTGACAAGCACCGCGGCGATTGGCATAGGCAGAAGGACGGCAAATGATTTCATCCGGTTGGAGAATTATCGCGGCGTGCTTAGGCTTCGCCGCGCTCGTTGCGTTTTTAGCCGACCGCGCGGAAGCGATCGACAAGATTCGCATCGCCGTGCCGGATGTGGGCGGCCAGTTCCTGACCTTTCCGCTCGCGCAAAGCCGCGGTTTTCTTCGGCAGGAAGGACTCGACGCCGAGATCATCCTGATCCGCGGCAACGCGGCGCTCGCGGCGATATCCAACGGCGATACGGATTATACCGCGGGAATCCCGCAAGGCGTGCGCGGCGCGCTGCTCGGCCTTCCGCTCAAAGTTGTCGCCTGCTTCGAGCCCTCTTCGACGCTCATGCTCCTTGCGCCCTCGGCCATCAGATCCGTGGCCGATCTCAAAGGAAAATCGATCGCCGTCGGCGCGGTGGGCGGGGGCCCGACGCGCATCGCGCGAGCGGTGCTGAAAAAATTCAATCTGAATCCGGACAAGGATGTGAATTACGTCTCAGCCGGCGCGGCGCAGGCGCGCATCGCGCTCGTAACTCAGGGCATCGCCGCCGCCGCTATGGTGCCGCCGCCCTATGACGTCGAAGGGCGGAAGCTCGGCCTCGCGGTCCTTGCGCGCGCCTACGAGATCGTGAGCTTTCCGCAAAGCGGCCTCACAATTCACAGCCGGCGGTTGAGGGAAAGTCCCGACGAGATCGCGCGCGTCATCAAAGCGGGCGTTCGGGCGAACGGCTTCATCCGCTCGAACCGCGACGGCACCATCGAATTCCTCAAGCGCTGGCAGCGGGCGGATGCACCCGTCGCAGCCGCGACCTACGATGCCGTGTGGCGGGTCTACAGCGCGGACGGCGCCATGCCGCTCGACGGGCTGCGGCTTGTCGTGCAGGACACGAAAGAACTTCTGGAGCAGCCGCGCGACGTCGCCATCGGCGATCTTTTCGATCCAGGTCCGCTGCGCAAGGCGCAAGCGGAGCTAGGGATAGCCGTGAAATAATGCGGGTTGCTTGAATGATCGAAGCCAGCCTGGACATGTTCCGTATCACGCTGCTGGGCACGGGCGCGCCGCCGCCGAGCCTGGAGCGCTTCGGGCCCAGCACGCTGGTGGAAGTCGGCGCGGAGAAATTCATCTTCGACGCGGGACGGGGTGCGATGCAGCGGCTGCATCAGCTCGGTATTCCGTTTGCCGATATCACGGGCATGTTCCTCACGCATCACCACTCGGATCATGTCGTCGGTTTTCCCGACCTGTGGCTGACTGGCTGGATCGGCCGGCCGTGGGGGAAGCGCACCATGCCGCTGCCGGTGTGGGGACCGGCGGGGACGGAACAAATGATGCGGCACCTGCCGCTCGCCTTTGCGACCGATCTTCGCGTCCGGAGCAAAAATTATCCCGCGGCCGGAGCCGAGCTGCGGGCGCACGAAATCAAGGAAGGCGTCGTATTTGAAAAAGACGGCGTCGTCGTGACCGCGTTCGAGGTCGATCACGGCGGCGAAGAGCTGCCCGCATATGGCTACCGCATCGATTTTCAGAAACGCGCCGCTGTTCTCTCCGGCGACACGACGTTTAATGAGAACCTCATCAGCCACTCGAAGGGCGTCGATGTCCTGATTCACGAAGTCACAGCCGCGGGCCGCGCAGGCGCGGAGAACGCGGCGCAGCTGAAGAGAATTTCCGCCAACCACACGACGCCCGAGCAGGCCGGCGAGATCTTTCGCCGCACCAATCCCAGGCTGGCCGTTTATACGCACCTGCTCCTTTTCGGCGGCGCGAGGGACGAGGATTTGATTCCCGCGACGCGAAAGATTTACTCCGGAGCGCTTGTCGTCGGAAAAGATTTACTCCGCATCGAAATCGGCCCGGAAATAACGACGTCAAACGGATAGCCGATGAATCAATTTTTCTAAAGCCCGAACTCCGCCGCGACTTGCGGAGTGATCGGCACCGAATGAAACCAGTGGTGAAATAATTTCCGGCCGGGACGCAGCGCGCCTTTCGGGTAGCGCCGCAGGTGCCAGCTAAGCGGTATTCTGGCCTCGGTTCCTTCGCCGCGCTTTGTGCCGATGTATACGGCTCCGGGGAACGGAAGCGCCTCCAGCGCGATCCCGCGTTGGATCATTTTCCTCCTCATCGAAGATCCGCCGAAACCAACGGACTCTCCACCGTCCGGCGCCGGATTCGCCGCCATCCAATCGAAGCGAACGATCGCGCACGTGCCGCACCAGTTGTAGAAATCGTGCGGCTTCAAAAATATCCGCCGGCTTCCATCTCGGTGCAGGTAACCCGTATCGAAGTACCAGCCGTGCCGGTCCGGATTTTCACGCACGAATCCGGCGAGACGATTGCTGACGCAATCGTCGGCGTCGACGGCCATGGCGTGCGTCGGCGCGAATCCGCGAGCAGCCAAGACACCGGTCCTGAGCTTGCGGCCCTTGTCTTTCAACAAGGCGTTGAAGTCGGAAATCGACGGCGGATCCCAATCGACTTGAATATATGAGACCGCGGGGTGATCGAAGCTAATCTCGGGACGGTCGTGACAGACGACGATGACTCTGAACTCGCGCGATGTCTGCGCGCAGAGCGAGCGCAGCGTGCGCTCGAAGAGGCGCGATACATAATCCCAGGACTTGGCGATGCGGCGGCTTTTCAGCGGCACGACGAAGGCTAGCATGGAATGTGAGAATAGCACGAAAGGAGAAAGTTTGGCGTCCCCGACGGGATTTGAACCCCAAAGCCGCAAAGAAGAGTGACGGCGGAGAAGTGAAATAATTAAGCGGCCGTATTGCGGAACCAGCCTCAATCGCCCTTTGCGTCAATCCCGCGACGGCCCACGTTGACCCCTCGAATACCCATCAACACCGAAACGGTTTCGGTTGGAAGTGGGGGTACGCTTGACCCTACATTGACCGCCAAAGTTCGCGCTTATTTCTACCGCTCTAAATTTCGATTTCTTTCAATTCAGTATGCGATGGGGACCGACTTCGAATCTCTACGACCTTTCGCTAAACGTATAAAAGCGTTTTGAAATTAGACCGGGTCAAAGTTTTACAGAATTCAGGTGATTACCCTATCTCCAAGTACAGGCCCGGCATGACAGTTACTTCCGTACAGTTAACAAGTCACGCGCTGATGTTGTCGTACGGTACCGTGTCCAATTGGCCGCCGACGTGGACATGGACGGGTTAAACGTTACGATGATGACAAATAGCGTTGTCAACAGCGAAGGTTTGCCGATACTGCAAGACCGCTCCTCGTGTGAATCCCGTACGGCAACCGACATCGTTATGTATGGAATGCTTTTGGCGATTGGCGTCCTGCAGTTCGCGTTCGCGTTAAGAACTGAAGACATTATTTATGGCATGCCTAACTTCGAGCTCGCGCGTTCGCTCCTCGAAGAGAGCTTCTATGGCTACAACTTCACACCGGAAACTGTGTACCCGCCTGGCTTCCCGGCGATCTTGGCGTTGCTTTGCGCCACAGCGGGCTGTAGTCATGCGGTCCTCCTCCGCTCAGGGATAATCTCTTCAATACTGGGAATGATTGTTAGCTACGAACTGCTCCGCTGTCTGCAAGCTCGAGTGGTCGCGGTCATTTCATGTCTCTTGCTCGCCACTTCGCCGATTTTCTTTGCGCAAGCAACACGCTCTGTTACTTCCGATCTGCCGTACTTTTTTATCAGTATGGTCACCCTCTGGCTAGCCGTACGATTAGACCCTACAAAAAATTCATGCGTAAAGATAACCCTATCGTTGCTTTGCGGTCTCTTATTAGCCGCGTCGCTGCTTATCCGCTCCGCCGGAATCGCGCTCCTTGCAGGGCTTATTGGCTGTTTGGTCGTCTCCTTTTTCGCGGACAAAACAAATGCAATGCGGCGGCTAAAGACTTTTCTTCCTCTTTTACTTCTTGGAATCCTGGTTCAGGGTCTCTGGATGCATTGGGCAACGGAGCATGAGGCCCTTCAATGGCCGATGCTCGAAGGTTATCCAAAATCCTATCTTACTCAACTAAAGGTCAAGAATGGAAATTATCCCGAGCTGGGAACGGCGACCTTAGGCGATATTCCCGCGCGTATGACGCGGAATCTCAACGATCAGGCGGTGGTATTAGCAAAACTTTTGACGCGGAAGGAGTACATAAATCCTTCTTGGTTTTCGCCGCTGGTTTCCGGTCCGGTCTTTCTTATCCTGCTCGGCTTGGGCTTGTCGATGTGGCGTCGGGGAGGCAGTTTGCCGGAGTGGTACTTCATCTCTTACGAAACCATGTGCCTGCTATGGCCGTGGTTCGGTGACATAAGATTCTTTTTGCCCGTTGCGCCGCTGGCATGCCTCTACCTTTGGCGTGGAGGCACAGTCCTTCTTGGTTTTGCCCGCCAAAGACCGCGGATAGTCGGCGCGTGGACCTTTCCCGTGTCAGTTCTTCTTGGTATCGATGCCGTTTACTGGGCTTGGCACTCTGCACAGCTCCAACCCACACTAGCGGCAATCTTCTGGGCATCCCTCGCTGCTATTTCTGCCCGGATAGCATTGACACGCCCATGTAAAGCTCCACAGGCTTTTGCATCATTCTCGTCGCGATTCCGGAAGCTTCCTTCGCTGCGGAAAAAATCATCGTTGACGGTGCCACGAATCCTCGTGGCGGTGACTGTTGCTGTCCTTGTCGTCGTCGGCTTCCGCCAAGAACTTGACGAGGGTCGCCACAATCTCACCTTCGATCCGACAACACTGTCTTCTCACGTCGATATCGAGGCTGGCAAATGGATTGCCGCCAATACGGCCAGTAGCGCTATCGTGATGGGACGAGACAGGAGCATAATTTACCACTATAGCAAGCACAAAGTAGTCTGGTTTCCTCCCAGCAGCAATCCGCAGATCCTCATGGAGGGCATTCGCAAGCAGAAAGTCGAGTTTGTCATTATCACCGAGCGACGCCAAAACTACTGGCTGCCTCCCGAGAACATCTGTTTCGATTCAGTTTATCGTGCTTACCCCGAGGCCTTCGAACTCGTCCACGAAGAGCCGCTCTTCAGAGTTTTCAAAGTGGTGGCCTGATCTTTCAACACCGGATGGATTCGGTTTTCCGGAAGCGGGGCAGAAAACCGGAAACTTTGCCGAAACCTTCTCGATTGACTCGCCTAAGTGTTGGGAGGTTTGGCGTCCCCGACGGGATTTGAACCCGTGTCGCCGGCGTGAAAGGCCGGTGTCCTGGGCCAGGCTAGACGACGGGGACGATGAGAAGTGAGCCGTCTGGGACTCGAACCCAGGGCCCTCGCCTTAAAAGGGCGATGCTCTACCGACTGAGCTAACGGCTCGGAAACAGAACATCCATTCATAACGGGAATACAGGACCAAGTCAACGAAATCGCCGGTAAAATCGACGTTGTTACGACACAGTGCGATGCGTTGCAAGGCCGCGCACAACAGTGATATTTGAAGTCTTTGTATGACGAAGCTCGACGAGCTGAACCGTGCGCTGGAAGAAAAAAATCTGCTCGGGTACTGGAATATCGTCCGCGGCCGCGGCGACGACTACGAGCCGAAGTCCTCCTTCGAGCCGTCGCTGTGGAAGTGGAATGATATTTGGAGCGGGCTAGAAAAGGCCGGCGAGAGGCTCGATCTCGAGCAGTCGTTCCGCCGCTTCATCGCCTTCGCGACACCGTCGCTCGGCGGCAACACGACGCACACGCTGCTATTAGGCGCGCAGCTCGTCAAGCCGGGCGAGATCGCCAAGGCGCATCATCATACCATGGGCGCGATCCGCTTCGTTGTAAAAGGCGGCGGCGCG